>JAGPIM010000035.1 GCA_018055005.1 Laribacter sp.
CTGTACGGCCATGCGCGCGAAGCCATGGTTGCCAGCGACCTTGTGCTGGCCGCCAGCGGTACGGCCACACTGGAAGTGGCACTGGCCAAACGGCCCATGGTCATCAGTTACCGCATTTCCGGCACCACCTACCGCATCGTCAAGAAAAAACTGCGGTTGCCCTATGTCGGACTGCCCAACATCCTGGCCGGCCGGTTTGTGGTCCCCGAGCTGCTGCAACACGAAGCCACGGCCGCCAACCTGGCTCAGGCCGCCCTCAATGCCCTGGCTGACCGCCCGTACCAGGCGTGGCTGGCCGGCGTGTTCCGCAAGCTGCACCTTGAGCTCAAGCGCAACGGTGCCGAAGTGGCGGCCCGGGCCGTGATCGACGTCGCTACCCGCTGATTCCGCCGGGTTTGCCCTTACCCCGCCAGCGTATTGCGGCGGGGTTTTTTCGGCCCGTGATTCGCGTCCGGCATGACGGGTTTTGGCGATAATTCCGGTTTCTGCCATTCCGGTTTTCCTGCCCAGCCATGCTTTCCGACCTCGATATCGCCCAGCGCGCCAGCCTGTTGCCCATTACTGACCTTGCCTGCCGGATCGGACTGGACCCGGACGAATACGAGCCCTATGGCCGTGACAAGGCCAAGGTCACGCTGCGTGCCGACCGGCCGGCCCGCGGCCGGCTGATCCTGGTTACCGCCACCAGCGGCACGCCGGCCGGCAGCGGCAAGACCACGGTGTCGATTGCCCTGGCCCAGGCCATGCAGCGTCTCGGGCAGACTGCCGCACTGGCCCTGCGTGAGCCGTCACTGGGGCCGTGCTTTGGCGTCAAGGGTGGAGCCACGGGGGGCGGTTACGCCCAGGTGCTGCCGATGGAGGCCATCAACCTGCACTTTACCGGTGACTTTCATGCCGTCACCAGCGCCAACAACCTGATTGCTGCACTGCTCGACAACCTGCGTTTCCAGCAGCCGGAAACGCCGCTTGCCGAAGTGCTGTGGCGCCGGGTGCTTGATGTCAACGACCGGGCCTTGCGGCAGATCGTGACCGGGCTGGGCGGCGGGGCCAATGGCATACCTGCCGAAACCGGCTTTGACATCACGGCTGCATCGGAAATCATGGCCGTGCTGTGTCTGGCACAGGACGAAGCCGACCTGCGCCGCCGGCTGGATGCACTGGTCCTCGGTTTCCGTCCCGACGGTACGCCGCTGACCGGCCAGGAACTCGGCTGCACCGGTGCCGTCATGGCGCTGCTGCAAGAAGCCGTCAAACCTAATCTGGTGCAGTCGCTGGAAGGCAATGCCGCCTTCGTGCATGGCGGACCGTTTGCCAACATCGCACACGGCTGCAATTCGGTGGCGGCCACCCGTGCCGCACTGTCGGTCGCGGACTGGGCGATTACCGAAGCCGGCTTCGGTTCGGACCTGGGGGCGGAAAAATTCTTCAACATCGTCAGCCGGCAGACCGGGCTGGCACCTGCGGCCGTAGTGCTGGTCACCACGCTGGCCTCGCTCAAGTGGCATGGCGGTTGCGAGCTGGCCGACGTCAGGCAGCCACAGCCGGCGGCCCTGATGCAGGGGCTGGCCAACCTCGGACGCCATCTCGACAACCTGGCTGGTTTCGGACAGCGTGTCGTTGTGGCACTCAACCGGTTTGCTGACGACAGTGACAACGAAATCGCCATGCTGGCCGAATACTGCCACCAGCGCGGCGTGGCCTTTGCGCCGTGCGACGGTCATGCCAAGGGCGGTGTGGGTGCCGAGGCGCTGGCCTGGGCGGTGTTGTCAGCTGCGCAGGCACCGGATGCGCCGGTGCAGCTGAGTTATGCCGACGATGACAGCGTAGCCGACAAGCTCGATGCCATCGTGCGCAAGGTCTATGGTGGCGCCGGCGTCCGGCTCAGCGAGGCTGCCCGGCGCGATCTGGCCCGCATCGAGGCCATGGGCCTTGCACACCTGCCGGTGTGCGTGGCCAAAACGCAGTATTCCTTTACCGCCGACCCCAAGCGTCGCGGTGCACCGGAAGGCTTCATCCTGCCGGTGACCCGGCTCATCCCCAGCGCCGGTGCCGGCTTCATCGTGGCACTGGCCGGCAACATCATGCGCATGCCGGGGCTGTCGAAATCGCCGCAGGCATTGCGGATTGACGTGAAGGACGGCCGGATGACCGGTCTGGCCTGAAGCGGAGCCGGCATCCGGTTCAGGTTCCTGACGGCGCATGCACCGGTTGGCCGGTGCCATGCCCGGCACTCATGTGCATGCAGGTCGGCGCAGCAGGTGCATTCCATCACGGCCGGGTTTGCCGCAGTTTGCCGGCCTGGCCTGTGAGCGGGAACTGGCCAGGTTCCTGATGGTGAGGTGCCATGCCTGGGTACTCACGTGCGGGTCTGCGATGGCTGGCGCTGTGGAAGCGGGCCGGGCAGGATGTGCGTCGGCAAGGGCAGAGAGACCGGTTCGCCGGCAGACCAGACCCGTCAGGGGGCTGGCCGGCAGGCTCATGCAGTCCGTCAAACCGTCTCCGGACCGTATTGCCGGCAGTCTGCCTACAGCCGGAGATCGGCCCAGGCTTTTTCCAGCCGTTTCACCGATACCGGGAACGGCGTTTTCAGCTCCTGCGCGAACAGGCTGACGCGCAATTCCTCGATCAGCCAGCGGAAGTCGCGCAGCGCCTGCGGCGCGCCTTCGCGGGCGTCCAGCTCGGCCACCTTGTCAGCCCAGCGCTGCCACAGGGCGACAACTTCTGCACCGCGCTGGCCGTCACGCTGGCTGTTGCTGGCGTACTTGTCCATGCGCAGCTGCTTGGCTTTCAGGTAGCGCGGCAGATTCGGGAGCTGTGCCCACGGTGTGGCGGCCAGAAACCCCGGATACACCAGCGCGCGGATTTCCGGGCCGAGCTTCGGCCCCAGCCGGTGCTTGTCGGCCATCTGCGTGGTTCTGGTGTATTCGGCGGCAATTGCGGTCAGGTATTGCGTCACCGCCTGCGTGACGGCCGGCAGGCGGGTGCGGGCGCGTTTTTTCTGCTCGTCAAAGGCTTTCTGGCTGCGCGGCGCATCGTCGTCACCGATAAAGGCGCGGTCGCAGATGCAGGCCACGGCGTCGTCCAGCAGCACGTCGGCGCTGGCGACACCGCGCAGTTGCAGGGCGATCTGGGTAAAGCCCGGCAGCCCCTTGGCGAGCTGCTTCATGTGTTCCTTCAGCTCGCGGCGCAGCAGGCGCACTACCCCTTGCCGGTGTGCGGCCCGGGCTTTTTCCGGCGTATCGAACAGGCGCAGGGCCACCCGGTCTTCCTCGCAGGCCAGCGCCGGATAGCCAGTCAGCTGCTGGCGCCCGCGGGCGAACTGGATGCTTTCTGGCAGGTTACCCACGTCCCAGCCCTGCACGTCGTCACGCTCGAATTCGTGGGTGCTGTCGCGGAAGGTGAGTTCGGCGGCGGTGCCGAACTGCTTTTGCAGGGTGACGAGGTCACGTCCCATGCCGAGCTCCTGCCGCCCGTCGTCGAGCACGCGCAGGTTCATGCGCGCATGGGCCGGCAGCTCGGCAGCCTCGAAGGCCGCCGGGTCTACCTCCACCCCGCCGGTTTCGCGCAGGATGAAGCGTGCCAGCTGCGGGCCGACCGGCTGATCCTGCCGCGGGCCGGTCGACAGGAAACGGGTGACGAAATCCGGCACCGGCACACAGGCGCGGCGGATCTGCTTGGGCAGCGCTTTGATCAGCAGGGCGAGCTTTTCGCGGATCATCCCCGGCACCAGCCACTCCAGCCGGGCCGGTTCCAGCCGGTTGAGGATGGCCAGCGGCACGTCGACCGTTACGCCGTCGAGCGGGTGGTTCGGTTCGAAGCGGTAGCGCAGGCGCAGGCGGCCGTCCGGCGTGTCCAGCCATTCGGGGAACTGTTCTTCGGTGATGTGTTCTGCCGCGTGCTGCATCAGGTAGTCGCGGTCGAGGAACAGCAGTTTCGGGTCGGTTTTTTCCGCACTCTCCCGCCAGGCATCAAAGCTGCGGGCGTCGCAGATGTCGGCCGGAATGCGCTCGTCGTAGAAGGCGACCAGGGTTTCCTCGTCCACCAGCACGTCCTGCCGGCGCGCCTTGTGTTCGAGTTCTTCCACTTCGCGGATCAGGCGCTGGTTGTGGCGGAAAAACGGTGCCTGCGTGTGCAGCTGGCCGTTGGCCAGCGCCTCGCGGATAAAGATCTGCCGTGCTTCGGTGGCGTCGATGCGGCCGTAGCTGACGGTGCGGCGCGGCACGATATTGAGGCCGTACAGCGTCACGCGCTCGCTGGCCACCACTTCACCACGGGCTTTTTCCCAGTGCGGTTCGAAGTAGTGGCGCTTCACCAGATGCATCGCCAAAGGCTCGATCCATTCCGGCTCGATTTTGGCGACGGTGCGCGCATACAGGCGGCTGGTTTCGGTCAGCTCGCCCGCCACCAGCCATTTCGGCTTGCTCTTTTTCAGGCCGGAGCCGGGGAAGACATGGAAATGGATGCCGCGGGCGCCTAGGTAGTCGTCGCCTTCCATCGACTTCATGCCGAGGTTGCCCAAGAGGCCGGTCAGCAGCGCCTTGTGCAGCTGCTCAAAGGTGGCCGGGGTCTGGTTTTCGCGCAGCTCAAGGTCGTGGGCGATCTGCGCCAGCTGGCCGTGCAGTTCGCGCCATTCGCGCAGGCGCAGGTGCGACAGGAAATGGCTGTGGCACAGCTCGACCAGCTGGCGGTTGGATTTCTTGTGCTTGAGTGCGTCGTCAAAGAAATCCCACAGCGCCAGAAAGCCGAGAAAGTCCGATCGTTCGTCGGCAAAGCGGGCTTGGGCGCGTTCGGCTGCCTCGCGGGCATCGAAGGGGCGCTCGCGCGGGTCCTGGATCGACAGCGCCGACACCAGCACCAGCATTTCGCGCAGGCAGTGGTAGTCACGCGCCGCCAGCAGCATGCGGCCGATTTTCGGGTCGACCGGGATGCGGGCCAGTTCGCGGCCCAGCGGGGTGAGTTCGCCGCGCTCGCTGACCGCGCCGAGTTCGTGCAGCACGTCGTAGCCGTCGGCGATCAGGCGTGCCGATGGCGGATCAATGAAAGGGAATTCGACCACGGCTCCCAGCCGCAGCGATGCCATGCGCAGGATGACGGCGGCGAGGTTGGAGCGGACGATTTCCGGATCGGTAAAGGCCGGGCGGGCGTTGAAGTCGTCTTCGGCATACAGGCGGATGCACACGCCGGCGGCAACCCGGCCACAGCGGCCGGCGCGCTGGCGGGCAGCGGCCTGCGAGATTTTCTCGACCAGCAGCTGCTCGACCTTGGCGCGCGGGCTGTAGCGCTTGATGCGAGCCAGTCCGGTGTCGATGACGTAGCGGATGCCGGGGACGGTGAGCGAGGTTTCGGCGACGTTGGTCGCCAGTACGATGCGCCGGCCGTTGCCGCCCTTGAAGATGCGGTTCTGCTCTTCGTTGGACAGGCGGGCAAACAGTGGCAGCACTTCGTAGCGCACGGTGAGGCGCGCCTTGCGCAGCGCCTCGGCAGTGTCGCGGATTTCGCGCTCGCCGGGCAGGAACACCAGAATGTCGCCGGAGCCGAGGCGGGCCAGTTCGTCCACGGCATCGACAATGGCGTCCTCCATGGCGAGGTCGCGGTCGTCTTCGTCCTTTTCCCCCAGTGCCCGGTAGCGGACTTCGACCGGGTAGGTGCGGCCGGACACTTCGATGACCGGAGCGCCGTTGAAGTGGCGGCTGAAGCGTTCGGCGTCGATGGTGGCCGAGGTGATGATGATCTTGAGGTCGGGCCGGCGCGGCAGCAACTGGCGCAGGTAGCCGAGCAGGAAGTCGATGTTGAGGCTGCGCTCGTGCGCCTCGTCGATGATGAGGGTGTCGTAGGCCTCGAGGTAACGGTCGGTCTGCGTTTCCGCCAGCAGGATGCCGTCGGTCATCAGCTTGATGAAGCTCTGCTCGGAAGTGCGGTCGGTAAAGCGCACCTTGAAACCGACGCCCTGGCCGATCTGCGTGCCCAGTTCTTCGGCAATGCGGCTGGCCACCGAACGCGCCGCCAGCCGGCGCGGCTGGGTGTGGCCGATCAGCCCGCGGGTGCCGCGGCCGAGTTGCAGGCACAGCTTGGGCAACTGGGTGGTCTTGCCCGAGCCGGTTTCGCCGCAGACGATGACCACCTGGTTGGCGTCGATGGCGGCCAGCAGTTCGTCCCGCTTCTGGTTGACCGGCAGGGCTTCGTCAAACGCGGGTGCCGGCAGGCGCTCGCGTCGTGCGGCCACCTTGTCGGCCGACGCCTGTGCGGCGGCCAGGAGCTGCGCGGCCAGCCGGTCAGCCGGCTTGCCGGACTTGATCCGGTCTGCAAGTTCGCGCCGGCGGCGCTGGAGGGCGTGACGGTCGCGAACCAGGCAGCAGGTCAGCAGGGCATCGATCGGGGCAAGCAGGTCGCGGGACATCGGCGGCAGCACAGGGCAAAAAACGCGCGATTATACGCCGCCTTGTGCAGGTGCCGGTCAGGCTGACGCCATGGCATTGAGCCGTTCAGCCAGTTTGCGGTCGGAAAGGGCGGTCAGGTACAGGCGCACGAGATCGGCCAGCGTCACCACTTCGAGCTTGTCATAGATGTTGGCGCGGTGGGCTTCGACGGTGCGCGGCGACAGCTCCAGCAAATGGGCGATTTCCCGGCTGGACATGCCGTCGACGATGTAGCGGACGATTTCCAGCTCGCGTTTGGACAGGCGGGTGAGGCGCTCTTCCACTTCGCGCGTCTGCGCCTGCTTGGTGTGGCGGCGGATACTTTCCTGTACGGCGTGGCGCACGGAGGACACCAGCGCCAGTTCGTCGATCGGCTTGGTCAGGAAGTCGATGGCACCGGCACGGAAGGCATGGCTGCACTGTTGTACGTCGCCGTGTCCGGTCAGGAAGATGATCGGGATGTCAAAGTCAGCCGCAGCCAGTTCGTGCTGCAGTTCCAGTCCGCCCATGCCGGGCATGCGCAGGTCCAGCACCAGACAGGCGATCTGGCCTGGCTGGTAGGTCTGGAGGAAGTGGCGGGCCGAGTCGAACGGCTGGGCGGTGATGCCATGCGAACGCAGCAGCAGGACGACCGAATCGAGCACGGCCGGATCGTCGTCGACCACGTAGACGGTCGGGTCAAGCTGCTGTCGAGGGGGCATCGGATGTGACATGGCGGGATTCCACTGAAGACGGGGTGTTGAGCGGCAGCTCGATCGTGAACACGGCACCACCGGCAGCCTGGTTGGCCGCACGGATGCGGCCACCGAACGACTCGATGATGGTCTGGCAGATGGTCAGGCCCAGACCCATGCCTGAGGATTTTGTCGTGTAGAACGGTTCGAACATGCGTTCGGCATGTTCGCCCAAACCGCAGCCATTGTCACTAATCGTCAAGCGAACATGTTGTTCTGCATGGCTGGTGGCAAGGTGGATGCGTCCCCACGGCACCACGCTCTGGGTGGCATCCAGTGCATTGCGCAAAAGATTGAGCACTACCTGCTCAAGCTGGATGGCATCGGCGATGATCGGCGGCAGATCGCGGCTGAACCCGGTGTCCACCGTGACTTCCTGGCGGCGCACGTCGTATTCGGCTAGCGCCAGTACGTCCTTGACGACCTGGTTCAGGTCGACCGGTGCCAGATGGATGGGCTGGCGGGCCACGAAGGCTCGCAGGCGCTTGAGGATTTCACCGGCGCGCTGGGCCTGGGTGGCCGTGGCCGACAGTGCGTGCCGCAGCGTCGGAAAATCCGGCTCGTCTTCCTCGATGAGGCGCAGGCAGGCCTGGTTGTAATTGACGATGGCCGCAAGCGGCTGGTTGAGTTCGTGGGCGATGCCGCTGGCCATTTCGCCCATGGTGTGCAAGCGCGCCACATGCGCCAGATGGGCCTCGTGTTCGTGCAGGCGCCGCTCGCTTTCTTCCAGAGCCTGACGTGCCCGCTGGCGGACCGGACCCATGTTGCGGAAGGCGAACACGCCGCCGATCACCTGGCTGTTGGGGTCGAACAGCGGCGAAATATTGCCTTCCAGCAGGATTTCCTCACCACCGGGATGCAGCAGCAGGCTGTTGTCGGCAAGGTCGATGGCATGTCCGCCGCGCAGGCAGAGCTTGAACGGGTTGGCGGGCAGGGTCTGGGCGAAGTCGTAGCGCAGCCGCACTACCTGGTCGATCGGCTTGCCGATGGCAGCACTGGCCGACACGCCAGTCAGGGTGGCTGCCATCGGGTTGATGAAGTCGATGCGCTGTGACAGGCCAAAGGTGATGACCCCGTCGTTGATGGCCTGCAGCGTGACGCTGGCCCGCTCGCGGCTGGTGTAGAGCTCGGCTGCTGCCTGCCGTCGCTGTTCTGCGGTTTCGCGGCGCTGGATCAGCCAGGCCATCAGCAGCGCGGTCAGCAGCAGGCCGGCAGTGGCGATCAGGGCAAACAGCGACAGGTTAAGGTCGCGCAGGGCAATGTTGCGCTGGATGTCGAGAGTGAAGGGCTGGTAGTTGGATGCCAGCGTGCGGCTGAACTGCAGGTCGCCCGTGATTGGCGGTACCCGTTCACCACGGTTGTCGAAAATCAGCGGTGGTGCGGTATTGCTGCCCGGCCGGCGGTAGAACAGGCGGATCCGGCTGGGCAGGTCTTCCAGGTCCAGCTGTGACAGCAGACGGTGCGTGTCAATCACCAGCAGGATGGCGAAATTGCTGGAGGCATTGCTGTATGTTGGCACGTCACGCAGTTTCAGGGGCAGGCTGACTGCGTAACCGGGCTTGCCGTTCAACAGCCGGTAGGGCGGCGAAGCCACCACCCGGCCATGGGCCAGCGACTGGCTGATGGCCGCGCGCAGGGGGCGGGACTCCAGCGCATCCAGCCCGAGGGCTGATCCTGGCAGCACGCGGGGCGGGGCAACAAAGATGACCGGCAGGTATTGCGGCCGGGAGGGAGCCACCTGCCAGCTACCGTCGACGTAGTCGCGGATGGTCAGGGCAGCACCAGCGCTTTGGGCCAGATCGCGTTCGAAGGCCGGGCGCTGGGCATGGTCCACCCGTTGCAGGACATCAATGGCAAAGAGGTGCGGATACTGTTCCAGCAGGGTGCCGGTAAAGGTGTTGATGTCCCGGTAATTGAGACCGTCAAAGGTGGAAAACAGGGCGGCCAGACTGTTGAGGGCGGCTTCGTTCTGGTCGAAACGCTGGGAAACCTGCTGGTACAGCGCTTCGCTGTCGTGCATGAAGCTGCGTTCGAGCCTGGCATGCTCGTTGAGGTACCAGCTCCACAAAGCCACGCACTCGAACAGCAGGAAGAACAGCACGACCAGTCCGACATCCCGGCGGGACAACCCCCGGTATCCGCGCAAACCGGCGGGCTGGAGTGGGGTCTCGGGGTCGGTGTTCATGAAAGCAGGTGTGGACTGTGATCGCGGGATCATGACATGCGTAAGCCGGGTTGCACAATTTTTGTGCGGTTGTTGACCGGTATCCGGACCGGCTGCGGCGGGAGGCGCCCGCATACGGTCCGCCCCGTTTCTGCCTGCCGTCAGACAGGGCGTGGGCGAACGATGCCGGCGGGACCTTGCCGGGATGCTGCGGGGCGGCATTGCAGCCGGTCATCCTGAATATGCCTTTTACGTATGCGCAAGGACGTTATGCTAACCTGCAACCTCAATGAAACGAACGTTTTAATGCCGATGCGCCCAGCCCTGCACTTTGCCCATGCCAACAGTTATCCGGCCGGTTGCTACCGCAAGCTGTTGTCCCGTCTGGAGGATGCCTTCGACGTGCACGCCATCGAGCGCATCGGTCATGATCCGCGCTATCCGGTCAGCGACAACTGGCCGCACCTCGTCGACGAGATGGAACAGGCCATTGCCGCCGTCGGCCGTCCGGTCATCGGTGTCGGGCATTCGCTGGGCGGGGCGCTGACCGTCATGGTGGCGCTGAGGCGGCCCGAACTGTTCCGCGGACTGGTGATACTGGATTCGCCCCTGATGTCGCCTTGGCGTTCGCGCGGACTGTGGGCGGCCAAACGGCTGGGCCGGATCGAGGCCATCACCCCGGCCGGCGTGACGCTCCGGCGCCGCGACACCTTTGACAGTACCGATGCCATGCAGGCGTATTTCGCTGCCAAGCGGCCGTTTTCCCGTTTTGATCCGGACGTGCTGGCCGACTATGCCCGGCTCGGCAGCGAGCCCAGTGACGGAGGCGTACGGCTGGCCTTCCGGCCCGAGATCGAATACCGCGTGTACTGCACCCTGCCGCATGTCTGGGGCCGGCTGGCCCGTCCGCTGGCCATGCCTGCGGTCTATGTGGTCGGCCAGCAGACCGACGTGATCAAGCCTTCGGACCTGCGCTTCATCCGGCGGCGGCTGGGCATGCAGGTGGAGCCAGCACCAGGCAGCCACCTGTTCCCGCTGGAATACCCGCTGGCGACAGCCGATCTGGTCACCCGGCTGGCCACCGGCTGGTAGGGCAGGGCGTGGCCGGTCAGGCTTCGGGCCAGGCGGCAAGGAATGCCGCCCAGTGCGCCTTGCCGGCTTCAGCGCCGATCCAGTCGCGGACCAGGCGGATTTCCGTGGCGTATTCCGCCGGCGTCAGCGAGCCGCGCATCAGCTGGAAACGCAGGTATACCAGATAGGTATTGGCGGCATCGGTTTCGCAATAGTCGCGGATGTCGGCCAGTTGCCCGGCCTGGTAGGCCGGCCACACCTGGCTGCCGTCCATGCCGAGCTTGCCCGGAAAACCGCAGAGCCTGGCCATGTCGTCCAGCGGGGCATTGGCGCGGGGCTGGTACATCGCCAGCAGGTCCATCAGGTCCAGATGCCGCTGGTGGTAGCGGCTGATGTAGTTGTTCCACTTGAAATCACGGCTGTCGGCAAAATCGCCGTCCCCCATGTCCCAGTAGCGCGGAGCGGTGATGCCGTGGACCAGCGCGCGGTAGTGCAAGGCCGGCAGGTCGAATCCGCCGCCGTTCCAGCTGACCAGCTGCGGGCTGTAGCGGCCGATCAGGTCGAAAAACGCCGCGATCATGTCCGCTTCGCTGCTGTCCTGTTCGCCCAGCGTGCCGATCCGCAGCTTGTCGTTGCCCCAGCGCAACACGCAGGAAATGGCCACCACCCGCTGCAAATGGTGCGGCAAAAAGTCCGAACCGGATTTCGCACGCTGGCGTTGCAGCGCCCATTCGGCCACGTCGGCGTCCGGCATGTCCGGCGACAGCTGGCGGATTGCGCGCAGGCCACTGATGTCGGGGATGGTCTCGATGTCGAAGGCAAGGACGGGCGACATGACAAAACTCCGCAAAATGAATGGACGGCATTGTAAACGTCTGCTCCGGCTGCCGCGCCGCAGCATGACAAATCTTCGGGCAATGCCTATCCAGCAAGTATGGCTCCCGCATGACAGCGGGGATGACCGGGAGGCAGGGCATGCACACGATAGCGAGTTTTACGGTCGAAAGGCAGGACTGGCTGGATGCCGGTGGCCGGCTGGCTGCCCGGCCGGCCGGGTTTGATCCGGCGGAGCTGGTGCCGGTGTACCGCGCCATGACACTGACCCGCGTGTTCGACGCGCGGGCCGTGGCCTTGCAGCGTACCGGGCAGCTGCGTACCTATCCCTCGTCGCTGGGCGAGGAGGCCAGCCGGGTCGGGCTGGCGAGTGTCATGCGGGCGGAGGACGTGCTGCTGCCGACTTATCGCGACACCGGCGCCCTGCTGTGGCGTGGCGTCCCCCTGGACTGCGTGCTGCTGTACTGGAGCGGCGATGAACGCGGCAGCGACTTTGCCGGACCGCGCGAGGATTTTCCGGTGGCCGTGCCCATCGCCAGCCAGTGCCTGCATGCCGTGGGCGTAGCGGCGGCCTTTGCCTACCGGCATCAGCCGCGGGTGGCCGTGTGCTGCCTGGGCGACGGTGCCACCTCCAAAGGTGATTTTTACGAGGCCGTCAACGCCGCCGGTGTGATGAACCTGCCGGTGGTGTTCGTGATCATCAACAACCAGTGGGCGATCTCGGTGCCCCGCCAGCGGCAGACCCGGGCAGAAACCCTGGCGCAGAAAGCCATTGCGGCCGGCGTGCCGGGCGTGCAGTGCGACGGCAACGACATCGTGGCCGTGCGGCAGACCGTCGGGCAGGCCGTCGAACGGGCGCGTGCCGGCCATGGCGCCAGTGTCGTGGAATGCCTGACCTACCGGCTGGCCGACCACACCACGGCCGACGACGCCCGCCGTTACCGGCCGGAGGCCGAAGTCAGCGCCGCCTGGGCCGGTGAGCCTCTGGTACGGCTGCGTCGCTTCCTGAGCAGCGAAGGGCTGTGGGCCAAGGCGGACGAAGAAGCCCTGCTGGCCGAAACCCAGACCGCCGTCCAGCAGGCCGTCACCGCATACCAGGCGGTGGCGCCGATGCCGCGCAGCGAGCTGTTCGACCGGCTCTACGCCAGCCTGCCGTCCGACCTGCTGGCGCAGCGCGACCGTTTTGTGGCCGAAGGGGACTGAAGCATGAGCGGACTGACATTGCTGGACGCCATCACCGCCGCGCTGGCGTACGAGCTGGAACACGACCCGGACGTCCTGCTGTTCGGCGAGGACATCGGCCTCAACGGCGGCGTCTTTCGCGCCACCCAGGGCTTGCAGGCCCGCTTTGGCGAGCGGCGGGTGTTCGATACTCCGCTGGCCGAGGGGCTGATTGCCGGCATGGCGGTCGGACTGGCGGCGCAGGGGCTCAGGCCGGTCTGCGAAATCCAGTTTGCCGGCTTCATGTATTCCACCTTCGACCAGCTGATCAACCATGCTGCCCGCATGCGGCACCGTACCCGTGGCCGGCTGGCCTGCCCGATGGTGCTGCGTACACCGGTCGGCGGCGGCATCCATGCGCCCGAGCATCATGCCGATTCGCCCGAAGCCTGGCTGGCGCACATTCCCGGCATCAAGGTGGTGTCGCCCAGCTCGCCGGCCCGGGCCTATGGCCTCTTGCTGGCCGCCATCCGGGACCCGGACCCAGTGGTGTTCCTCGAGCCTACCCGGCTCTACCGCCTGCTGCGCGAGCCGGTGGCCGACGACGGGACGGCATTGCCGCTTGGCCAGGCGTTTGTGCTGCGACCCGGCAGCGATCTCACCCTGGTCAGCTGGGGTGCGGCCATTCACGAAACCCTGCTGGCGGCCGACACGCTGGCCGGCCAGGGCATTGAGGCCGAGGTGATCGACATGGCCACGCTCAAGCCGCTGGACATGGATACCGTACTGGCATCGGTCGCCCGCACCGGGCGGGTGGTGATCGTGCACGAAGCACCATTGAGCGGCGGCCTGGGCGCGGAGATTGCCGCCCGGCTGGCCGGGGAAGGGCTGGCGTACCTGCTGGCGCCGGTCGAGCGGGTTACCGGCTTTGACATTCCGATGCCGCTGGCGCGCCGCGAGGACGACTACCTGCCGGGCCCGGCGCGTATCCTGGCGGCCTGCCAGCGCGTGCTGGCCTGTTGATCCGAACAAGGGAGAAGCCGCATGAAAACCTTTTGTCTGCCCGATCTGGGTGAAGGCCTGCAGGAAGCGGAAATCGTGGCCTGGCATGTCGGCGAGGGCAGCCGGGTGGTGCTCGACCAGCCGCTCCTGTCGGTAGAAACGGCCAAGGCGATTGTCGATGTGCCGGCTCCGTTTGCCGGACTGGTCGTGCATTGCCATGCCGGAGTCGGCGACATCGTGCCGCTGGGCGCGCCGCTGGTGGACATTGACGAGGACGCGCAGTGCAATGACAGCGGCACAGTGGTCGGCCATGTGGAACCCGTCCGTCCGGCAGCCGGTGCCACCGTGCCCGGTGTGGCGTTCGAGCGGAAAACGGCACCGGGCGGAGGCGTGGTCCGGGCCATGCCGGCCGCCCGCCTGCTGGCTGCCCGGCTGGGAGTGGAATTGTCTGCGGTCACGGGCAGCGGCCCGGACGGGGTGATCGTGTTGGCAGATGTCGAAGCGCAGGCCGGCCGGCCGGCTCCGGTATCGGCCCCGTCTGTGGCCGAGCCACCCGAACACTACGAGCGCATCCGTGGCCCGCGCCGCGCCATGGCCCAGTCGATGAGCCGGGCCCATGCGGAAGTGGCCGCAGTGACACTGGTGGAGGATGCCGACATTGATGCCTGGCCTGCTGGCAGCGACACGACCCTGCGGCTGATCCGCGCCATCGTGGCGGCCTGCCGCGCCGTGCCGGTACTCAACGGCTGGTTTGACGCGGCCAGCCTGTCGTTCCGGCGTCGCGACACGATTGACCTGGGCGTGGCGCTGGACATGGACGACGCGCTGTTCGTGCCGGTCTTGCGCGATGTGGGCGCACGCAGCGAGGCAGACCTGCGTGCGGGCATCGAAGCGATGAAGCGCGATGTGAAAAACCGGTCGCTGGCGCCGGAAGAGCTGCGCGGCCACAGCATCACGCTGTCGAATTTCGGCATGGTGGCCGGGCGTTACGCCAGTCCGGTGATCGTGCCGCCCACTGTCTGCATTGTCGGCGCCGGGCGCATCCGGCCGCAGCCGGTGGCTGTAGGCGGGTCGGTCGGCGTCCACCGTGTCCTGCCGGTTTCGCTGACTTTTGACCACCGGGCCGCCACCGGCATGGAGGCCGCGCGCTTCCTGCGTGTGCTGGTGGCTGACCTGCAAACCGGATGATGCAGGACAAGGACATTGCCGGGATGCCGGGGGCGGGCGACAATCGGTCCTGCCTTAAAACCCACTGGAAGGATGGACTGCATGTTTCTCGAACGCATTGACCCCGGCCACCGGCTTTCCGAAGCCGTGATCGCCGGTGACCTGGTTTTCCTGGCAGGCCAGGTGCCCGGTGACACCAGTCTTGACATCCGTGGCCAGACGGCCGACGTGCTGGCCGCAGTGGATGGCCTGCTCGAACGCTGCGGTTCGGACAAGTCGCGCATTGTCGATGTCACGGTTTTCCTCGCCGACCTCGCCGATTACGAAGGCATGAACGAGGCGTGGGATGCCTGGCTGGACCACGACAATCCGCCTTCGCGGGCCACCGTGCAGGCGCAGCTGGCCAATCCGGAGTGGAAGGTCGAGATCAAGATCGTGGCTGCCCGCTAGGCTGCCGGCCTGCGGGATGCGGGCCAGCAGGCTTAACAGGTATCATTGCCGCCCGCTCCATATGCGGGCGGCGCTGTTTTGTGGCGCCGGTTTTTCGTGACTCCAGGTTCAGGCATGCTTACCTATACCCCTATGCAGGACAGTCCGGCCGCCCACAGCGTCGAGCGGCCGTGGCTGCTGCTGCTGCTGTGCTTTTTCTGGCTTTGGCCGGGCATTTTCGGTCACGATCCGTGGAAACCGGACGAGGGTTACGTCGTCGGCGTGGTGCAGTCCATGCTGGAGGACGGCCACTGGCTGGTGCCGACCATTGCCGGCGTTCCCTATCTGGATGCCTCGCCCCTGTATTACTGGGTGGCGGCCGGGTTTGCCGGCCTGCTGCGGCCGGTGATGCCGCTGGCAGACGGCATGCGGCTGGCCACGCCGCTTTTCATGGCGCTGGCCCTGTGGTTTACCGGTCTGGCCGGGCGTGACCTGATCGGTTACCGGCACGGGCGCAGTGCCGCCATGCTGTTGCTGGGGGCGCTGGGATTGATGCTGTTCGGCCATTCGGCGTCGCCGGATGTAGCGTCTTTTGCTGCCATGGCACTGGCGCTGTGGGCACTGTCGCGTGCCCGGACGCAAGGCTGGATGGCCGGCCTCTTGCTGGGGCTGGCCAGTGGTGCGCTGGCCCTGTCGTCAAGCGTGGCCGGTGCCGGTCTGGTCTGGCTGGTGGCGCTGTTGCTGCCGGTGTTCCGGGCCTGGCGCACGCCGGAACACGCCAAGACCTGGGCGGTGGGGCTGACTGTCGGCCTGCCGCTGGTGCTGGTATGGCCACTGGCCCTGGCGCAGTCGTCACCGCTCTTGTTCGATTTCTGGCTGCACCAGCGGGCGCTGGGCGTGTTTCATGATTTCAGCAGCGTGTTCTCGGTACGCGAGTTCGGTTATTACCTCGAGATTTTCCCGTGGTTTGCGCTGCCGTTGTGGCCGCTGGCCGTCTGGACGCTGTGGCGCCGGCGGGGGCACTGGCAAACGCCGGTGATCCAGCTGCCCTTGCTGATGGTGGCGGTGATCTCGGCGATGCTGTTCCTGTCGCCGGTCAAGGAGCAGGAACTGGCGCTGCCGCTGCTGATCCCGCTGGCCGTGCTGGCGGCGGTTGAACTGGATGGCCTGCGCCGGGGGGCTGCGGCGTTTTTCAACTGGTTTGGCCTGATGACCTTTGGCCTGATCGCCGCTTTCCTGTGGGTTGGCTGGGTCGCGATGAATTTCGGCTGGCCGGCCAGGCTGGCGCAGCGGGCGCATTTTTTCAATCCGGACTACGTGCCGCAGGTCAGCGTGCCACTGCTGCTGCTGGCGCTGGTGGCCACGGGAGTGTGGGTCTGGGCGGTGACGCGGCGGCACATGGGAGGCCGCAAGGCGGCGACCAACTGGGCAGCAGGCGTGACGCTGATCTGGTCGCTGGCGGCCAGCCTGTGGCTGCCGTGGATTGACGGGCAGAAAAGCTACCGCAAGGTGTTCGAGTCCTTGGCCGTGTCGCCGCTGGCCGATGCTTGCATGGTGACTGACGTGTCGCTGAGCCTGATTGCGCTGGCCCGCTATCACGGCGGCGTGGTGCTGCGTCCGCTGGACGACGCTGGTGCTCATGAGTGCCGGCATTTCTTCACGATGCGCGACCGTGATGCGGTCAAGCCGGCCGATCCTTTGTGGCAGGGGCTGCGCTCGGGGGACCGCAAGGAGTTTTATTACGTGCTGGAAGCTGCGCCAGGCCGCTAGCGTACGGCCGGTTTCTGCTGGCGCGCACTCCTGGCCGGGGGCGCGCCTTTTCTTTGCCTGGCGCGGCGCGGACGGTGCGACCAGCGGGCTCATTGTTTATTAGAGTTTAATAAATCTATAACGTACACTCACGCCAGAAAGGGGCAGGCATGCGAGTTCTGTTGCAGAGGGTCGGTCAGGCCAGCGTGGAAGTCGACCGGCAGATTGTGGGCGAGATCGGGCGAGGGCTGCTGCTGCTGGTCGGGGTCGAGCCGGAAGACAGTGCGGCCGACATCGACTGGCTGGTACGCAAGATCGTCAACCTGCGCGTGTTCAGCGATACCGAAGGGCGCATGAACCGTTCGGTGCTGGAGGATGGCGGCGAGGTACTGGCGGTGAGCCAGTTCACATTGTTTGCTTCCTGCCGCAAAGGCAACCGGCCGTCGTGGAGCCGTGCGGCGCCTCCGGAACTTGCACGCAGCCGTTTTGATCAATTTGTTGCTGCCATGTCCGAAGCATTGCAGCGCCCGGTACCGACCGGCGTGTTCGGCGCCGACATGCAGGTTGCGCTGGTGAACGATGGCCCGGTCACGTTGTGGCTGGATTCGCGCCAGCCGGAGTAGACACATTCGCGTTGGCCAGGCTGGCCGCGCTGGAAGGAAAGCAGTTCATGATCAGTTTGTTCGATATGTTCAAGATCGGCATCGGCCCGTCGAGTTCGCATACCGTCGGGCCCATGAAAGCCGCGGCCGAATTTGCGGCCGGGCTGGAGGCCGACGGACTGATCGACCGGGTGGCGCGCGTGCAGGCTGACCTGTATGGCTCGCTGGCGTTGACAGGCGAGGGGCACGGAACGGTGTCGGCCACGCTGCTGGGGCTGGAGGGCGCCTTGCCGCATCTGGTGAATCCGGATGACGTTCAGCCGCGCTTTCGTGCCTTGCAGGCCGGGATGCCGCTGAAGCTGGCCGGCCGGCGCGAGATCGGCTTTGATTTTGCCACCGATGTGCGGCTGAACCGGCACCAGTTCCTGAAACTGCACTCCAACGGCATGCAGTTTGCCGCGTTTGACGCTGCGGGCCATTGCCTGCGCGAACAGCGCTATTACTCGATCGGCGGCGGTTTTGTCGTGACCGAAGAACAGTTCGGCGAGCCGCTGGCCGAGCGGGAAATGCCGCCGTATCCGTTTTCATCGTCGGCCGAGCTGCTGGCACATTGCCGGCGCGAGCAGAAACCGGTGGCCGACATCGTGCTGGCCAACGAGTTTTTCTGGCACAACGAGGCCGACGTGCGCCAGCGCCTGCTCGACATTGCCGAGGTGATGAAGGGCTGCATCGAGGCCGGTTGCCGTCACGATGGCGTGTTGCCGGGCGGGTTGCAGGTCAAGCGCCGGGCACCGTCGATTTTCCGCAAGCTGGTCAGCCAGCAACTGGCCGGCCGCATGGACATCATGCTGTGGCCGATGCTCTACGCGATGGCCGTGAACGAGGAAAATGCTGCCGGGGGCCGGGTGGTGACGGCGCCGACCAATGGCGCTGCCGGCATCGTGCCGTCGGTGTTGCAGTATTTCCGCAATTTCAATGCGCGGGCCAGTGATGCGGCCGTGGTCGATTTTCTGGCGACGGCAGGGGCCATCGGCATGCTCTACAAGATGGGCGCGTCGATTTCCGGGGCCGAGGTGGGCTGTCAGGGCGAAGTGGGCGTGGCCTGCTCGATGGCGGCCGGAGCCTATTGCGCTGCCCTGGGCGGCTCGCCGGCGCAGGTGGAAAACGCCGCCGAAATGGCGATGGAACACCACCTGGGGCTGACCTGTGATCCGGTCGGCGGGCTGGTGCAGATTCCCTGCATCGAGCGCAACGGCATTGCTGCGGAAAAGGCCATCAAGATTGCCCAGCTGGCCTTGCTGGAGGACGGGCAGCACAAGGTGTCGCTCGACACGGTGATCGCCA
>JAGPIM010000177.1 GCA_018055005.1 Laribacter sp.
CGCAGGAACTGCTGGAAAAGCGTTTCAGCCAGGTCACCCTGCTGTTTGACGTGCCGCGCGTCGCCGGATGTGCCACGGTCTTTGACCGGGCGGTATTGTTTGCCCAGCAACTGGCGCGGTCCCTCAAGGCCGATTTGGTCGATGATGCCGGCCGGCCGCTGACCGAGGCCGGTCTGCAGACCATTCGCCAGCAACTCAAAGCGATTCACTCGCGCATGGACGACCGCGGCATCGCTGCGGGATCGGTCACCGCCCTGCGCCTGTTTGCCTGACCCCATGACCGACCTGAACCCGACGGCGCGCGCAGCCGGACTGCGCGCGCTTTTGCATCGTTACAACCATGAATATTACGTACTCGACGCCCCCAGCGTGCCGGATGCCGAGTACGACCGCCTGTTCCGCGAACTGGAGGCGCTGGAAGCAGCGCATCCGGAGCTGGCGAGTGCCGACTCGCCGACCCGCCGGGTCGGCGGTGCCCCGCTGGCCGCCTTTGCCAGCGTGACGCACCGCTTGCCCATGCTGTCGCTCAACAACGTGTTTTCCGACATGCAGGACAGCGATCCGGCCGGCCGCCATGCCGAGCTGGCAGCATTCGACCAGCGCGTACGCGACGGGCTGGGGCTGGATGAAGTCGAATACGCCGTTGAGCCCAAGTTTGACGGGCTGGCAGTCAGCCTGGTGTACGAGCACGGCGTGCTGGTACAGGGTGCCACCCGCGGCGACGGTGAAACCGGCGAAAACGTCACCGAAAACCTGCGCACCGTACGCTCGATTCCCCTGCGGCTGGAAGGCCTGCCGGGCGACGACCTGTTTGCTCCGGCCGCAGTCCCTGCCCGGCTGGAAGTGCGTGGCGAGGTGCTGATGCTCAAGCGGGATTTCGAACGCCTGAACAGTGAGCAGGACGCTGCCGGGCTCAAGCGTTTTGCCAATCCGCGCAATGCCGCGGCCGGCAGCCTGCGGCAGCTGGATTCACGCATTACTGCCAGCCGCCGGCTGACGTTTTTTGCCTACGCCGTGGCCGAGGCCGATGGCATCAGCCTGCCAGCCACCCATTCGGCCACGATGGACTGGCTGGCCAGGCTGGGATTGCCGGTCAGCCGCCAGCGATCGGTAGTGCGCGGGCTGGCCGGGCTGACCGGTGCCTATGAAGCCATGCTGGCGCAGCGTGCCAGCCTGCCGTTCGACATCGACGGCGTGGTGTACAAGGTCAACCGCCTGTCAGAACAGGCGCGCCTCGGATTCGTGTCGCGGGCGCCACGGTTTGCGGTGGCGCACAAGTTCCCCGCCGAAGAAGCGCTGACGGTGGTCGAGGACATTACGGTACAGGTGGGGCGCACCGGGGCGATCACGCCGGTGGCGCGCTTGCAGCCGGTGTTTGTCGGCGGCGTGACCGTGACCAACGCCACGCTGCACAACGAGGACGAGGTCCGGCGCAAGGACGTGCACGTGGGCGATACCGTCATCGTGCGGCGGGCCGGCGACGTGATTCCGGAAGTGGTCAGCGTGCTGGCCGAGCGCCGCCCTCCGCAGGCCCGTGCCTTCGAGATGCCGGTCGCGTGCCCGGTGTGCGGCTCGCACATCGTGCGCGAGGCGGACGAAGCGGTGGCGCGCTGTTCGGGCGGATTGTACTGCTCGGCGCAGCGCAAGCAGGCCTTGCAGCACTTTGCCAGCCGCAAGGCGCTTGATGTCGAGGGGCTGGGAGAAAAACTGGTCGACCAACTGGTGGATGCCGGACTGGTGCATACGCCGGCCGATCTCTTTGCCCTGGACCAGCCGGCGCTGGCACGGCTGGAGCGCATGGGCGACAAGAGTGCCGAAAACCTGGTCCGGGCGCTGGAGGCTTGCCGGCACACCACGCTGGCACGGTTTGTCTATGCTTTGGGCATCCGCAATGTCGGCGAGGCCACCGCGCGTGATCTCGCCCGGCATTTCGGTACACTGGACGCATTGATGGCTGCCGATCACGACATGCTGATGACGGCGCCGGACGTGGGGCCGATCGTCGCCCGGTCGATCGTGGACTTTTTTGCCGAGGCGCATAACCGTGAAGTCGTGGATGCCCTGCTGGCAGCCGGCGTCAGCTGGCCTGCGGTCGAAACCGTGACGAATGCCGGCGTGGCGGGAGTCAGCGGCAAGACTTTCGTGCTGACCGGCACGCTGCCAACCCTGGGGCGTGACGATGCCAAAGCGCGGATCGAGGCCGCTGGCGGCAAGGTGACCGGCAGCGTGTCGAAAAAAACCCATTACGTGGTTGCGGGCGAAGCTGCCGGCAGCAAGCTCGACAAGGCACACGAGCTGGGCGTTACCGTGCTGGATGAAGCAGCCCTGCTGGCCTTGCTGGCCGGCAGCGCCTGATCCGAACCCGATTTGCATTGCAGAAGGAACATCATGAAACCGATTCGCAAGGCCGTGTTTCCGGTGGCCGGAATGGGCACCCGCTTTTTGCCGGCCACCAAGGCCAGTCCCAAGGAAATGCTGCCGATCGTGGACAAGCCGCTGATCCAGTATGCCGTTGAAGAGGCGGTGGCAGCCGGCATTACCGAACTGGTGTTCGTCACCGGCCGCAGCAAGCGGGCCATCGAGGACCATTTCGACAAGGCCTACGAGCTGGAAACCGAACTGGAACTGCGCAACAAGCACCGGCTGCTGGATACGGTGCGGGGCATCCTGCCGCGCAACGTGTCGTGCCTCTACATCCGCCAGACCGAGGCGCTGGGGCTTGGTCATGCCGTGCTGTGCGCCCGGCCGGCCGTGGGTGACGAGCCGTTTGCCGTGATCCTGGCTGACGATCTGGTGGATTCGCCCTCCGGTGCGGTGGCCGAGCTGGTCGAGCATTACCAGACCGTCGGTGCTTCGGTGCTGGGCGTGGAGCGGGTGGACCCGCGCGAAACCGGCTCATATGGCATTGTCGAGGTAGTACCGGCCGAGGGCAGCCAGCGGGTCACCAGCATTGTGGAAAAACCGCATCCGGACCAGGCGCCTTCAAACCTGGCGGTGATCGGGCGCTACATCCTGACGCCGGCCATTTTCGACAAGCTGCGCACCGTGACGCCAGGTGCCGGCGGGGAAATCCAGCTGACCGACGGCATTGCCATGCTGATGCAGGACGAAGCCGTGTTTGCCAGGCCGCTGTCGGGCGTGCGCTATGACTGCGGCTCCAAGCTGGGTTACCTGAAAGCGACGGTCGACTTTGCCCTTCGTCACCCCGAGGTCAGCCGCGGCTTTGCCGACTGGCTAGAATCGCGCCGCGCCGGGTAGAATCCGCGCCGGAATCGTTTTTGAAACATCGCAGCCGCTTCCTCGACCGGGGGCGGCTCTTGTTTTTCGGGTTTGAGAAGGAAGCCATCATCATGCCGAATATTGCCGCTGCCCGCGGGTTGCTCAACAGCGCTGACGTCTTGTTCACGGCCGAACAGTGCAGCGCCGCCATCGAACGCATGGCCACCGACATTACTGCCGAGCTTGGCGAAACCTATCCGCTGGTGCTGTCGGTCATGGGCGGCGCCGTGGTGTTTTCCGGCCAGTTGCTGCCGCGTCTGGCGTTTCCGCTGGACTTTGACTACGTGCATGTCAGCCGCTACGGCGACAAGACCCATGGCGGCGAACTGACCTGGCGCACGGCACCGAAAGAGGACGTACGTGACCGCGTGGTACTGGTGCTCGACGACATCCTCGACGAGGGCGAAACCATGGCTGCCATCCGCGAAAAAGTGCTGGGCATGGGGGCCAAGTCGTTTTACAGCGCCGTGTTTGCCAACAAGCTGATCGACAAGGTCAAGCCGATCAAGGCCGATTTTGTCGGTCTGGACGTGCCCAACCGCTACGTCTTCGGCTACGGCATGGACGTGCGCGGTGCCTGGCGCAACCTGCCGGCCGTATACGCCCTCAAGTAATCCGACGACTGCACGGCCGGGCCTTGCCGGCCTGCGTGCACCGTTTTCCGGCCCGCTTGCCCTGCGCACGGGCCGGTTTTCCATCCGTTTCCAGGTCTTTACATGTCCACAGTTCCCGTTGACGCTTCATTCCCGGCTGCTCCGGCCCTGATCTGCTGGCAGGACCGGCGCGGCCGGCCGCAGCAGGCCCGCTGGCGGTCCGAAGCCGGTCTGCCGCCGCATGCAGAGATCGAGTTGGTGGGCGACAACCTGCCGCCCGAACAGGCCTTGCAGTGGGTGCAGCAGGGTGTTGCCTTGCTGTGGCAGGGCGACTGGGTGCGGGCGCGCCATTTCATGCAGGCGCTGGGCCGGCTGGCCGACCGGCAGCTGCATGCCTCCCGCGGCAAGCCGGCACGGGATGCCGGGGAAGCCTTTGCCCGGCACCGGGCGCAGCAGGGGCAGCGGGCCGCGTGGCTGGGCCGGGTGCTGGTGCCGCTGACGGCAGATTACCGGGTGCCGCTGCGTCGGGCGCAGGACGTGCGGGCTGCCTGCCAGGAAGCCTATGGACCGGCCGGAACCGAGGCCTCCCTGGTGTCGCTGCGCGAACTGCTGGCGGTCATCAGCGCGCATGAATGGCGCAAGAAAGGTGTGCCGGTAGCGGCCGTGCACGGGAGCATCCATCCGCACTACGGCGTGTTTTCACCGGTGCGGGGCGAGTATGTCGGTCTGGTGGCGAATGCACCGTTGCCGCCGCAGGCGGAGCTGGCGTTCGACATCGGCACCGGTTCGGGCGTGCTGGCGGCCGTGTTGGCCCGCCGT
Source organism: Laribacter sp. (assembly GCA_018055005.1). Taxonomy (GTDB): domain Bacteria; phylum Pseudomonadota; class Gammaproteobacteria; order Burkholderiales; family Aquaspirillaceae; genus Laribacter. The sequence continues at coordinate 4,692 of JAGPIM010000177.1, forward strand.
GGCGTGGCCAGGGTCATCGCAACCGACCAGGACCCGCGGGCGCTGGCCTGTGCTGCCGACAACCTGGCCCGGCTGGGACTGGCGGGGCAGGTCGAGGTGCGACGGGCCGACCTGTTCCCGGCCGGGCGGGCCGGGCTGGTGGTGTGCAATCCACCGTGGTTGCCGGCACAGCCGACCTCGCCCATCGAATACGCCGTGTACGACCCGGATTCAGCCATGCTGAAGGGCTTTCTGGCCGGGCTGGCCGAGCACCTGGCGCCGGAAGGCGAGGGCTGGCTGATCCTGTCGGATCTGGCCGAGCACCTGGGACTGCGCTCGCGTGACCAGCTGCTGGACTGGATTGCCGGTGCCGGCCTGCGGGTGCTGGACCGGCTGGATACCGCGCCGTGCCACCCCAAGGCGCATGACGGCCGCGACCGGCTGCATGCCGCGCGGGCACAGGAAGTGACGTCACTGTGGCGCCTTGGCGTGGCGCCCGGACATGAATGAACCACGGGGTGTAATGAAGATGACGCAAGGCGTGCAGGTGACGGATGTCGTGGTGGGCGAGGGCCGGGAAGTAGTGAAGGGCGCGCTGATCACCACGCAATATCGTGGCTGGCTGGAGGACGGCAGCGAGTTTGATTCATCCTGGTCACGCGGCAAGCCGTTCCAGTGCGTGATCGGCACCGGCCGGGTGATCCGCGGCTGGGACATCGGTCTGGCCGGCATGCGGGTGGGCGGTACGCGCCGCCTGCGGGTGCCGGCGGCACTGGGCTACGGTGACCGCCAGGTCGGCCGCATCCCGCCGCATGCCGACCTGCATTTCGAGATCGAGCTGCTGGAAG
>JAGPIM010000178.1 GCA_018055005.1 Laribacter sp.
CGCCGGCACCGATCCAGTCGGCCAGCGAGATCAACAGGGCGAGTTCGACGAACGGAAACGCCAGAAGCAACAGGAGAAAAATTCGCATGCGTAGCAATGATCCATCAGACGTGCGGTTGGTTCTTGTGAATATGCCCGATCCAGACAGTGCCCGCACGATGGCACACTTGCTGGTCACACAACGGCTGGCTGCCTGCGTCAACCTGCTGCCTGGCGTCACCTCCGTCTATCTCTGGAACGATGCCGTGGAATGCGCCGAGGAAGTCACGCTGCTCATCAAGACAACGGCGGCCGCCTGGCCGGCCCTGGAGCGGCAGGTACAGCAGTCGCATCCGTACGACGTACCGGAAATCCTGCAACTGCCGGTCTCTGCCGGCTACGCGCCCTATTTAAGCTGGGTCGTCAGCGAAACGATTTCAAGCCAACCCTGAGACATTATTCCCTCCGACCATGAAGCGATTCTTGTGTGCCTGCCTGTTGTTCTGGACTGCGCTCTGCGCGCACGCCCTGACAGCCGAAGACCTGTTGCCGCCGGAACGGGCCTTTGCCCTGTCTGCCAGCCGCTCGGGCGATGTCGTGCGCCTGAACTGGGCCATTGCCGACGGCTATTACCTGTACCGCGACCGTGTCAGCATCCGGACCGAACCGTCTGCTGACATCCGGCCGGAACTGCCGCCGGGCCAGCTCAAGCATGATCCGTTTTTCGGCGAAACCCCGGTCTGGCGCCAGGCGGTCGAAGGCGAAGTACGGCTGCCCGCCGGCACGCCGTCGCCGGTCCGGCTGGTGATTACCCAGCAGGGTTGCGCCGATGCCGGCGTGTGTTATCCGCCGCAGACCATCCGCCTGTCGCTGGCTGCGGACGGACGCACGGTATCGGCCGGTTCGCCGGCCGCCGGTTTTCTGTCGGCCCCGCCGGCTGCCACATCACCGGCTGGCCAGCCGGCAAGTGACAGCAGCGGACTCGGATCGCTGGGCTGGGGAGCACTGACCGCCAGTTTTTTTGTCGCCGGGCTGGGTATGGCACTGACCGCCTGTCTGTACCCGATGCTGCCCATTGTCTCGGCGATCATTGCCGGCCACGGCACGGCCGCTCACGGCTGGCGCGGGCTGCTGCTGGCGCTGGCCTATGTTGAGGGGCTGGCGCTGACCTATACCGTGGTCGGCGTCGCCGCCGGGCTGACCGGCAGCTGGCTGACCGTCTGGCTGCAACGACCGGAAGTGGCCGTGCTGGCAGCCGTCATGCTGGTCCTGCTGGCGCTGGCCATGTTCGACATCATCAGCGTACAGCTGCCGGCCGGCTTTCAGGCCCGGATGGCGTCGTCGTCCAACCGGCTGACCGGCGGCCGGCTGGCGTCGGTGTTCGGCATGGGGGCGCTGTCGGCGCTGATCATCGGCCCGTGCGTGGCACCACCGCTGGCGGTGGCGCTGGGCTACATCGGTGCCAGCGGCGATGCCCTGACCGGCGGCGTGGCGCTGTTTGCCATGGCACAGGGACTGGGAGCCCCCCTGCTGCTGGTCGGTGCGGCCGGCGGCCAGCTGCTGCCCAGGGCCGGGTCGTGGATGAAGGCGGTCAAGGCTGTCTTCGGGGTCGGCATGCTGCTGCTGGCGGTCTACCTGCTGGCGCCCTACCTGCCGCCGGCGCTGCCGCTGGCGGCCTACGGCATCATCCTGATCGTCAGCGCAGTGTTTGCCGGGGCGTTTGATTCCATGCCGGCCGGCAGTCACCCCGGCCGCCGCCTGCTCAAGAGCCTTGGCCTGCTGGCAGCCTTGCTGGGGGCCGTACAGCTGGTCGGCAGCCTCGCTGGCGCCGACGACCCGCGTTATCCGCTGGCTCCGCTGACGGCCCGTGCCGACAGCCCGGCAACCGCCGCTCCGGTTTTTACGCCGGTCAGCTCGCTGGCAGAGTGGGAATCCTTCCTGGCAGCCAACCGTGGCCGGCCGGTCCTGCTGGACTTTTATGCCGACTGGTGTGCGTCATGCAAGGAGATGGAGCGCGAGACGTTCCATGATCCGGCGGTGGCCCAGGCCATGCGCGGCATGGCACTGGCACAGGCTGACGTGACGGCCAACACGCCGGCGCACCAGGCACTGCTCAAGCATTTCGGACTGTTCGGTCCGCCGGGCATCATCCTGTTTTCTGCACAGGGCCAGGAGAGCAGCCGGGTGATCGGTTTCATGCCGCCAGCGGCATTCCTGCAGGAAATTTCGGCCGTGACACCGCTCGCCTCTCAATAATGACTTGACGAAATGCGTTTTCAGCGCGTAAATTGCCGCCTCTCGGCGCAAGAGGGTCGTTAGCTCAGCTGGTAGAGCAGCGGACTTTTAATCCGTTGGTCGCAGGTTCGAATCCCGCACGACCCACCATTTTGCCGCCTCGCATCACTTGCCTGATGCGAGTGGGTTGTTAGCTCAGCTGGTAGAGCAGCGGACTCTTAATCCGTAGGTCGTAGGTTCGACCCCTACACAACCCACCACAGATTGCTTCAGGTCACCCCGTCAGGGATGACTCTGGGTTGTTAGCTCAGCTGGTAGAGCAGCGGACTCTTAATCCGTAGGTCGTAGGTTCGAACCCTACACAACCCACCACAGATTGCTTCAGGTCACCCCGTCAGGGATGACTCGGGTCGTTAGCTCAGCTGGTAGAGCAGCGGACTTTTAATCCGTTGGTCGCAGGTTCGAATCCCGCACGACCCACCACCGTTTCAGGCAGAACCCGGTCATTGGCCGGGTTTTTGTTTTTGCGACAACCAACCAGATCACAGTCCGTTGCCCGGCCATGAACAGGCCACCCATCCCCGGAACTGCTCCCGGCAACAGTGCAAGCCTGCACGACACGCGATCAGGACTGCCATGCAGGCAGCAGCAAGAAACGGTACGCCCGCATCACATCCACCGCCCTTGCACCCGGCCTGACCGGCTCGACGCCCAGCCATTGACCCGGCATTATCCGGGCTTCCCTTCCCGGTTCAGGAGACCCGATGACCCCGCGCATCCTTCTTGGCCTGACACTGGCCTCACTGGCAGGCCCTGTCCTCGCCCAGCCGCTGGACGAACAGTTGCTGGCGGCCCAGCTGCGGTTCCAGACCGCCCGCCAGAACTTCAGCACGGCCCAGCAGCGGCTGGATACCGCCCAAAAGGAACTCACCCGTGCCGACCAGCGCCTGACTGATGCCCAGACCGCCAAAGCCCGCGCCGAGCAGGAAGTCATGGAAGCCAGCAGCCTCAAGGGCGGCGCCGAACGCGAACTGACCTCAGCCACCCAGCATCTGGACGAACTCTGGCGCGCACGCGGCGGCAACTGAATCTCCCCCCGGTCTTCTGCACATCTCGCACGGCGCTCCGCGCACCGTGCTCCGGACAGGACACGGCGGCTCCGGCGGCAGCCCGCAAACGGCAACGTGCAGGTTTCGCCTCCGCCCTGGAGTTCCTGCATCCGGAATCACCGTGCCAGTCCTCGTACGGATTCATCCAGCGACGTCTGCACGCCCGGGCACACACGGCTGCCAGCGGATCCGGCCATTCGGCCAGCTTCCAACGGACAACTGCAACACCGCCCCGTCCGGCAGCCTGGCGCCAGCGCCGTGCCGGCCTGATACCCGGCGACAGGCCCGCCCCGCTTCGCATCCTGCCGGGACATCCTCATGCAAAAACCCCCGCTGCCAGTCACGCCGGCAGCGGGGGTTGTTCGTTGGCTGAGCCAGCCGGAAACCCGGCCCGGAAGCATCCGGGAGCCGGATGTCCCGGCGACCGAAAAGCGGCCACCGGAACTGGCACCTGACGCTCAGACGGCCAGCTTGCTCCGCACAAAAGCGGCAATTTCCGCCACCTCCACGCCGGTCGCTTCGGTCTCGCGCCGGCCCTGGTATTCCACCTTGCCTTCCTTCAGGCCGCGGTCGCCGATCACCACGCGGTGCGGGATGCCGATCAGCTCGCTGTCGGCCAGCAGCACGCCCGGACGCTCGTCACGGTCGTCCAGCAACACGTCCACTCCGGCTGCAACCAGCTCGGCGTACAGCGCATCGGCAGCGGCCTTCACGCTCTCGCTGCGGCGGTAGCCCATCGGTACGATGCTGACTGTGAACGGCGCCATGGCATCGGTGAAGATGATGCCGCGCTCGTCAAAGCCCTGCTCGATTGCCGCTGCCACCACACGCGACACACCGATGCCGTAGCAGCCCATTTCCATGATCTGGCGCTTGCCGTCCTGATCGAGGAAGCCGCAATCCATTGCCTCGGCGTACTTCTTGCGCAGCTGGAACACGTGCCCGACCTCGATGCCGCGACACAGGCGGATTTCGCCCTGGCCGTCCGGGCTCGGATCACCTTCCACCACGTTGCGCAGGTCGGCCACCTCCGGTTCCGGACAGTCACGGCCGAAGTTGACGCCGGTCAGGTGCACGTCGTCCTCGTTGCCACCGGTCACCATGTCGGCCATCGCCGCCACGGTGCGGTCGGCAATCATGCGGCCCTTGAAGCCGACCGGGCCCAGCGACCCCGGCCTGGCGCCAAATGCGGCGATGATCGACTCGGGGCTGGCAAAGGTCAGCGGTTGCTTGATGCCAGCGATCTTCTCGGCCTTCACCTCGTTGAGTTCGTGATCCCCGCGCACCATCAGCAGCACCGGGGCGCCATCGTCGCCCTCAACCACGATGGCCTTGACCATGGTCTTGATGTCCTGCTTGAGGAAGGCCACCAGGTCGGCCATGGTCTTCACCCCCGGCGTGGCCACCTTGGCCAGCGGCTGGCTGGCGGCCGGACGCGGCGTGGCCGGGGCCACGGCTTCGGCCAGCTCGATGTTGGCGGCAAAGCCGGAAGTCGGGCAGTAGGCAATCACGTCTTCGCCGGAATCGGCCAGCACCTGGAATTCATGGCTGCCGGTGCCGCCGATCGAACCGGTATCGGCTGCCACCGGACGGAAATCCAGCCCCAACCGGGTGAACACGCGGCAGTAGGCGTCGTACATGCCCTGGTAGGTGGCCTTGAGGCTGTCGAAATCGGTATGGAAGGAGTAGGCATCCTTCATCACGAATTCGCGGGCGCGCATCACGCCAAAGCGCGGGCGCACCTCGTCGCGGAACTTGGTCTGGATCTGGTAAAAGTTGAGCGGCAGCTGCTTGTAGCTCTTCACTTCCTTGCGCACGGCGTCGGTGATCACTTCTTCGTGGGTCGGGCCGACGCAGAAATCCCGCTCGTGACGGTCCTTCACCCGCAGCAGTTCCTTGCCGTAGAACTCCCAGCGGCCGGATTCCTGCCACAGTTCGGCCGGCTGGATTGCCGGCATCAGGAGCTCGATGGCACCGGCGCGGTTCATTTCCTCGCGCACAATGGCCTCGACCTTGCGCAGTACGCGCAGCCCCAGCGGCATCCAAGTGTAAAGGCCGCTCGACAGGCGCTTGATCATGCCGGCGCGCAGCATGAGCTTGTGGGACGGAAGTTCGGCTTCGTTCGGCGCTTCCTTCAGCGTCGAGAGGAAATACTGGCTGGCGCGCATGGCGG
>JAGPIM010000036.1 GCA_018055005.1 Laribacter sp.
GTGTAAAGGCCGCTCGACAGGCGCTTGATCATGCCGGCGCGCAGCATGAGCTTGTGGGACGGAAGTTCGGCTTCGTTCGGCGCTTCCTTCAGCGTCGAGAGGAAATACTGGCTGGCGCGCATGGCGGGCAGGCTCCGGTAAGTAAATGGCGAAAAATGACCGGATTGTAGCGCCAAAAACCGCCCCCCGCCGAGGGGTCAGGCCAGCCGCCCGCCCTTGATGCGCAGGCCGGCCCTGGCAAAACCGGCAATCGCCGCATGGCTGTGGTTGGCGTGGCACAGCGCCACCGCCAGCGCGTCGGCCGCATCGGCCTGTGGCGTACCGGTCAACCCCAGGAGCCGCACCACCATGTGCTGCACCTGCTCCTTGTCAGCCTTGCCGTGCCCCACCACCGACTGCTTGACCTGCAAGGCGGTGTATTCGCTGATCGGCAAGCCGGCCAGCACCAGCGCCGACAGCACCGCGCCGCGCGCCTGGCCGAGCATCAGCGTGGCCGAAGGATTGACGTTGACGAACACCTGCTCGACGGCCGCCTCTCCGGGCTGGTAGGCCGCCACCACTTCGGACAGGCCGTCGAGCAGGGTCTTGATGCGCTCGGTCAGCGGCGCGCCGGCCCGGGTGCGGATGCAGCCCGAGGCAACATAGACGCGCTGGCTGCCAACGAGGTCGATCACGCCAAATCCGGTGATGCGGCTGCCGGGGTCGATGCCCAGCAGCCGGCGCGGCGTCAGCCCCATGCCGCTGCCAGCCGGTCGGCCTCGGCCAGCCGTTCCGGCGTACCCACATCGAGCCACAGCCCAGAGTGATGGCAACCGCTCACCTGCCCGGCCGCCATCGCCTGCCGCAACAGCGGGGCGAGTCTGGCCGGCCGGCCGGCCGGAGTATCGGCGAACAGCGCGGGGTGATACACCCCGACACCGCTGAAGGTCAGCGCCGGGCGGGCACTGACCCGGCCGTCGGCCGCCAGGGCAAAGTCACCGTCCGGGTGATGTGGCGGATTGTCGACCAGCACCAGATGCGCCAGCCGGGTGATGCCATCCAGCATCGGTGCCACCGCCCGCAGGGCGGTGAAATCGATGTCGGTCAGCACGTCGCCGTTGACCACCAGAAACGGTGAATCCCCCAGCAGTGGCAGGGCAGTGGCGATGCCGCCAGCGGTTTCCAGCCCGGCCGCACCTTCGTGCGAATAGCGGATCCGCACCCCCCACTCGGCTCCATCGCCGAGCCTGGCCGGCAGTTGCGCGCCCAGCCAGGCCGTGTTGATGACGATGTCGGTGAAGCCGGCAACGGCCAGCCGGGTGAGGTGCCAGCCGACCAGCGGCTGACGGCCCACCGGCAGCAGGGGTTTGGGCGTATGGTCGGTCAGCGGCTTCATGCGCTCGCCGCGACCGGCCGCCAGGATCATCGCCTTCATCAGAAGGTGAACCCGACGCTTTGCTGTTCACCGGTCAGGTCGCGGATCAGCTCGCCGAGCGGGCGCAATTCCGGATAGCGGTTGCAGGCTTTCTTGAGGTAATCAAGCACCAGCGGAATGTCCTTGAGGTAGCCGTCCTTGCCATCCCGGTGGCAGAGGCGGGCAAAGATGCCCACGACCTTGAGGTGGCGCTGCACGCCCATCCATTCGTAGTCGCGCCAGAATTCGTCGATCATCGGGTTGACCGGCAGGCCAGCCTTGCGGGCCCGCTCCCAGTAGCGAATGGCCATGTCGAGACAGAATTCTTCGTCCCAGCTGACGTAGGCGTCCTTGAACAGCGAGACGAGGTCATAGGTAACCGGGCCGTAAACAGCATCCTGGAAGTCGATCACGCCCGGATTGCGTTCCGTGGTCTGCATCAGGTTGCGGCTGTGGTAGTCGCGGTGCACGAACACCTGCGGCTGCGCCAGCACGTTGCCGAGGATGAGCGCCAGCGCTTCGTCCCATACCTTGCGCTGCGCCAGGGTGAAGGGCTTTTTCAGGTGCACCTGGGCAAACCACTCCGGGAACAGCTGCATTTCACGGGTCAGAAGGGCGGCGTCGTATCCGGGCAACACCGCCGGTCGGCTGGCGGTCTGGATGGTCACCAGGGCATCAATGGCATCGAGGTACAGCGACCGGGCATTGTCCGGTGTCAGCACATCCAGGTAGGTGGTGTTGCCGAGGTCTTCGAGCAGCAGGAATCCCTGTTCGAGGTCGGCGGCCAGAATGGCCGGCACGTGGACACCGGCAAACAGCCCGGCGACCTGCACGAACGGACGGCAGTCCTCGTGCTCGGGGGGCGCGTCCATGACGATCAGGCTTTCGCCGGCCAATGACACGCGGAAATAACGGCGGAAACTGGCATCGGCCGAGGCCGGTGCCAGGGTGAAGGTCTGGCCGGGGCGCTGGGCAGCCACCCAGTCTTGCAGGGCTTGGAATCGGGACATGCGGGTCTCAAGAATTGCGGCAAAAGGCAAACTGTGCGATTTTAGCGCACGATTTCCGTACCGTTCGCGCGACAATTCGTTTGTCGTCGTGCCCGCCGACCTTCCGAATACTGCCACCCGCTCGATGCGCTTGATCCGCGTAACCCCTCTTGCTGCGGCGCTGGCCTCTGCCTTTGCCCTGGCCGATGCCCCCGCCGTTCCCGACGCCCCCCTGGCCGGTACCGACCGTGCTGCTGCCCGGCAAACGCCGGAGACGCAAGTCCAGTCACCTGTCGTACCCGCAGCCGGTACCGGAACGGCACCGGAAACGGTGCTGACCGCCGACCAGATGACGGGCGTCATCGGAGATGCCTTGCGTGCCGAAGGCGAAGTGGTGGTCACGCGCGGTGACCAGACCGTGGAATCGGACTGGCTGGATTACTTCCAGGCGCAGAACCGGGTACTGGCCGGACCGCGTGCCACCCTGCTGCGCGCCAACGGCGACAAGCTGGTCGGCCGCGACCTCGATTACCTGATCGATGCCGAACGCGGCGTCATCTACGACGCTGACATGACCCGCAAGACCAGCCCCTTGCGGGCCGAAGGCAGCAAGGTCGAAATGCTGGGCGACCAGCTCTACCGTGTCGAGCAGGGCCGCTTCACCACCTGCGAACCGGGTCGCGACGACTGGTACATCCGCGCCCGTGACATCGGGCTCAACTATCTGACCAGCGTGGGCGAAGCTCGTTCCGGCGTGTTCGAGTTCCAGGGCGTACCGCTGATGTGGGCGCCGTATTTCGACTTTCCGCTCGACGGCCGGCGCAAGTCCGGCCTGCTGACCCCGACATTCGGCATGGAAAGCGGCAACGGATTTGATTTCTCCCTGCCGTACTACTGGAACATCGCCCCCAACCGCGACGCGACGCTCACGCCACGCATGATCACCAGTCGTGGCCTGATGCTGGGCGGTGAATACCGCTACCTCGACCCGGACTACCACGGCACGCTTGAACTACAGGGCATCGACGACCGCAAATACGATGGCGGTCGCAGCTATGTATCGTTCAAGCACAGCCAGCGCCTGAGCTCCACCGTCGGGCTGGGCATCGACTACAGCCGGGCCAGCGACGACAGCTACTTCCGCGACTTCGGTTCCGGCCGCTTCAGCGTGGCCGACAACACCAACCTGCTGCAGGACGCCTACCTGACCTGGAACCCGGGCTGGGGCAGCTGGCTGCTGCGCGCGCAGAAATACCAGACCCTGCAGGATCCGGCCGCACCACTCACCACGCCGTACCAGCGCCTGCCGCAAATCGTGTTCAACAGCAGCCGGCAGTGGGGTGGCGTTGACGCCCGGTTCACCAGTGAATATGTCAATTTTGCCCACCCCACCCTGCAGGAAGGCGAACGCCTGGTCCTCAACCCGAGTGTCTCGCTGCCCCTGACCCGCAGCTGGGGTTATGCCACGCCGGAGCTGGGACTCAACTACACCCGCTACGCGCTGAGCGACCGTCACGGTTACGCCGACCAGGTCAGCGAGACCCTGACCCGCACCCTGCCGATGGTCAGCGTCGATTCGGGACTGTTCTTCAACCGGCCGTTCTCACTGGGCGACAACGACTACGTACAGACGCTGGAGCCCCGCCTCTACTACGTCTACATCCCCTACCGCGACCAGTCCCGGCTGCCGGTCTTCGACACCGTACTCAACCAGTTCGACTACGCGCAGATCTTCACGCCCAACCGCTATTCGGGCTACGACCGCATCAACGACGCCAACCAGATCACCACTGCCCTCACCAGCCGCTTCATTGATCCGGACAACGGGCTGGAGCGGCTGAAGGTCGGCGTGGCGGCCCGTTACTCGTTCATCGACCAGCGCGTCACCCTGCCTGGTGGCACACCACCGCAACAAGGCCTGTCGGACATCCTCGTCAGTGCCGGCGGCGACCTGAACCGCCGCACCCGCCTTGACGGCAATTTCCAGTGGAACAACACCCTCAGCGAGCCGGAATACTACAACGCCGGCATCCGCTACTCGCCGGACGATGCCCGCATCCTGTCGCTGCGCTACCGCTACGACCGCGAAGTCCAGGTCAGCAACACGCTGTTCACCAACCAGAAACAGATCGACCTCGGCATCCTGTGGCCGATCGCCCCGCGCTGGTACGGCTATGCGCGCGAAAACTACTCGCTGTCCGACAAGCAGTCGCTGGAACGGCTGGCCGGCGTTGAATACCGTGCCGGCTGCTGGGCCATGCGTTTCCTCGCCCAGCGCTACGTAAACGGCCTGGACAGCCAGAAAACCAGCTTCTTCTTCCAGCTTGAGCTCGCCGGCCTGGGCAAGCTCGGCAACAACCCGCTGGAGGCCCTCAAACTGGCATTGCCAGGCTATGTCGAGCCCTCCCGAAACTCCGTGCTGCCATGATGATTCCCTCGTCCCTGACCCGTTTTGCCGCTGCGGCCCTGGCCGCCAGCCTGCTGGCTTCCCCGGCATCGGCTGCTGCAGAAGTCCGCACCGTTGACCGCATCGTCGCGGTCGTCAACAAGCAGGCCATCACCCAGCAAGCGCTGGATACCCGCGTGCGCGAAGCCGAAGCCCAGCTGACACGCCAGAAGGTGCCGCTGCCGCCCGCCGGTGTATTGCAGCAGCAGATGCTCGAACGCATGATCAACGAAGAGGTGCAGCTCCAGTACGCCGGCAACAACGGCATCGCCCTCGACAGTGCCGAGCTGGACCGCATCATGGACCGGCTGGCCGAACAGAACCGCCTGACGCCGGAACAGTTCCGCGCCCGTCTCAAGGCCGACGGCATCAACGAAGCCGCCTTCCGGGCCGACCTGTCGCGCCAGGTGATCCTCGACCGCCTGCGCGAACGCGAGGTCGACAGCAAGGTCAACGTGTCCGACAGCGAAGTCGACGCCGTGCTCAAGAGCGCCGTGTCGGCCAACCGGACCGAATTCCGGCTGTCGCACATCCTGATCTCCCTGCCCGAACAGGCCAGCCCGCAGGAAGTGGCCAAGCGCCAGCAACGTGCCAGCGATGCCGCGGCCAAGCTGGCCGCCGGCGCACCGTTTGCCCAGGTAGCCGCCAGCTACTCGGATGCACAGGACGCCCTGTCGGGCGGCGATCTGGGCTGGCGCTCGGCCACCCGCCTGCCGCCGGCCTTCGTGGCTGCGCTGGAACCGCTCAAGCCGGGCCAGTCGACCCAGGTGCTGCGCTCGGCCAACGGCCTGCACATCCTCAAGCTGGAAGCCCGCCGCAGCCGGGGTGATGCCCAGATGGTCGAACAGCGCCAGGTCCGCCACATCCTTGTGCGGGCCAACGAAATCACCAGCGACAAGGACGCCCAGACGCGCATCCTGCAGATCCGCGACCGCATCGCCAACGGCATGCCGTTTGCCGAAGCCGCCAAGCTGTACTCCGAAGACGGCAGCGCCCCGAAAGGCGGCGACCTTGGCTGGGTCAACCCCGGTGACATGGTACCGGAGTTCGAACGGGCCTACCTCGCCCTGCCGGTCGGCCAGCTGTCGCAACCGGTACGCTCCCCGTTCGGCTGGCACCTGATCCTCGTCGAGGGCACCCGCCAGCAGGACATCGGGGACGCGCGCCAGCGCGCGGAAATCCGCCAGGAGCTGCGTGCCCGCAAGTCAGAACAGGTCTACGCCGAATGGCTGCAACAGCTGCGTGCCTCGGCCTACGTCAGCGAGCGGCTGCAGGATCAGTAAGACGCCACCGGTCACCTGTGCGCAGCTCGCGGCCGGGTGACGGCATACTGCGACGTCCCGCATCCGCGCGGGACGTTTTGCTTTGGCTCTGTCTCCGTTACCCTCCCGTACGCACACCGGCATCAGGCCCGGAGCCGGGAGGCCCGATCCGGGACAGAAAGTTTGCGTGACAGGGTGCCGCCAGCCGGTGGAGCCGGGTTACGGTTTTTGGTTTTTCTGCGCCACACGGCGCACCGGATACGTCATGGACTCCCAATCGGACAAGATTCGCCTCTCCAAACGCATGGCTGAACTGGGCCTGTGCTCGCGCCGCGAGGCGGATGAATACATCGCACGCGGCTGGGTCAGCGTCGACGGCCAGATCATCAGCGAGCTGGGCAGCAAGGTCAGCCCGGACCAGCGCATCACGCTGGACGCACGGGCGCGCGAAGCACAGAACACCCGCGTCACCATCCTGCTGCACAAGCCGATCGGCTATGTGTCGGGCCAGGCTGAAAAAGGCTACCAGCCGGCTGCCACCCTGATCGTGCCGGAGCGGCACTGGCAGCAGGACCCGAGCCGCACGGTCTGGAAGCCCGCGCAGTTGCAGGGGCTGGCGCCGGCCGGCCGGCTGGACATCGACTCGACCGGGCTGCTGGTACTGACCCAGGACGGGCGCATCGCCAAGCAGCTGATCGGTGAAAACTCGCCGGTCGACAAGGAATATCTGGTCCGCGTGGAAGGTCGCCTGTCCGAAGAAGGCCTGCGCCTGCTCAACCACGGTCTGGCACTCGACGGTATGCCGCTCAAGCCGGCCCGCGTGTGGTGGCAGAACCGCGACCAGCTGCGCTTCGTGCTGGTGGAAGGCAAGAAACGCCAGATCCGCCGCATGTGCGAACTGGTCGGCCTGCGCGTGGTCGGCCTCAAGCGCATCCGCATCGGCCGCATCATGCTGGGAGATCTACCGCAAGGACAATGGCGCTATCTGGCACCCGGCGAGCGCTTTTGAGTCGGCATACAGCCTGAAAAAAATTCCATAAGGGTAGTATATTCGCGAAATTATCCATAACAGGCATCCTAGGGATGCCTCGGGCGTGCCATGTCAGCCATCTTGCGATTAGGTCTGCGCAGCAAGGCAGCCACCTTCATGGGGCTGCTGGCTGTCATGCTGCTGCTGGCGGCCCTGGCCACCAGCTGGGTTTTCATTGACCTGACCCGCGAACGTTACGGAGCCGAGGTCATCCGCAATCATGCCCTGCTGACCAGGGAGCAGCTCATGCTGCCGGTATCGCGGGAGCTGGCGCTGGCGCAGAAATTTGCCGACAGCGACATTACCCGCCGTTTCATGCGCAACGAACAGGATGCGGCCAGCCGTACGGCGTTTTTTGACGAAGCAGAAGCATTCCGGCGCCTGTTTGCCGACCACAGCCAGTTTGCCGCCAGCCGGATCAGCCGGCACTATTTTTTCAACGATGCCACCCGCCCCTTCTCCAGTGAAGCACGCGGCACCTTGCAGCCCGACATGCCGACCGATGCCTGGTTTTTCAACAGCATCGAAAAACGCAGTGCCTACAACATCAATATCGATATTGACCAGAATGTCCATGTGTCCAAGGTCTGGATCAATGTGCTGGTCCAGGAAGCCGACGGAACACCGCTCGGCATCATTGGCACCGGCTTTGACCTGACACGGTTTCTGCAGCAGTTCGCCCGCCGCGAGGCATCCGGACTGACGTCCATGCTGATTGCCGCCAACGGCGCCATTCAGGCTCATCCGGACCCCGACCAGATCGAATACCAGCTGGTCGCCGGAAAAGCACCTTCCCGCACCCTGTTCAAAAAAGTATCCGGACAAGATGATGCCCAACGGATACAGGCCTCCATGCAACGGTTGCGGACCGGACAGACTCCGGTAGAAATCCTGCCGGTCACGCTGGATGGCCAGCAGCAGCTCCTTGCCATGGCCTGGGTACCGGCGCTGGACTGGTTTGTCATCAGCACGGTACCCGCCAATGCCAGTGCCCTGTTCAATTCTGGACCATTGCTGGAAGGACTGTCCGTCCTGGCCGGCCTGCTGGTCCTGACCATGATCCTGATGTATTTCGGTACCCACCTGCTGGTCTTCAAGCCGTTGCTGGCGCTGAGCCAGGGCGTACGGCGCATGGAGAGCGGCCAGTACGACATCAACCTGCACCTGACGCGCCAGGACGAAATCGGCGAACTGGCCACAGCCTTCAACCGCATGGCCAGCCGCGTGCAGCACCATACGGCCGAGCTGGAAGCCACCGTCAGCGCCCGCACCCGCGAACTGACGGACATGCTGACCCGCCAGCAGGACAACATCCACTGCGCCCGGCTGATCCAGCATGCCATGCTGCCACAGACCGCCCTGACCGAGGCCTGCCACGGGCAGTTGCTGGTGCTGTGGCGCCCCAGGGACATCGTCAGCGGTGACCTGTACCTCTTTCATCGTGATGCCGACGGCTGGCTGGCCGGACTGGTCGACTGCGCCGGCCACGGTGTGACCGGTGCCCTGATGACCGTGCTGGCCCATGGCGCCTTCCAGACGGCCATCGACCGGGTGGGCAGCCGCGACCCGGCCGCCATCCTCAATGTCATGAACGAAATCGTGCGCGCACCATTTGCCGAGCAGCTGGCCAGCCGCCAGCGCGTACCCACCAGCATGGAAGCAGCACTGGTGCGCATTGACACGGAGCAGGCCACCCTCACCTACGCCGGAGCCCGCATCGCTCTTTACTGCGTCGACCGCGAAGGCACGGTCACGGTCTGCAAGGGTGCCCGGCGTGCACTGGGCGAAAAGCGCCAGGAAACCTACCGGAGCCAGACCCTGCCGGCACAAGGCCTCGACTGTTACCTGACCAGCGACGGTTTCCTCGACCAAAGCGGCGGCCCGCAGGAATTCGGCTTCGGTGGCAGTCGCTTTGCCGGTTTGTTGGGTACACTGCATACTCTGCCATGGGCTGACCGGCCGGAAGCGCTGGCCTCCGCCCTGACCCGCTGGCAGGGACAGGAACCGCAGCTCGACGACATTTGCGTGATCGGGTTCACGGCCATGCCGGACCCGTGCGAACCCGTCAGCCAGCTCGCCCGCCCCTCTTCCACGACCCCTGCCTGAGCGACACGATGCCTCCACAAGATCTTCTCGCCCTGCGCAACCAGTTCGAACGGCACAACATCCTGCTGGCCTTCAACGGACTGTTCTCGGCCACCCTGATCGAAGAAATCGGCCTGGCTCTGCGCAAACACCTTGAAGCCCTCTCCGCCACACCGACCGAAGTCACCGATGTCTTCACCATCTACATCGAAATGACACAGAACATCCGCCACTACGCCACCAGCAAGAATCTGTCAGATTCGCAGGCCAGCGGCACGATTACCATTTCCCGCGAACAGGATCACTACATCATCAATGCCGGCAATGTGGTCGACATTGCGGACGGCGAGGTGCTGCTGCAACGCATCCACCATCTGGCCGGACTCGACAAGACCGGGCTCAAGGCCCTGTGGAAAACCCAGATGCGCCAGCCGCGCCAGGCCGGTGCCAGCAGCGGAGCCGGTCTGGGGCTGATCGACATGGCCCGCAAAGCCAGCCGGCCACTGGCTGCATCCTTCAACCGACTGGACGACCGCAGCGGCTTTTTCAGCCTGCAGGTTGTCCTGTAACTTTCGTGAACCGTATGCAGGACATTCATTTAACCGGCACCACTTCCACCCCGGCCATCGATACCGACTGGACCTCCGGCCGGGTCAGCCTGCGTGGCGACTCCTACCCGGAAGACGCCTTCGAATTCTTCGATCCGCTGCTGACATGGATCAGCCGTTATCTGGCTGAAGCCCAGGCACCGCTGACGCTGGACCTGTCGCTCCTCTACATCAACACCAGCAGCATCCGCATGCTGATGGACCTCTTCGACGAAATGGAAGCAGCCCATCAGGCCGGCAAGACCGTCAGCCTCACCTGGCATTACGATGCAGAAAACGAGCGCGTGGCCGAACTGGCCGAGGAGTTCCGTGAGGACTGCTCGTTTCCGTTTGCAGTGCTCAAGCGGGCAGGCTGACCATGCAGGCCGACATGCGCGATCTGGAAGAAACCATCGACCGCCTGCTGGCCGATCCGGCTTCGCAGGGGCTCCCGCTCCACCAGGCCCTGACCGCCCTGATGGAGCGGCACCGTCATCTGCTGCACCAGCTGGAACGCATCACGCATATTGCCGACCGCTACCAGGACGCCGAACGTGAACGCGGCCTGTCGTACTGCCAGCGCTACGAACGGCAGCTGCGCCAGCTCGAACGCCTGCTGCGCATCAGCGACCGCTACCAGCAGATCATGCGCAACCTGCACGAAGAGCTGCGCCAGCAATCGACCCACGATGCGCTGACCGGCCTCTACAACCGCCGCTTCATGCACAAGCGCCTGCTGGAAGAGGCCGCCAAGCTTGACCGCCATCCAGACCAGCCTTTTGCCGTTGCGCTGGCTGACATCGACCATTTCAAATCCATCAACGACACACTCGGCCACGACATGGGTGACACCGTGCTGACCGAAGTCTCCCACCGCTTCCTGTCAAACCTGCGCCAGTACGACGTCTGCGCCCGCTGGGGCGGCGAGGAATTCCTGCTGCTGCTGCCGTCCACCACTGCGGACCAGGCCTTCCGGGTGTGCGAGCACCTGCGCCACATCATGGCCGACATGCTGTACCACACACCCGAAGGCCAGCCGTTCGCCATCAGCATGAGCTTTGGCTACAGCGCCTGCCATGTCGCGGCTGACCTGAACCGGGCGCTGCAAATGGCCGACCGGGCCTTGTACGATGCCAAGGATGCCGGCCGCAACTGTGTCCGCCCGGCGCTCCTGGCCGATACCACCCGCCACTCATAAGGCCGGCGGCACCACCTGCCCGTCCAGCGCCGGCACATCAGCCGGCAACCGGCCCGACTGCACTGCTTCCCGGAATTCGGCAAAATCGGCCTCGACCATGTCGGCATACCCTAGTGCATGACGGGTCATGGCCTCGACCAGCGCCGTTCCCTTGCCGATATAGCCGGCGATTTCCGCCGCCCGGCCACTGCCCTTGGCATGTGCCCGGGCCAGCACCCGCGCGCACAGCCGCACATAGGCGGTCAGACAGCCCGGCCCCAGCAGTTCCAGATGCACCGCCGCCTTCATGTCGCGCAGCTGGCGGATATAGAAATGCCGGCCGGCCGGCCCGGTGGTCCAGCCGATAAAGGGGTCGCTCACCGCCTGCATCAGCCGTTGCCCGGCCACCACGCGCGCGCCTTCGTGGGCATGCGGCGAGCGGTCGGTATAAGCCTCCAGTACCGATGGCCGTGCCTCTTTCAGTTGCAGGAACAGCGGCTGGTCAAAGTCGTCCTGCAACAGCAGCACCAGACAGCGGGTGCCGACACTGCCGACCCCGACCACCTTGAAAGCCAGGTCCACCGTGCGGAAACGCGAAATCAGCGCCCGCCGGTCGGACACCAGCGTTTCCAGGTATTCGGCCAGCATCGGCCGCACCAGTCCGTTCCAGTCGCCGCTGGCCAGCCAGCTGTCGTCATCCGGCAGCAGTGATCCGGCCCCGTGCACGTGAAACAGCGTCGGCGGCATGTCGCGCAGCCGCAGGCGGCCTTCGCCGGCATGGGTGATCTTGGGCAGCAGGCGGTCATGGGTGCGGTTGAACGCCTGGCGCACCAGCCGCCCCAGCTGCTGTTTCAGCAGCGGATCGTCCTCTGCGGCCCGCTCCAGGTTGTCGGCCGTCACCTTCTCGTACCAGACCTCCAGCGCCCCCATGCGCGCAGCCCGGCCGATGGACACCTGATACTGGCGTGCGCCGGCTGCCACCATGTCGCGCACCAGCGCCGGCGGCACGCCCTGCTCGCGAGCAGCCAGCACGGCACTCACCAGCAGGCGCTTGAGGTCCCACTCCCACGGCGCCGGATGCGTTTCGTCAAAGTCATTGATGTCGAACACCAGGTTGCGTTCGGGCGAGGCAAACAGCCCGAAGTTCATCAGGTGCGTGTCGCCGCCGGCCTGCACGGTAATGCCGGAACCCGGCCCGCCGGCCAGATCGTCAGCCTGCACCAGCGCCGTGCCACGGAAATAGGCAAACGGCGACGCCAGCATGCGCCGGTAACGCAGGGGCACCAGCGCCGGCACCCGCCCGAGGGAGGACTGCTCCAGCAAGGCCAGTGGATTGCGGTTGCCGCGTGCCGGCAGCTCGGCGTGGGCCGAGCGCGGCGTACTGCTGCGCCGGGCCTTGCCTTCGGCATAGAGTGCTTCGTAGCGCAGGTGGGGCTGGTCGGACAGCGGCATGACAGTCTCCGGTGAAATGTTGCTGATGCATCACTAGAGAATAGCCAACGCCCGCTGCCTTGCGCCGATGCCCTCCGTTGCCGGTGCGGAGCCGCCAGGCCGGCAACGGGCCGCAGACGATGTCCGGCCGCCGGGACGACACCCGCCGCTGGTTGCCGGCCTCATCCCTCCCGCAGTTTTGCCACCATCGATGCCGGACACAGCACCAGGACGCGCAAAACCTGCCTGCGGCATCTGGTGTACCCATCCTCCCAAAGCCGCCATTGGCAGGCATGACACCTGCGGCTGGCCATTGGAGAACCCCTACGGCCGGTGCCGCGATGCCGGTCGGCTTGACGCGCGCATGACGACGGGGCGTGGAGCGCCGCAAGAGGCTGGCACCAGGACCGGAAGGCACGGGACCGGTGCAAAAAACAACCGGAGCCGCAGCTCCGGTTGGTGTCGGGAAAAGTGGCGAAAGCGCCGCGGTCAGCTGCGCACCTGCCCGTCGCCGAACACGATCCATTTCTCGCTGGTCAGCCCCTTGAGTCCTACCGGGCCGCGGGCATGGATCTTGTCGGTCGAGATACCGATTTCCGCACCCAGACCATACTCAAAACCGTCAGCGAACCGGCTGGAGGCATTGACCATCACGCTCGACGAATCCACTTCGCGCAGGAAGCGCCGGGCCGACGAGTAGTTCTCGGTGATGATCACGTCGGTATGGTGGCTGCCATAGTGGTTGATGTGGGCGATGGCGGTATCGAGGCTGTCGATCACCTTGATGGCGAGGATCGGCGCGGCATATTCGGTCAGCCAGTCTTCTTCGGTGGCCGGCTGCACCTTGCCGGCCCCGATCAGTGCGCGGGTGGTGGCGCAGCCGCGCAGCTCCACGCCCTTGTCGAGGTAGACCTGGCAGATCGCCGGCAGGAAAGCCTCGGCCACCACCTCGTGCACCAGCAGGGTTTCCATGGTGTTGCAGGTGCCGTAGCGCTGGGTCTTGGCGTTGTCGCAGACCGGCAGTGCCTTTTCCAGGTCGGCATCGACATCGACGTAGGTGTGGCAGTTGCCGTCGAGGTGCTTGATCACCGGCACGCGTGCTTCGGCACTGATGCGGGCGATCAGGCCCTTGCCGCCACGCGGCACGATCACGTCGACGTATTCCGGCATGGTGATCAGCAGGCCCACGGCCGCCCGGTCGGTGGTTTCCAGCACCTGCACCGCAGCGGTCGGCAGGCCGGCTGCTGCCAGCCCCTCGTGCACGCAGGCCGCAATCGCCTGATTGGAACGGAACGCCTCGCTGCCACCCCGCAGGATGCAGGCATTGCCGGCCTTCAGGCACAGCCCGGCGGCGTCGGCGGTCACGTTCGGACGGGCCTCGTAGATGATGCCGATCACGCCCAGCGGTACGCGCATCTTGCCGAGCTGGATCCCGCTCGGCCGATAGGCAAACTCACCCATCTCGCCCACCGGGTCCGGCAGGGAGGCAATCTGGCGCAGGCCTTCGGCCATGCCGGCCACGGTTTTTTCCGTCAGGGTCAGGCGGTCGACCATCGCCGGCGCCAGCCCGGCCGCCACGGCAGCCTTCACGTCTTCGGCGTTGGCCGCCAGCAACTTGTCTGCATCACGCTCGATGGCATCGGCCATGGCCAGCAGTGCGGCATTCTTGGTACGGGTGTCGGCACGGGCCAGTTCGCGGCTGGCAGCCCGCGCCGCCCGCCCCAGGTCTTGCATGTAGGAGTGAAGGTCCATCTCGGTTTCCGGCATCAGTCAGGCTTGGATAACCGTGATGGTATCACTGGCCTTCGTCCCTGCGCGCCCCGGCCTGCCGGTCACGCTCCGGCTGGACAGCCGCCCCGCCCGTGCAGGCTTGCGCAGGATGAATAGCTTTTTTACAGGCAATAACCAGCAGAATGTTCCGGCCTCATCCGTGCCCCAGATGCCGCTTGGCCCGCTGCACGCCCCACCAGACCGCACCGCCGATCGGCACGATGGCCAGCCCGGTGGCCAGCTCGGCGTTCAGCGGCAGTCCCAGTGCCTTGAGTGCCTTGGCCGCATAGCCGAACAGGCCGATGGCATAGTAGGTCAGCACCCCGACCGACAGCCCTTCGACGGTTTCCTGCAACCGCAGTTGCAGGCCGGCGCGCCGGTCCATCGACTGCAACAGCTCGCGGTTCTGCTGTTGCAGCTCCACTTCGATGCGGGTGCGCATCAGCGCGGTCGCCCGTTGCAGGCGCGCCGACAGCCGTTCCTGCCGCCCCATCACGGTATCGCAGGTCTGCATGGCCGGTGCCAGCCGCCGATCCATGAATTCGCGGAACGGTTGCAGGCCGGCGAGCCGTACTTCGCGCAGTTCACCGATGCGGCGCTCCACCAGCTGGTAATAGGCACGGGCGGCGGAAAAGCGGTACTGGCTGGTGCTGACGGCGTCTTCCAGCCGGCCGGCCAGACAGGTCAGCTCGGCCAGCAGGTCGCCACCGGCCGTCGGCGCCAGCAGTTCGCGGGTGGCGGAACTCAGCCGCAGGCCGACTTCGTCAAGTTCGCGCATCTGCTGCTTGGCTACCGGCAGCGCCAGCAGGGCCAGCATGCGGTAGCACTCAATCTCGAACAGCCGGCCAAGCATGCGCCCCATCTGGCGCGGGTTGAGCTGGCGGTTGAGCACTACGTAACGGACAAAGCCGCAGCCGGCGTAGGCATCGTCATGCAGGCGCAGGTCGGTCAGGGCCGTGGCGGCCCCGTCGGCAATGCCGGCACCGATCAGGTCGTGGCCGGCAAACCAGCCGCGCGCCATGTCGTTGAGGCTGGGCGCTTCGGTTTCACCCACCACCAGTGCGTGCACGCCGGCCAGCATGCGGCCGGGCACCGAGGCCAGCCAGTCGTCCGGAATGCCGGTCAGGGCATTCTGCACAAACGGCTCGCCACCGCTGCCCTCGATGCCGAAGGTGTAGCGCACGAATTCGGTATGCAGCGACCAGCGCACGGTCATGCCGCCGGCACGGCCGACATACTGCACGGCACCGGCCGGCGGCGGTGCCATGCCGAGCCGGGCCGCCAGCCGTTCCAGCGCAGCGCGCTGGCTGTCGGCCGCATCGAGGTCAAACACGAAGGCCAGTGAAGTGATGCGCGCCGGCGTGTTGACTGGCAGCGACGGACGGGCGTGTACCTCGTCATTGAGCGTGTGGCGCAGGGGATGCAGGGTCAGGGCGGTCATGGCAGCAGGCCGGCAAAAAGCGATGACAACTGTTTACCGCATTGCAGCAGCGGCAACAATCCCGGCTGCCGGTCGCGGAATCGGCTAGAATGCGCGCCGAAGTCAGCCGGACAGCCGCCGCCCGCTTGCGGGGGGAGGAAAGTCCGGGCTCCGCAGAGCAGGATGCCGGCTAACGGCCGGGCGTCGCGAGGCGACGGAAAGTGGAACAGAGAGCAGAACCGCCGATGGCCGGGGCAACCCGGCACAGGCAAGGGTGAAAAGGTGGACTCCTTCACGGAGCCGCCGGGTGCAGACCCGGCGCGGTAAGAGCGCACCGCGGACGTGGCAACACGGACGGCAGGCTAAACCCCATCCGGAGCAAGACCAAACAGGGGGCATTGACGTGGCTCGCGTCGTCCCCGGGTAGGTTGCTGGAGCGCACGGGTAACCGTGCGCCTAGAGGAATGGCTGTCTGAGGTGGCAACACCCGAACACAGAACCCGGCTTACAGGCTGACTTCACCCTCTTCATGATGCTGCCGTGCCGGCGGACCGGGCTTACTTGCCGGTCCGGGCGGGCGGCGGACACACGCAGGCCGGTGCCTTTTTCTTGCGCACCGGCTTTTTCCTGGCCGGTTTGGCGGCCGGCTTCACCGCCTTGGCAGCCGGAGCCGGCGTCACCACCACCGGCAGCGGCTCGGTCACCACCACTTCCGGCAGGGGCAGGATCGGCACTGGCGGAGGCGGCAGGATGATGGTGCAGCGCAGGTCGGCCGCCACGTAGCGCCGGGCACGCCACAGCGTGTTGTAAAGCCCGCCCACCTGGTTGCCGGTGGTCCAGCTGGTGCAGCCACGCCGTGCCGCTTCGTCACGGGCCAGCTTTTGCAGGGCCGGACCCAGCTGTTCCTGCCCCAGCCCCAGCGGAGCCCATACGGTCAGGCGGGCGTCGTTGCCGGCCAGCGGCTCGACCTGCGTTTCGTACAGATAGCCTTCATCGGTACGGGCATGCGGTGAGAACACCCCGACGCTGGCACAGCCGGCGAGGCCCAAAGTCATCAGTACTGTACAGAGCGTTTTCATGGTGGCGAGTATGCCAGAAGCGTGGGGAATTGCTCATCGGCCTGACCGATGAGCACTGCCCAAATTTTAGGCAAAAAAGTGTACCGCCCGGCACAAAAGCCATTACAATGGCGCCCCTTTCCTTCCTTGCCGCCTATTTTTTACGCAGATGCAGATCGGTCCGTACACGCTTGCCAACCGTCTGGTCGTCGCCCCCATGGCGGGTGTCACCGACCGGCCGTTCCGCATGCTGTGCCGCCGCTTCGGTGCCGGGCTGGCAGTAAGCGAAATGATCGCATCCAACACGGCGCTGGCCACCAGCCGCAAGACCCTCAAGCGGGCAGACCACACCGGCGAACCCGGCCCGGTCTCGGTGCAGATCGCCGGTGCCGACCCGCAGGAAATGGCCGACGCGGCCCGTCGCAACGTGGACTACGGCGCCCAGATCATCGACATCAACATGGGCTGCCCGGCCAAGAAAGTCTGCAACGTCGCGGCCGGCAGCGCACTCCTGAAGGACGAACCGCTGGTCGCGCGCATCCTCGAAGCCGTGGTCCGCGCAGTCGACGTGCCGGTGACGCTGAAAACCCGCACCGGCTGGAGCCGCGACCACCGGAACGCCCTGGCAGTGGCCCGGCTGGCCGAGCAAAGCGGCATCGCCGCGCTGGCCCTGCATGGCCGCACCCGCGAAGACAAGTATCTGGGCGAAGCCGAGTACGACACCATCCGGGCGGTCAAGGCGGCCGTCCGCATCCCCGTGATCGCCAACGGCGACATCGACAGCCCGGAAAAAGCCCGCTACGTACTCGACTACACCGGCGCCGACGCCATCATGATCGGCCGTGCGGCACAGGGCCGGCCGTGGCTGTTCCGCGACATCCAGCATTTCCTCGACACCGGCGAGCGCCTGCCGCCGCCGCGCGTCAGCGAAATCAGCACCGTGCTGCTGGAGCACCTCGACGACCTGTACGGCTTCTACGGCGAATACCTTGGCTGCCGCGTCGCCCGCAAGCACATTGCCTGGTACACCCACGGCCTCTTTGACGCCAATGCCTTCCGGCAGGCGATGTACCCGCTTGACAGCACGGCCGCCCAGCGCGCCGCCGTTGCCCGTTATTTCGACCAGCTCGCCGGCCAGAGCGAGCGTCTTGACTACAACGCCGGCAACCTGCCGGACGTGGACATCCAACCATGAGCACACCCGGTCA
The DNA here is from genome assembly GCA_018055005.1 of Laribacter sp. Classification (GTDB taxonomy): domain Bacteria; phylum Pseudomonadota; class Gammaproteobacteria; order Burkholderiales; family Aquaspirillaceae; genus Laribacter. Next base: position 17,857 of record JAGPIM010000036.1, read on the forward strand.
CGACCACATTGCCGACTCCATCCGCCAGGCGATGACACAGTATTTCCACGACCTCGACGGCGAAGCGCCGGCTGCCGTCTATGACATGGTGCTGGCACGGGTAGAAAAACCGCTGCTGGAAATCGTGCTCGACTACGCCGGCGGCAACCAGACCCGGGCTGCCGAAGTGCTGGGACTGAACCGCAATACCCTGCGCAAGAAAATGAAGCTTTACCAGTTGCTGTAGCACGGTGTCCCCGGCCGTGTCGCCTGCCGTGACATGGCCGTCCCGCCCGTCGCGGCTGTTTCCGACCCTGAAGAACCGACCGAAAGCCCTGTCATGACCAAGATCGAACGCGCGCTGATCAGCGTTTCCGACAAGACCGGCATCCTCGAATTCGCCCGCGGCCTCGCAGCCCACGGCGTCGAGATCCTCTCCACTGGCGGCACCGCCAAACTGCTGGCCGACAACAACGTGCCGGTGATCGAAGTCGCCGACTACACCGGCTTTCCGGAAATGCTCGACGGCCGCGTCAAGACGCTGCATCCGAAAATCCACGGCGGCATCC
>JAGPIM010000179.1 GCA_018055005.1 Laribacter sp.
GGCGGCACCGCCAAACTGCTGGCCGACAACAACGTGCCGGTGATCGAAGTCGCCGACTACACCGGCTTTCCGGAAATGCTCGACGGCCGCGTCAAGACGCTGCATCCGAAAATCCACGGCGGCATCCTCGGCCGCCGCGACCTGCCGGAACACGTCGCCAAGATGGCCGAACACGGTATTGGCAACATCGATCTGGTGTGCGTGAACCTGTATCCGTTCGAGGCCACCATCGCCAAGGAAGGCTGCGCGCTGGAAGACGCGATCGAGAACATCGACATCGGCGGCCCGACCATGGTGCGCTCGGCGGCCAAGAACTGGGCCCACGTCGCCATCGTCACCGATGCCGCCGACTACCCGGCCCTGCTGGAAGAAATGGGTGCCAATGCCGGCGCCCTGTCGCGCGCCACCCGCTTTGACCTGTCGCGCAAGGCCTTCACCCACACCGCCGCCTACGACGGTGCCATCAGCAACTACCTGACTGCCGTGCAGGCCGACCAGGGCCTCTCGGGCGAACCGGTCCGCACCCTGTTCCCGACCCGCCTCAACCTGCAGGTGGTCAAGGTGCAGGACATGCGCTACGGCGAAAACCCGCACCAGTCGGCCGCCTTCTACCGCGACCTCGACCCGGCGCCGGGCACGCTGGCACACTACCGCCAGTTGCAGGGCAAGGAACTCAGCTACAACAACATCGCCGACTCCGATGCCGCCTGGGAAGCCGTCAAGACCTTTGACGACCCGGCCTGCGTCATCGTCAAGCACGCCAACCCGTGCGGCGTGGCCGTGGCAGCCGATCCGCTGTCGGCCTACAAGCTGGCCTTTGCCACCGACACCACCAGCGCCTTTGGCGGCATCATTGCCTTCAATCGCGAAGTGGATGCGGCCACCGTCGAGGCCGTCAGCGCCCAGTTCCTCGAAGTGCTGATCGCCCCGGCCTTTACCGATGACGCCAAGGCCCTGATCGCCGCCAAGAAAAACGTGCGCGTGCTGGAAGTACCGGTCGAAGCCGGTGCCAACCGCTTCGAACTCAAGCGCGTCGGCGGCGGTCTCCTGGTACAGACCCCGGACATCAAGAACGTCACCCTCGACGAACTCAGGGTCGTCACCAAGGCTCAGCCGACCCGGCAGCAGCTGGCTGACCTGCTGTTTGCCTGGCGCGTGGCCAAGTTCGTCAAGTCCAACGCCATCGTGTTCGCGGCGGGTGGCCAGACTGCCGGCATCGGTGCCGGCCAGATGAGCCGTGTCGACTCGACCCGCATCGCCGCCCGCAAGGCGCAGGATGCCGGCCTGTCGCTGAAGAACGCTGTTGCCGCTTCGGATGCCTTCTTCCCGTTCCGTGACGGGGTGGACGTGATCGCCGAACAGGGCATCAGCGCCATCATCCAGCCGGGCGGCTCGCTGCGCGACGAAGAAGTGATCAAGGCCGCCGACGAACACGGCATCGCCATGGTGTTCACCGGCAACCGCCACTTCCGCCACTGATCCGGTCGGGTCTTACGGAGCCGGCACGCCGGCTCCTTTTTCACTGCCTGCGGGGAGTTTCCTGATGAAACAGATGGTTTGCTGGCTGACGGCCGGCCTGCTGACACTGGGTGGCTTGCCCGCACGGGCCGGCGACACCGTACCGGCTGTCCCCGAAACACCCGCTGCTCCCGCTGCACCGGCAGTCCAGGAGACACCGGCCAGCTCCGCTGCCCCCGGCTTCTGGCAGCGCAGCTGGAACAATGTCGAGACGACCTGGCGGTCGGATCGTTACGAGCTGTATGTCCCCGCCGTGACCTGGCACAACCGGGCGTTTTACGACCGGGACAAGATCGACGAATACAACGAGCAGCCATGGGGACTGGGGCTGGGCCGCTACCGCTACGACAGCGACGGCAACTGGCATGCGCTGTACGCGATGTTCTTCCTCGACTCGCATGACAAGGTTGAACCCTTTGCCGGCTATGCCTGGCAGAAGATCTGGCGGCCTGCCGACGACCTGCGGCTGGGCGCCGGTTTCACGGTCGGCGTCACCGCCCGCTCGGACTACAGCTACATTCCGTTCCCGGCCATCCTGCCCCTGGTGTCGGTCGAGTACCGGCGTCTGGCCTTGCAGGCCACGTACATTCCCGGCGGTCACAACAACGGCAACGTACTGTTCGGCTGGCTGCGCTGGCAGTTGTAATCCCGGCCTCCGCAGCCGCAACAGATTCCTTGGAGCATTGCACATGAAAGTACTGGTTATTGGTTCTGGCGGCCGCGAGCACGCGCTCGCCTGGCGCATCGCCCGCTCGCCGCGCATCCAGAAAGTGTTTGTCGCCCCCGGCAATGCCGGTACCGCGCTGGATCCGGATCTGGAAAACGTCAGCCTGACCGACATTCCGGCGCTGATCGAGTTTGCCCGCGCCGAAAAAATCGAGTTCACCGTGGTCGGCCCGGAAGCCCCGCTGGCGGCCGGCATCGTCGACGCCTTCCGCGCGGCCGGTCTGCGCATTTTCGGCCCGACCCGGTTCTGCGCCCAGCTGGAAAGCTCGAAGGACTTCGCCAAGGCCTTCATGCAGCGTCACGGTATTCCGACGGCCGGCTACCAGACCTTTACTGATGCGGCCGCTGCCCGCGCCTACGTGGACGGCAAGGGTGCCCCGATCGTCATCAAGGCCGACGGCCTCGCGGCCGGCAAGGGTGTGGTAGTGGCCATGACGCTGGCCGAAGCCCATGCGGCGATCGACGACATGCTGGTCGGCAACAAGATGGGATCGGCCGGCGCCCGCGTGGTGATCGAGGATTTCCTTGAGGGCGAAGAGGCCAGCTTCATCGTGATGGTCGACGGCGACCATGTGCTGGCGATGGCAACCAGCCAGGACCACAAGCGCCTGAAAGACAACGACGAAGGCCCCAACACCGGCGGCATGGGCGCCTACAGCCCGGCACCGGTGGTAACGCCGCAGGTGCACGCACGGGTGATGCGCGACATCATCCTGCCGACGGTGGCCGGCATGAAAAAGGACGGCCACGCCTATACCGGCTTCCTGTACGCCGGACTGATGATCGACAAGGCCGGCAACCCGTTCACCATCGAATTCAACTGCCGCTTTGGCGACCCGGAAACCCAGCCGATCATGGCACGCCTGAAGTCGGACTTTACCGTGCTGCTGGAAGCCGGCATTGACGGGAAACTGGACCAGGTCGAAGCCGAATGGGACCGCCGGGTAGCGCTCGGCGTGGTGCTGGCAGCGGAAAACTATCCGGAGACCCCGCGCAAGGGCGACGTGATCACCGGCATTCCGGCCGCAACTGACGACAGCGTCACCTTCCACGCCGGCACAACCTTCAACACGGCCGGCGAGCTGGTCACCAGCGGTGGGCGCGTGCTGTGTGCTGTCGGCCTCGGTGACAGCGTGAAAATGGCGCAGAACAAGGCGTATGCCGTCGCCGACCAGATCCGCTTTGCCGGCAAGCAGATGCGCCGCGACATCGGCAGCAAGGCAATCAACCGCAAGGCCTGACCCACCGGGCAGATCCGCCGTCCGCTACATGCGGGCGGCGTTTTTTCACGCTGGCCGGGAAAAGGGCAAAAAAAATCAGCCGGAAGGCTGATGTGCGGTGCGACGGATGCTGATGGTGCCCATGGGCAGAATTGAACTGCCGACCTCTCCCTTACCAAGGGAGTGCTCTACCCCTGAGCTACATGGGCATCCGGGCGAAACTGGAGCGGGAAACGAGGCTCGAACTCGCGACCTCAACCTTGGCAAGGTTGCGCTCTACCAACTGAGCTATTCCCGCTTTGGGTGGCTCCCCGACCTGGGCTCGAACCAGGGACCTACGGATTAACAGTCCGGCGCTCTACCGACTGAGCTATCGGGGAAAACACAGCCGACGATCTCGGCTGCGAGGAGAGGGATAATACGTAAAACCAGCGGCCAGCACAAGCCCTTTGCAAAAAAACCGCGTTTCGACTGCTTTCATCCGGCAAGGATGCTGCGGACAATGCCGGCCGGCCTGCTGTCAGAACCGGTTACGGACCACCACTTCGTCCACCGGCAACTTGCCGATGCGCGGGCGGGCAGGCTCCAGCGCCTTGCCGATCGCTACCATCATCACGATCACATGATCGTCCGGCAGATTGACCAGACGCGCCACCGCATCGAAATCAAAGCCGTCCATCGGGCAGGAATCGTAGCCCATGTCCCGTGCCGCCAGCATCAGGGTCTGCGCCAGAATGCCGCCGCTGCGCATGGTTTCATCACGCTGCACCAGCGGCTTGTCGCGGTAATAGGCATCGATGGCACCGGTCATGAAATCCTGCACCGGTCCCGGCGCTTCCTGCCAGATCCGGCCGGCATTCTTGCGCCAGCTGGCCAGATCGGCGGTCAACACCAGGAGCAGCGAGGCATCGGTCACCTGCGCCTGGTTCCAGGCTACTTCGCGGATCGACTGGCGCAAGGCCGGATCGTCCACTTTCACCAGCCGTCCGTGCTGCAGGTTGAAGGCGCTCGGCGCGGTCAGCGCCAGCTCGAACAGCGTTTGCTCCTCGGCCGCAGTCAGGCGATGGGCCGGGTCAAAATGCTTGACCGCACGGCGGGTGCGGATAGCGTCAAAAGTCTGCATGGAACCACTCCTTCGGCATAAAGTGCCGCCATCCTAGCGGGTGTGTTCCCCGGCTGTCAGCCGGGTTTTTCAGCGGCGGCACTGCCAGCCAGGCTTCCGGCCGGCGCACCCAAATACCAGAGGTTCAGCGAACGCCGTACTGCGCGCGATAGGCCTCGACGCGGACGCGGTTGTCCGCCAGTGCCGGGCTGCCGGCCAGAAAGCCCAAGAGATCGTCCAGCGAGGCAATCGCCACCACCGGCAGGCCGAATTTCTGCGCCACCTCCTGGGTCGCCGACAGCTCGCCCTGGCCGCGCTCCATGCGGTCGAGCGCAATCGCCACCCCGGCCGGCTCGGCGCCGTTGGCACGGATGATCTCGACCGATTCGCGCACCGATGTGCCGGCGGAAATCACGTCGTCGATGATCAGCACCCGGCCCTTGAGCGGCGCCCCGATCAGGGTGCCGCCCTCGCCGTGGTCCTTGGCTTCCTTGCGGTTGAAGGCAAACGGCACGTCGCGGCCCTGCTCGGCCAGCATCATCGCCGTGGCACCGGCCAGCACGATGCCCTTGTAGGCCGGGCCGAACAGCATGTCGAACGCAATGCCGCTCTCGCTGATCGAGCGGGCGTAAAAGCGCGCCAGCGACAGCAGGCTGGCTCCGTGGTTGAAGAGGCCGGCATTGAAGAAGTACGGGCTCGGGCGACCGGCCTTGGTCACGAACTCACCAAAACGCAGCACCTGCTCTTCGACGGCAAAGCGAATAAAATCCTGACGAAAATCGCTCATGATCCCAATCCTTGTGCAAAACGGCGCGAAGGATAGCATGCCCGCCCGGCCGCCTGGCCGCAGGCTTCCCACCGGAGAA
>JAGPIM010000180.1 GCA_018055005.1 Laribacter sp.
TTTATGTCGATCTGATGCATGGTTCCTCCGCTGGATGGACGGGTTCAAACGCCCGTTTGCGGTGATTACACCACATCGTCATTCATTCGGCATCCGGCAGGTCCAGCGCATCGAATGCCTCGCGCTCAAGCGGCGCCTCGGCCAGATCGGTCACCACCGAATGGGTTTCCACCTCAAACCACTGCGAAAACAGGTTTTGCGTCCGCGGCACCGGCCACAGGCTGTCGTCCTCGCACCAGTCGGCCAGCTCGGCTTCGAACAGGCTGGACCAGTTGGCCTTGATGAAATCACGCACTTCGGCAAAGTCCTCGACCGGCGGTACCAGCAATGCGTTGCAGTCTTCGCGCAGGTTAAGGAGGTTGACCTCCTCCGGATCAAACCGGAACGGCAGTGACAGCAGCCAGTCCACAAAAGGCTGCTTCGGTTTGATGACAAGCACGCTGCGATTGACTTCGTACATGGAAATTCTCCAGAAAAAACCAGATGTCAGGGAGCTGACAGGTTGCCGTCCCGGCTGAACGACCAGGTCCGCACCAGCGTCAGCCGGTCATAGTCACGTGCCAGGGCCGGCGGGAACGGCGCATAGGGTGCCGCCAGCCGCACGATGTTCAGCGCTGCCGAGTCCAGTTCCGGCTGGCCGGAGCCTTTCTCGATGCGGGCTGACAGCAATGTACCGTCCGGTGCGATGTCGGTGGCCAGCACCAGCCGGCCGGCCAGCCCTTGCGCCCGTACCGACTCGGGATAGTTGAGCCGTCCCACGTCCTCGACCTTGCGCCGCCAGCCGTCGGCATACGCCCGCAACACCGGATCGCGGCTTGAGCTGCCCACACGGGCAGAACGCTGGCTGACCGGCTGGTTGCGGCCGCCGTCGCGGTCATCGCGCGCCAGCGCACGCGCATCGGCCAGCCAGTCGCGTGCGCCGGCACCCGCCGGCGGCGTGCGCGGTGGCGGCTCGGGCGTCCGGGTTTCGGTGCGCGGAGTCACCGGCTCGGTCTTTGGCGATGCGGGCTTCCTGGGAGCCGGCGGCGGCAGGGCAATGGCAGCGCGGGTCACCCTGGGCGGTGGTTCGGCCGGGGGCGGCGGAACCGGCTCCGCCCTGGCAGGAACAACCGGGGGCGGCGGAGCCGTCACCAGCCACGCTTCCAGCGGCGGCAATGCAGCCGGCAACGGCCGGACGGCAGATCCGCCCAGCGTCCACAGCAACGCAACGTGCAACCCCAGAGCCGTCAGCAGGGCGACAAGGCGCCTGAAGCGGCGGGCAGGCAAAACGGTCTCGTGACGCAAGGCAAATACACAAGGCAGACACGGAAACGTGCAGTGTAACATGCCCTTTCGCGCTACCCGGCCGCCGGTGGCTCCACGGGCAGGCCGGTCTCCTGCGCCTGCCGCTGGCGCAAGACTCGGGCCATCTGATCGCCATTCAGTGGCGCCTGGCAGACCCAGCCCTGCACGGCCTGGCTGCCGATCCGCTCGGCACAGGCCAGATCGTCATCGCTTTCAACACCGGTCACGGCCAGCGGCCGGCCCAGTACGCCCTGCCAGGCCGACAGCGCCATGCGGCCACGGTCATTGGCTGCCAGCTCGGCCAGTACGCTGCATTCGACCTTGATCCGGGTCAGTGGGGCAGCCGCCAGCTCGAACCAGCGGCGGATGTCGCCGCCAAAGCGGTCGACAGCCACGCCGACCCCGAGCTCGGCCAGCCGGGCCAGTTGCTTGCGGCTTTGCTCCAGATCGGCAAACAGGGCGGATTCGGCCACCTCGAACTCGATCCACTGCCCGTCCAGCCGGTGTTCCCGCAAGGCATCGGCCACATGCGTCACCAGTAGCGGGTCGTTGAACTGCCGGGTGGTCAGGTTGATCGCCACCGGCACCGGTACCAGCCCGGCCTCCAGCCAGCCGACCAGCTGCCGCCCGGCCAGGTCGAGGGTGTAGCGGGTCAGCCGCAGCGCCAGCCGCATGTCCTCGGCCAGATCGATGAATGCCTGCGCCGGCAGCCATTCTCCGGCCGGCGTATGCCAGCGCAGCAGGGCTTCCATTGCCAGCGGTTCACGCACCGGATTGCCGTAGATCAGCTGGTATTCGAGGACGAATTCGCGCCGTTCCAGCGCCTGGGTCAGCATGGCTTCGCGGGCACGGCGGTTGGCCACCTGGCTTTGCAGCGCAGCGGTAAAGAACTGCCAGCGGCCCCGCCCCTGCATCTTGACGTCGTACATGGCAGCATCGGCGTGCCGCAGCAGGGTGTCGGCATCCTCGCCATCCTGCGGAAACATAGCGACGCCGATCGATGCCGGTGATTCGACCCGCTGCCCGGACAGGACAAAGGGCTCCAGCAAGGTTGCCAGCAGCTTGTCGGCCACCGCCGCAGCATCACGCGGAGACTCCAGCCGCGCCAGCAGGACCACGAATTCGTCGCCGCCCATGCGGCCGACTGCATCACCGGTCCGCACGACCGAGCGGATGCGGCGCGCAACCTCGATCAGCAGGGCATCGCCGGCTTCATGCCCGAGGGTATCGTTGATCTGCTTGAACCGGTCGAGGTCGAGATACATGACCGCGCCGACATGCGGCTGGCGCCGGGCCTGGGCCAGCACGTCGCCGAGCCGTTCGATCAGGGCAGCACGGTTGTAAAGTCCGGTCAGCGAATCGTGCTCGGCCAGATAGCGGATGCGCGCTTCCTGTCGCTGCCTTTCCGACAGCTCGCTCAGCGTCACCAGCAGATACGACAGGTTGCCATACTCGTCGAGCACCGGGCTCTGGCGCTGCCAGCAGGCCAGTGGTATGCCGGACAGCGTCCGGTAGTGACATTCGCCTTCCCAGCTGCGGTCGGCCGGCGGCACGGGACAAACATCGGCACGCAGGTCCGCCAGCAATTCCTCGACCAGGACCTCGGGCGCCCAGCCGGTCAGGCGCTGCATGGCCCGGTTGGCCTTGAGCAGCCGGCCGGCGGCATCGCAGATCAGCACGGCATCCGGTGAATGCTCCTGCACGTGAGCGGCCAGCCGCAGCTCGGCTGTAGCCAGATGCAGGCGGGTCACGTCGACGTACACCCCGAGAACACGCAGGGCATGCCCGTCCGGCAGGGTTTCGATCGGGACCAGCGTGGCCATGACCCAGCGCCAGTCCCGGTCATGCTCCAGCCGGAATTCCAGGCCGTCAACGGGTGCCCGCCCGGCCATCAGGTTGCGGTAGCGCAGCCGCACCATGTCGCGGTCGTCCGGATGCACGCGTCCGATCCAGTCCTGCGGAATCGGCGACAGCACCGCACCGTCATCCGGATAACCCATCATTTCAGCCATCACACTGTTGCCGACTGCCCGGTCGCGCGCCAGGTCCAGGTCGACATAGCCGATCTGTGCCCGGGCCAGCGCTTCCTTGATCGAGCGTTCGCCATCCCGTGCCAGCGATTCGGCCCGTACCAGCTGGTCGATGTCGTGCGCCACCGTCAGCATGTACGCCTCGTCACCCAGCATGACGCGCGAGCTTTGCAGTTCGATGCAGAAACGCGTGCCGTCAGCCCGGCGCATCCAGCAGTTGAACGGCTGCGGCACGGGCGCGATCATGCGTGCCAGCAGCTCGTGCCGGTCGTCCGGATTGTTCCAGATGCCCATTTCCAGCGAAGTGCGGCCCATGAACGATGCACGCGGATAACCAAACAGCCGCGCCAGGGCCTCGTTGGCGTAAACGATGGTCTGGTCGCTCAGCCGGGTCAGCACCACGGCGGAAGGAATCATGCCGGCGGCCTGCAGGATGATGTCGCGCTGCGCCCGCCGCAGCTGGCGCATTTCCTGCCGGCGCAGGCGCTCATGCCGGTGCCGCTGCTGCTCGCTGTCGTGCAGGTACAGTACCAGCAGCATCACGACAAGCCCGGTTCCCCCTCCCGTGACCAGCCCCAGCTGCACCAGTTCGGTCGGCTCCACGCCCGGCACGGAAAACGGCAGCAGGGCCAGCAGGATCATCAGCCCGACCTCGCGGCTGGTCAGGCGAACGGCTGTCCAGACCACCAGCGGGGCAAAGCCGAATGCCACCAGCTGGCTTGCCTGCGGAGCGGACTCTCCCAGCCAGGCGGCCACGCCCCACGACACGACACAGACGGTCAACAGGATGGCCCGCTCAGCCTCCATCCCCCAGGTTTTCAGCCGCCAGCGGCCGGGAACCGACAGGGTTCCGACGACCAGCAATGCCAGCAAGTCCGCCAGCCACCATTGCAGCAGCGGTTCGCGCCATGCCGGATCAGGCTGTCCGGACAGCAGCAGGGCCAGGGCACAGTTGATGCTCTCTCCCGCCAGTACCAGCAACATCAGCAAGAGCAGGCCGGGCAGGGTCTGCCGCCAGGGCGGCAGCTGGGTCCCGCCAAGGAGCCAGCGGCTCCAGACGGCCACGGCACCGGCGACAAGGAGATCGGGCAGGCTGTCGAGCAGCATGTGTACCAGCGGTTCGGCCGGCATGCCCAGCGTCATGCCGGACACCAGCCCAAGCCACAAGGCCGGCAGCGTGCGCAGGCCATAGCGCAGCATGACGGCCAGTGCCACCCCGACCGGCCACCAGACCAGCGGCACGGCGGAATCAGCCCGTACCGACAGCCACGCCACCGCCGCCATGCCCAGGATGATGGCACCCCAGGTTGGCACACGAGGCGGGCAGGGCGCAGGAAGCGGCAGGATGATAGGCATGAAATAAACCACACGACAGTCAATGTAAAAAGCATAGACAATCCGTGTGCAGCCACCCTGGCATCCGCTGCCGTCCGGGCACAAAAAAACGCGCGACGGTCAGTCGCGCGTTGCCCGACGGGAATGCGGTGCGTCAGGCCAGCAGGCTGCGCAGCATCCAGGCGGTTTTTTCGTGCACTTCGAGGCGCTGGGTCAGCAGGTCGAGCGAAGGCTGGTCGTTGGCGGCGTCCAGGGCAGCCAGCTGGCCGCGGATGGTGCGGCAGACGGTTTCGTGTCCATCGAGCAGCAGGCGGGTCATGGTATCGGCATCCGGCACGCCGACGGTTTCGGCAATGGCGGTCAGCCGGGCAAACTCGGCGTAGGTGCCGGGCGCCGGGGCATCCAGCGCGCGGATGCGCTCGGCCAGCGCATCAAGGGCAATCCACATCTCGTTGTACTGCTCTTCGAACATCAGGTGCAGGGTGCGGAATTTCGGTCCGACGACGTTCCAGTGAAAGTTGTGCGTCTTGAGATAAAGCGTATAGGTGTCGGCCAGCACCCGCGAGAGTCCCTCGACGATGCGCGCACGATCTTCCTGACTGATACCGATATCCATGGACAAATCCTCCATAAGGGGTGACTGCTAGAATCTGTGTCCGCAACACGCATCACGGATACAGGATGAACTGGTTGACAGCAACGGCCGACGG
>JAGPIM010000181.1 GCA_018055005.1 Laribacter sp.
GGTTGTGGTAGGTCGAAGTCAGCCCCACCAGTTCTTCGGTGTCGCCGTGGCGCTCGCGCAGGCGCTGGATGTTCATGTCCATGTCGAAGAGTAGCGTGCGCCGTGCGTCTTCGCGCACCAGGCTCTGTATCCACATGAACGATGCCACGCGCGCGCCGCGGCTGACCGGCTCGACCCGGTGCAGGCTGGTCGAGGGATAGACCACGATGTCGCCGGCCGGCAGCTTGACGCTGTGCACTCCGTAGGTGTCCTCGACGACCAGTTCGCCACCGTCGTATTCGTCCGGATCGGACAGGAACAGGGTGGCCGACACGTCAGTACGCACGGCATCGGTCGTGCCGGGCAGGTAGCGCAGGGCGTTGTCGACATGGTTGCCGAAGTTCATGCCGCCTTCGTAGCAGTTGAAGAGCGGCGGAAAAAACCGTTTGGGCAGGGCGGCGGAAAAGAACAGCGGATGCTGGCGCAGGGTCTGCTCCACCAGCGCCGACAGTTCCTGCGCTACCGGGCTTGATTGCGGCAGTTGCAGGTTGCGCTTGACCTGTGCCGACTGGCTGCCGGCGGTGATGCGGCCGTCGGCCCAGTCGGCAGCATCAAGTCGGGCGCGGCAGGCGCGAACCTGTTCACGGGTCAGGACATGGGGAATGTGCAGCAGCATGGCGGTTCCTTGCAGCCGGGGCCGGCCGTCAGCGCAGGGCGACGGCCGGCTGGGGCCTTACAGTTTGAAATTGACGGTCAGGCGGGCCGAGCGGGCCGTGCCGGGTACGGCGTGACCGCGGTACAGACCTTCATACCAGGTGGTGTCGGTCAGGTTGTAGACGTTGAGCTGTGCTTCCCAGCTGCGGGTTTCGTAGCCGATCATGCCGTCCCAGCGGATGTAGCCCGGCAGCGAATTGGCACCGCTCAGCGTCGGCTGGGCCCAGCGCCGGCCGACGGCATTCAGGCCGCCGCCGATTTTCCAGCCCTCGGCAAACTTGTAGGTGGTCCACAGGTTGTAAGTGTGTTTGGGAGCATTTTCCGGCCGCTTGCCGACCTTGAAGGCATCGTTGCCGACGGCCCTGGTGATTTTCGGGTCCATGATGGCGGCACCGGCAAACACCTGCCAGTTGGCAGTCAGCCGGCCGGCGATTTCGAATTCCACCCCGTCGGTGCGGCGGGCACCGGACAGCAGGTATTCGTCCGGGCTGGCATCGGTATCGGTGTTGCGCTCGTTGGTCTTTTCGGTACGGAACACGGCCGTACGCAGCAGCAGGTCACCGTCCAGCAGGTCCCATTTGGCGCCGATCTCGATGTTGCGGTTCTTTTCCGGTGGCGTGTTGCTGCCCTTCGGGTCCAGCGAATAGGCCTCGCCCGACGGGTTGAACGACGTGCCGAAGGCTGCGTAGTACGACTGTGATTCGCTTGGCTGCCACAAGGGGCCGATGCGGTAGCTCAGCACGCTGTCCTTGCGCGTGTAGTGCTCGGTGACGGGCGTGGTGCCGGATACGGTCATGCGCGTGTAGTCACCGTCAAAGCGGTCCCAGCGGGCGCCGAGCAGCAGCTTCCATTCGGGAGTGAATTCGATCATGTCCTGCAGGTAGACCGCCAGCGTGTCGACGGTGAACTCGGTCTGGCCGGTGATCACCGGCGTCGGGTCGGACGGCCGCAGGTTGTGGTCGGGATTGCCGACCGTACCGCCGGTCAGGTTGGCGCCGCTCTTGTGCCGCCAGCTGGTGACGTCCGAGGTTTCACGGCCGATTTCGGCGCCGGTGAGGATGTTGTGGGTCAGCGGGCCGGTAAAGAGCTTGAAGTTGAAGTCGGTCTGGTTGCTCCAGATGTCCAGCTCGCCCAGCCGGGTCTTGTGTTCCAGCTTCATCGGCGTGTTGTCGGTCGGGGCGCCGGACGCATTCAGCCGTGGTGCACTGGGCATCAGGTCGCGCTCGTACTGGCCGTAGCGCAGGGTGTTCTTGATGCTGGCCGTCGGGCTGAAGCGGTGCTTGACCGTGGCCGTGGCGATCTGGGTGGTGGTGTCTTCGTAGTCGTAGTCCGGCAGGCCGTAGAAGGTACCGGGCTTGTCGATCGGTTCCTTGGTGACCGGGTTGTACGGCACGCCGTAGTCGGGGACGTTGTTTTCCTTCAGGTAGAAGTACGACAGCTCGACTTCGGTCGGTGTGCCGATGCCCCAGCGGAAGGTCGGCGCCACGCCAAAGCGGTTGAATTCCGGGCCGTCGCGCCAGCTGTCGGATTTTTGTCCCATCAGGTTCAGGCGTACGGCGCTGTTGTCGCCGGTCTGGCGGTTGAGGTCGACGGTGGAGCGGTAATAGTCGTCGGTGCCGACGCTCAGCTCCAGGTCGCTGCGGTCGCCCAGGTGGGCCGACTTGCTCACCTGGTTGATGACGCCGCCGGTCGAGCCGCGGCCGTACAGCATCGACGTGGCCCCGCGCAGGATGTCGACGCGCTCGTAGTTGAAGGTATCGCGGCTGTACTGGCCGGCATCGCGCACGCCGTCCAGGAACAGGTCGGTGGCGACCGAGTAGCCGCGCAGGGTGAAGCTGTCGCCGCTGGCACCGCCCTCACCGGCATTGATGGTGAGTCCGCTGACGTTGCGCAGGGCTTCACGCAGGGTGGTGTCCTGCTGGTCGTCCATCAGCTGGCGGGTGATGACGGTGGTGGACTGCGGGATGTCGCGCTGGGCCATCGGCATCTTGCCGACGCTGGTCAGGCTGCTGCCGTAGTCGGGGTTGTCGGTACGCTGGCCGGTGACCTTGACCGGTGCCAGCACGGTGTCACCGGCCGGGGTGTCGGCCAGTGACAGCAGTGGCGTACCGGCCAGTGCGCAGGCGACCGTGGCGTGGGCAGGCAGGCGGGCCATGGAGCGGATGGCCGGGGATTCCTTGAGGAATTTCATTGTTTTAAAGACTCGCTAGGGCGGGTTTGCAGACGGGAACCGGAAACGGGCATCCTGCCCGTGGGCTTCAACAGGACATGGGAACTCCTGCCTTGGCGGCATGGCAAAAAAGGGCCGCCCGGTAACAGGCGGCCGACAGGGGGCACCGGAGCGGGGCTAGCGGGCTTCGGTGATGAAGCCCAGGCGTTCGACACCGGCGCTGCGGGCCGCCGCCATGACCTGCGCCACGGTGTCGTAGCGGGTGTCGCGGTCGGCGCGCAGCTGGACGGATACGTCCGGCGTGACGGCTACACTGGCGCGCAGGCGTTCGGGCAGGGCGTCCAGCTCCAGCGGGGCGTCGTTCCAGAACAGCTGGCCGGTGGTGTCGAGGGTCAGGCGAATGGCTTCCGGCCGGTCGGCATGCTGTTCGGCACTGGCGCGGGGCAGGGCCACGGCCACCGAGTGGGTCAGCAGGGGGGCGGTGACGATGAACACCACCAGCAGCACCAGCATGACGTCCACCAGCGGCGTGGTATTGATCTCGGCCATCGGCGCGTGGCTGTCGCAGCTGAAACTACCGAAGGCCATGTTCGCCTCCGGCAACGGTCAGCAACTGGGCGTGCAGGTCGTGGGCAAAGCTGTCCATGTCCTGCGACAGCACGCGGTTGACGCGGGTGAAGGCGTTGTAGGCCACGACGGCCGGAATGGCGGCAAAGAGGCCGGCGGCAGTGGCCACCAGAGCTTCTCCGATCGGGCCGGATACCGTGCCGATCGAGACCTGTCCTTCGGCCGCAATGCCGACCAGTGCATGGTAAATCCCCCAGACCGTACCGAAGAGGCCGACAAACGGGGCGATGGAGCCGACGGTGGCCAGCCAGGTCAGGCCGGATTCCAGCCGTCCGGTTTCGCGCGACAGGGCCATGCGGATGGTGCGTACCAGGAATTCGTCCAGTCCGCAGGCGGCACCCAGCGAACGCTGGGCGTGCTGGCGGTAATGGTCGAGTCCTTCGAGGCCGGCGGTGGCGATGCGGGCATGCGGCAGCGGGGAGCCGAGCTGGCCGCGGGCGCTGTCGAGACTGTCGGCGGCCCAGAACTGCCGGCTCCACTGGCGTGCCTGCCGGCTCAGGCGGGCCAGTACGAGGCTGCGCTGGAGGATCAGCCACCAGCTGCCCAGCGACATGGCCAGTAGCAGGGCAAACACCCCGATCAGGACCGCATCGCCCTGTTGCATAACCAGACTGACATCCATGAAAACTTACCCTTCCAGTGTCTTGAGATTGAAGTGAATGGGGACGATGACGCGGCCGGCGACGGCTTCGCTGCCCCGGCGGGCCGGAACAAAACGCCAGCGCTTGACGGCCGACAGGGCGGCGCGGTCCAGCCGGGTGAAGCCGCTGGATTCGGCAATTTCGACCTGGCTGGGGGCACCGCTGGCATCCACGGCCACCCGCAGGCGGACCTGGCCGCTTTCGCCCAGTTCCTGTGACAGCGGCGGGTAGGCCGGTGCCGGGTTGGCCAGATAATCGGCAGTAAAAGAAGGCGGTGCTTCACGTACGCTGCCGTCAGTAGCGCCACGCTGGTTGCCCGGCGCTGCCGGTGCAGCAGGCGCGGAAGAGGTGGCTGGCGCGGATGTGTGGGTGCTGCTGCTTTCGGCCGGTGCCGGTGAAGCTGCGGTGTCTGGTGCCGTCTGGCTGCGTGGACGGTTTTCCGGACGGGATGGGGTGGTCGCTGCCTGCGCGCGGCTGGCAGCCGGTTTTTGCGGTGTGGCAGGTGCCGGAGCCGGCACAATCGCTGCGGGTGCCGGCGGCGTATCCAGGAACAGCAGTTCGACCTGGGTAGCCTGCGGCATGGCTGGTGCTGCCGTGATGCGGCTGGTGGCGGTTTGCCACAGGGCCAACAGCAGCACGCCGTGCAAAAGCAGGGTGCCGGCGGTGGCGACATGGGATGATTTGATATCCATTCTCAAATGCTATCAAGAATGAATGTCATCTGCAACAAATCAAGTTTGCCGGAATCCGGGCTTGACGAACAAAAAAAGCCGCACGACAGGGCGTGCGGCGCGTGTGCGGAAGGCGCGGAGGGTCAGACGTCCTGGCCTTCGGCAATGCCGTCGTGGTTCTTGCCTTGTGGCAGGATCCAGTTGAGCACGATGGCGAGGATCGAGCACAGGCCGACGCCCACGAGGGTGAACGAGCCGAGCTTGAGCTCCAGTGCGCCGATGCCGGCAGTCAGCACCACCGACACGATGACCAGGTTTTTCGGTGCCATCAGGTCGGTCTTGGCTTCGATCAGGGTCTTGAGGCCGATCGAGGCGATGGTACCGAACAGCAGCACCATGATGCCGCCCATCACCGGCATCGGGATTGACTGCAACAGGGCGTTGAACTTGCCGAAGAACGCCATGCAGATGGCGAAGACGGCAGCCCAGGTCATCACCACCGGGTTGAAGTTGCGGGTGATCATCACCGCGCCGGTCACTTCGGCATAGGTGG
>JAGPIM010000037.1 GCA_018055005.1 Laribacter sp.
AACATCGAAGACTGACCGTGGTGCCGTTTCAACAGGAAGGGAGGCGGGGCCGGATTTCGATGCAGCCTGAAGTGCCATGGGCACAGGGAATCAGGCGCTTGCTGAGTGAAGGGAGCGGACTATACGGTGTTTTGGCCGTGGGTGCAAACTGTTTCTCTGAACGGTAAAAAGACCGCTGCAAGTGCAGCGGTCTTTTAAGCAAATCAACAATTTACTGGACCTTGGCCTGGGCCTTGAGCTTGGCGATATAGGCGTCGAAACGCTGTCCCTGGATCTGCTGTTCAAGTTGGGCGCGTACTGCATCAAGTGCCGGAAAATCAGCTTCCCTGGTGTCCGTCAGCTGGATGATGTGCCATCCAAACTGGCTCTTGACCGGAGTCTGGGTAATCTGGCCCTTGGCCAGCTTGGTCATGGCACCCGAGAATTCGGGAACCAGCTGCGCCGGATCAACGAAGCCGAGGTCGCCACCATTGGCCTTGCTGCCGGTATCGATCGAATACTGGCGCGCAAGGTCTTCAAAGCGGGCACCCTTCTTGAGCTGCTCCAGTACCTTGGCAGCTTCTTCCTGCGACGGTACGAGGATGTGACGGGCGCGGTATTCCTTGCGCGCCATCTGCACCTTCATGCGATCGTATTCGGCCCGTACATCAGCCTCGTTGACCGGGTGAGATTTCATGAAATCGCGCACGTACAGGTTGGCAAGCAGGGCAGACTGGAGGTTTTCCAGTTCGTTGCGATAGTCTGGTGATTTGTCGAGGCCTTTTTTCATGGCCTCCTGGCGCAGAAGCTCGGTCAGGACCACGCGGTCGCGGGCAGCCTGACGCAATTGCGGGCTGTCCGGTTGTCCTTGGGCTGTCATTTGCTTGACGGCGCTGTCAATGCGGGCCTGGGGGATGAAGGTGCCATTGATCTGGAGACCCTGGGCTGCGAATGCCGGTGCGGCCAGTGAGGCAGCCAGAAAGCTTAGCGTAAGAAATTTGCGCATGTTGTATGGGTAATGGTTGGCGGAAGAAAAGCGCCGCTCGGATCGGGCGGCGCTGCAACTGATGGCTGGTTACTGGATCTTGGCTTTGCTGCGCAGGTCGTTGAGTGCCTTTTCAACAGCGGCGCCCTGCATCTGGCGCGACAGCTGCGGCTTCACTTCATCAAACTGCGGTACTTTGGCATCACGCACGTTTTCCACCTTGAAAATGTGCCAGCCCAGATCGGACTTGAACGGCTGCTGGGTGTACTGGCCCTTGCCTAGCGGCCTGAGCGTATCGGCCAGAGGTTTGGCCATTACTCCCAGGTTACCCCAACCCATGTCGCCACCATTCTGCTTGGCTGCCGGGTCTTTGGATTTCTGCTTGGCGATTGCCTCGAAGTTGCCGCCCTTCTTGAGCTGGGCAATCACGGCATTGGCTTCGGCTTCGGAGCCGACGATGATCTGGCGGGCCTGCACTTCCTTTTGTCCCGACAGTGCCGACTTGAGTTTGTCGTATTCGGCACGCACCTGGGCATCGCTGACCGGGTTCTGCTTGGCCAGATCGTCAATCAGGGCCTGCTGCAGCAGGTCGTCACGCACGGCGTCCATGCGTTCCTTGAACTGCGCGGTCTTGTCGAGGCCGCGACGGGTGCTTTCCTGCAGGATGACCTGGCGGTTGATCAGCTGTTGCTTGACTTCGTTGCGCAGTTCCGGCGTGTCCTTGATGCGACCGCCGCCCGAGCGCACGATGGCGCTGACGGCGCTGTCAAGTTCGTTTTGCTGGATGGCGGTGCCGTTTACCACGGCTACCGGCGCAGCCTGGGCGATACCGGCAGTGGCGAGGGCAAAAGTCAGGGCAGTTACGGTATGGCGGATACGCATGGATCAATTCTCCGGTAAATACGGCATTAACGCTCGGAAGGCGCAATGGCCTTCAGCGACAGCGCGTGAATTTGTTGGGGCATGAGGTCCGCAATGAGGGCGTTGACCAGACGGTGTCGCTCGATCAGGCGCACTCCCTCGAAACGCGGACTGACAATGGTTAGTTCGTAATGGCCGCCGCCGGTATTGCCGGCATGGCCGGCGTGAAGGGCGGACTGGTCGTTGAGCATCAGTTCGCTGGCCGCGAGCGGGGCCAGACGTTCAATGATAAGTTGGTCAAGGCTCATGCCGGAAATACTTTGCGGAACGGACGGACGTCAACCCGGGCATATACACCAGCCGCTACGTAGGGGTCGGCTGCAGCCCATGTCTGTGCATCAGCCAGACTGTCGAATTCGGCAATGATGATGCTGCCGGAAAAACCGGCAGGTCCGGGGTCCGGACTGTCAATGGCCGGGCAGGGGCCGGCTACCAGCAAGCGGCCGGTATCCTGCAGGGCGGAAAGCCGGGCCAGATGTGCCGGGCGGGCCGCCAGCCTGCTGGCAAGAGAATCCGGCTGGTCCTGGCCGGCAATGACATAAAGCATCTAGTTTTTTTCCTGGATATGGCGGGACAGCACCATGCCTTGGGCCAGCACGAAGACCAGCATCAATCCCATGCCGCCAAAGAGCTTGAAGTTGACCCAGACTGCTTCGCTGAAATTGAACGCGACAAACAGGTTCAGTGCGCCCATGAACGCAAAAAAGCCGGACCACGCAAAGGTCAGCTTTGCCCAAAGGCGCTCAGGCAGTTCAATCTGCTTGCCCATCATCGCCTTGATCGGATTTTTGCGAAAGACCAGATCGCTGATCAGGAAGCCTGCACCCAGCAGCCAGTACAGCACGGTCGGCTTCCACATGATGAAACGCTTGTCATGCAACACAAGCGTCAGGCCGCCCAGCACCAGGATCAGGGCCAGCGACACCCATTGCATGGGTTCAACCTTGCGGTGCCTGAACCAGCTGATGCCCACCTGTGCTGCCGTGCTGACGATGGCGACACCCGTGGCGAGATAGATATTGCCAGTCAGGGAGTAGGCCGCGAAAAACAGGAGAACGGGCAGGAGATCGGAAAGAAATTTCATGTGCTCGATTATGCAGAGGGGAAAGGCGCGCGGCAACCTGCGTTGCAGCAAGGAAGGGCGGACTGTGCGCAAGCCGGCTTAGAGCCGGCTTAGCAGGCGTGCAGGACGGGCTCCGTCCTGCACCGGCGAGACTACATCGGCGCCCGAGTGAAAGACATGCTGGCCGTTCCGCTGGACAAGGTCATGGCATTCTGTCCCGAGCGAAGAATGGCCGGGCTGGATTCAAAAAATCCGACCAGGGCATTTTCTGCGGCGGATTCATGCGTCTGGCAACCCAGTTCGGTGCGCATCAGGGGGCCTGTCACCAGCCGGCCATCCTGCATGCCGACCTGCCCGCCGAATTTGAGGCAGGGCGTAGTCGCGTACAGCTGGCCATCCAGAATCATCAGGGTCAGCCCGTCCGGCCCGCTCCATTTGCCTTGCGGCAAGGGCGAAACCGCCTGGCCACCGGGAGTGGCGCAAGCCGTGACGAGCAGCGAAGTCGCTGCAGCCAGCATCAGGGAAGACAGCTTGATCATGTTTCTCTCCATGTATCAGGTTGAAACAGCCTTTCATCCTAGCCCTTCGTCATCCGGCTTGCAGCATGTAGCCGTGGTTACGGATTGACGACTTCGCTTTCGATAATCTGGTCCAGGATCCAGCGGCGGCTCGGTGCATCCGCAGCCGGCTGTGCCACTGGCACTTCACGGATGCGCAGGCGATAGGCAATGCCGGA
The DNA here is from genome assembly GCA_018055005.1 of Laribacter sp. GTDB lineage: Bacteria > Pseudomonadota > Gammaproteobacteria > Burkholderiales > Aquaspirillaceae > Laribacter. The sequence goes on from JAGPIM010000037.1 coordinate 3,685, forward strand.
TTCCGGTTTGAATCCTTCGATTTCACCGTAGTGCAGCTCCCAGGGACGGGTCTTGTCGGTACGCACCTGCAGGCAATCCATCTTGCCCACGCCCGAGCACGGACGGCGTTCGGCGGCAACGTAGACAAAAATAGTCTTGCCACCCGTCACGACCGGCCGGGAACGGAAACCCTGCTCATTCAGCCGCAGTTCACCTTCCTTCAGCGTGATGGCCGGTTGCGATTGCAGTAGCTGCTTGAGGGCGTCTTCCCGCTGCATGAGTTGCGGCTCGCACATCATCATGGTACTGGCCAGCCGCTCGACGACCAGACGGCCGTTCTCGATCCGGGCCGGACCGAACAACCGGTTGCAGCCCGCCGATGCGGAGATCTGTCCGTCCTGCAATTGCAGGACGATTGGCTCAAGGTTTCCGGCGGGGTTGCTTTCAACCCACTTGCCCTGAAGGACTTCAACCGACGAGGGTGTGGAAGCACAGGCTGCCAGGGAGGCTGTGGCACACAAGGCCAGGAAATGTGATCTGGTCATGAAATCTCCTTGAAAATCAGCGTTGGATCCAAAAGGCTCGCCAAAGATGCCTAAAGACTGAAAACCAAGCAGCTGTTTACTGAATCAAACCCGGTGAAACAGGTTCCGGGCGGGGAATTTTTCCAAGAGTGGATGCTTTGCTCAATACACGGTTCTTAAAGTAATATTGGCAATTATTTCTATATGGCATGAAAAAATATGTCTGTTGCTTCAGAGAAGGAAATTATCCTGCCTGCAGATGACCTGATCATCACCAAGACGGACGGACGTGGGCAAATCACGTACGCAAACCGGACATTCATGCGAATTACCGGATTTGGTGAAAAATCCGTATTGGGTAAGCCTCACAATATTATTCGTCATCCGGATATGCCTCGCGGAGTATTCCGGCTAATGTGGAAAACCCTGGCCAGCCAGCGCGAATTTTTCGGATTCGTCAAAAATTATACGGCGGATGGCGGATTTTACTGGGTATTTGCCAATGTGACTCCTGACATGGGTGCGGATGGCAAACTGAAAGGTTATTTCTCGGTAAGACGCAGCGCCACTCGTGCCGCTGTTGACACGATCAGCCGCCTGTACGCCGGCATGCGTGAAGTCGAAGCCCGACATGGCAAAGCAGAAGCACCGGACAGCAGCTGTCAGTGGCTGAAAGACGAACTGGCCCGTCAGGGTGCAGAAAGCTACGAACAGTTTGTCCTTGAGCTGAATCACCGCCAGCCGGCCTCCACCCTTGCCTTGTCGTAGGTTGTCATGACGCCCCAACGCCGCTCCCCGTTCCTGAATACCCAGCTGAAATTCGTACTGGTCGGTTTCAACCTGCTGTTTGTCCTGATGGCCGGACTCCAGTTCGCACTTCCCGACCTGGCGGGCTGGATCATGCTGGTCCTGCTGGTCCTGTCAGCGCTCGCATCCCTGTATGTCTGGCAGCATTCGCAGCGTGCATTCACCGTCCTTAACGTCCTGACCGAACTTCTGGGGCGCGCCTGTGCCGGCGAACTCCATCATCGCGCCACCAAGACTGCCAATCTGGGCGAAGTAGGGCGGGTGGCATGGGAACTGAACGATTTTCTTGACCTTGTCGAAACCTACTTCAAGGAAATCAACACCTGCTTTCAGCGGGTCAGCAACAACGATTTCGGCCGCCGACCCATCGCCGTCGGCATGCCCGGCATTCTGGCGCGCTCCATGGGGGCGGTGAATACGGCCATCAAGGCCATGGGTGAAAACGATGCTTTCGTGCGCCACAACCGTCTGAGCGCCAACCTGCACCGTCTGAATACCGAGTACCTGCGCAGCAACCTGCTGTCAAACCAGCAAGACCTGCGTCACATCAGCGAAGACATGGAGCAGGTCTCCGGCATCGCCGAAACCAATGCCGCCAGTGCTCACCAGAGCCTTGCCAATGCTGCCCGGATCGGCGCCCAGCTTGACCGCATCGTCGGCAGCGTGGACTCGGTCAACGGCGCTGCAGAATCCCTGCATTCAGCCTGGACCGGCATTGAAACCGCCCTGCACGACATTGCCTCGATTGCCGACCAGACCAACCTGCTGGCGCTCAATGCAGCCATCGAGGCTGCGCGTGCCGGTGAGGCCGGCCGCGGGTTTGCCGTGGTGGCCGACGAGGTGCGCAAACTGGCTGAACGCAGCAAGAGCACGGCCGACCAGGTCCAGCAGGTGCTAGGCACGCTTTCGAGCCGCATTGGCGAAATGGTTGAAAAATCCGCCGACAGCGGTGTGGCAGCCAGCGAAGTCCGCCGTTCGGTCGACACGTTCCGCAATGATTTTGAAACACTCCGCTCAACCTCGGACGAGGTGATTGCCTGTGTCGACCGTGTACGAGACAAGGCCATGACTTCGCTGATCAAGGTTGACCACATCGTTTTCAAGCAGTCTGCCTACCATGCCCTGGGTGACCACCAGCTTTCCAGCAGCGTCGAGTGGAAGTGTGACACGGCCTGCGAGCTGGGGCAGTGGTATCGCGGGCCGGGCCAGGAGAGCTTCGGCAAGCAGTCAACCTATCGCGAACTGGCACCGGTGCATGAACAAGTCCACCAGTACGCCGCCCAGGCACTGGAGCTGGCGTCTGGCGGCGTCGGGCAGACAGACAGCGCCGAGGTCGAGATCGTTGCCAGAATGCAGAAGCTCGAACTGGCCAGCGAATCTGTGCTGACACTGCTCGACCGCATGGTGGAAGAAAAGCACAGCAGCCGGCAGGCTACCCGGGAAACTGCCCGCACCTGACTTGAGCCAGCGCAAGCCCCGTATGGGTTGCCGGCTTGGACAGGAGGCGGATCGCCCCCATAATGATCCGGTCAAGTACCGGGGCAAGAGCCGTGATCAAGCCGCTGCGAGTGACCTCGTTCAACATCCACAAAGGCATGAGTCCGCTTAACCGCAAGGTCAACCTGGTCGGCATTGCCAATGAACTGGAAGGGCTGGATGCCGACCTGCTGTTTTTGCAGGAAGTGCAGGGGCGGCATAGCCTGCGCGCCCGCCACAAGGCCGGTTATCTGGACATTCCCCAGCACGACTACATCGCCAGCAGGCTGGACCGGCATGCCGTATACGGACTCAATGCCGGCTATGGTTACGGCCATCACGGCAACGCCATCCTGACCCGCTTTCCGGTCCGCCAGTGGTGCAATCTCGACCTGTCGGTCAACCGGCTGGAAAGCCGGGGGGTTTTGCACTGCGACATCAAGCTGCCCGGCTGGCCATGCGAAGTCACGGCGCTGTGCATTCACCTCAACCTGTTCGGCCATGACCGGCGCAAGCAGATGGAGCAACTGTCCCGCTATATCGAACGGGCGGTTCCCCGGGGCAACGGCCTGATCCTCGCCGGAGACTTCAACGACTGGCGGCGGCGGGCCAATCACGAATTTGCCGACGAACTGGGATTGCAGGAAGTGCATGAGGCCGTTCATGGCCGGCATGGCAAGAGCTTTCCGGCCCGTCTGCCGATCCTGACGCTTGACCGCATCTACGTGCGCGGCCTGCAGATTGTCGGCGCCGAAGTATTGCGCGGCGCCCCGTGGGCCACGCTGTCTGACCACCTGCCGCTGTCGGCTGAACTGATTCCTGAAAACGCATGAGACATTTTGTCGCCGGCAACCGCGTAACCTTGCTGACGACGGGCGCCGAATTTTTCCCCGCACTCTTGGCTGACATCCAGACCGCCCGCCAGGAAATCCTGCTGGAAACCTACATTTTCCGCGTTGACGTTTCTACCGAGCCTGTCGTTCTGGCCCTGATCGCCGCAGCAGAGCGAGGCGTAAGCGTGCGGATACTGGTCGATGGCTTTGGCTCGCGTGATTTCCCGCCGGACTGGTTGGGGCGCTTGCAGGCTGCCGGTGTGGATTTCCGCTTCTTCCGGCAGGCCCGGCACTGGATCATTCCGCGCCGCAACCGCTTGCGGCGCCTGCACCGCAAGCTGGCGGTCATAGACGGGCGCTGGGCTTACGCTGGTGGGATCAATCTTCACGACGATTGCGACAACGCCTTGCCTGGCTATGCCCCGCGTTACGATTACGCTGTCCGGGTAGAAGGGCCGCTGGTGGATGCGGTCAGCCTCACGATGCGCAAGCTGTGGCGGCAACTGGCCGCCCTTCACGGCAATGGCTGGCCGGTACTGGCCGGGCCGCGCAGCAATCCCAGGCCTGTGGGCGTCATGGCCGCCAGACTGGTGGTACGCGACAACCTGCGCCATCGCCTGTCCATCGAAAACGAATATCTGCGTCAGTGCCATCTGGCGCGCCATGAAATCCTGATCGCCAATGCCTATTTCCTGCCCGGCATCAGATTGCGGCGTGCCATGATCCAGGCCGTCGAACGCGGTGTCCGGGTGCGTCTGCTGCTGCAAGGACGGCCGGATCATCCGGTCATGCAGTGGGCTACCCGCAGCCTGTACGGCCAGTTCTTGCGCGCCGGCATCGAGATTCACGAATACCGTGCCGGACACATGCATGCCAAGGTTGCCGTAGTCGATACCCGCTGGGCCACGGTCGGCTCCAGCAACATCGACCCTTTCAGCCTCGGTCTGGCACGCGAAGCCAACGTAGTGGTGGATCACTACCCGTTTGCCCGCGAATTGCAGTCGAGCATCCTCAAACGGCTCCGGGAAGACAGCCTGCGCATCCTGCCCCAGATGGTGGTCCGGGCACGCTGGTGGGAAAAATGGATTGCCTGGACCTGCTATGGCATTGCGCGGTTTGCAATCAACCTGGCCGGTCTGGGTGAGTATTACAGCAAGGAATGACCGTCAGCAGCAGACATGCATGCCTCTGGAGCCGCCAATGACGGGGGATCATGGCCGGCACCCGACAGGTGCGGGCCGGTCAAGGCCATGACCATGACCATGACTTCAGAAGCTGCTGCAAACATCTCAAATACCGCAGCATCCCGGCCCGCATGGCGCGTCACGGTGTCGAAAACCGCAAACAGCCTGGGTATCAGACCTGCCTGGCCGGCATCGGTAAAGGGCGCATCTGTTTCGAGCCGTAGCCGGCTATCCATTACGTTTTGCCCGGACTGGCTGGCTCTTTGGTTTGTCTGCGGCTTACGGCAGGCCTTGTGAGCGGTTTCAAATCCGCATCGGAATGACTGACTGCCCTGGAATCTGCCAGTCATGGCAAGAGCAGCCAACAAAACCTGTTTTCTCTACGGGCCAAGGCTGCCTGCCTGATCAAGACCTTGCCAATGCTTGCCTGAGATTCTGTTGGTTGCTCTAAACGCAGCATGTTGCCGGGTGGCATGTATGAATTCCGGGATTCGGTCACGCCATCCGGCAGGCATGACTGCGATGAAATCTTCCCCCCGATTGGTCTGCTGCATGGCTTTGAGCCCGGACAACCGCGCAAACAAAAAGGCCCCTCGCAGGAGAGGGGCCTTGCTGTCCGGATACCGGCAAAGCGTTATTCCAGATTCTGGATCTGTTCCCGCATCTGCTCGATCAGCACCTTGAGCTCGACCGAAGCCTGTGTCGTGGTCGGCGAGACCGATTTCGACCCCAGGGTATTGGCTTCCCGGTTCAGTTCCTGCATCAGGAAATCCAGCCGCTTGCCGACGATGCCCCCGCGCTCGACCACCCGGCGGACTTCCGCAACATGAGTGGACAGGCGCTCCAGTTCTTCATCGATGTCGATTTTCTGGGCAAACAGGGCAAATTCCTGCTTGATCCGGTCCTCGTCAACACTACCCAGTGCCTCGCGCAGGCGGCCGCCGAGCTTTTCACGCCACGCGGCCAGTACTTCCAGCATGTGCGGCCGGACGCGGGCAACGATGGCTTCGATCTGCTGCAAGCGGTCCAGCAATACCTGAGCCAGCTTTTCGCCTTCACGGGCACGGGTGGCATTGAAATCGGCCAGCAGGGCCGGCAGGGCATCCAGCACGCGCTGCTGCATGGCTTCCGGGCTGATGCCGTCACCGACCAGCATGCCGGGCCAGCGCAAAAGCTCCCCCGTCGACAGGTCCTTGGTGCCGGGCACCTGGGCCTTCAGTGTGCCGGCCACGGCCAGCAGGCGCTCCAGCAGCTCGGTATTGAGTTCGAGGCTGGGCGCAGAAGAACCGGTCTGGTTGATGCTGATCCGGCACTCGACCTTGCCACGTCCGATACGGGCCGCAATCTGCTCGCGCAGCTGCGGGTCGAGGATGCGGAGTTCTTCCGGCAGGCGCAGCTGCAAGTCCAGAAAACGGTGGTTGACGGCGCGAAGCTCCAGCGTAAGCTGGCCGCCGGGAATGTCGCAGATGGCTGCGGCGAATCCGGTCATGCTGAGGATCATCAATTTCTCCTGAAAACAATCGTGTCCGACAGCCGGCTGTTGCGTATTACCGGTATACGGCTGTCTTGCGCTGGACTATACCACCCGAGGCCATCGCTCACCGGGATGGTGGTTTCATATATGTTAATTTTCTTATCCTTATGCGACACTACTTTCGTAAATGCGACGTTTGCCCTTGAGTCTGCGACGTGTCGTAACGAAAATCCGACCGTTTCCTGTTCTGTGCAGAGCAGGACGCAAGCTCAGTCATCCAGAGTGACAGCGCCGGCGTAGCCGGCGTTCGTATTTTCTGGCGTACTGATCTATCAACAAATTCGGAATGTCACGATGCGGGCGCAGGCAGGTCACTTGTCGCCCGTTTGGTTTTTGTGGGGGCTACATGCCTAAAATCGTTGTGGTCGGCAGCATCAACATGGACTTGGTGGTACTGACTTCCCGCTATCCGGAAATCGGCGAAACCCTGACGGGTGAAGGTTTCATGACCTTTGCCGGTGGCAAGGGCGCCAATCAGGCTGTAGCGGCCTCCCGTCTGGGGAGTTCGGTCGTCATGCTGGGCTGTGTCGGCAACGATGCCTTCGGGCGCGAGCTGTCGGCCAGGCTGCTGAACGAAGGCGTCGATACCGCCTGGGTAGACGTCATCGAAGAAGTGGAAACCGGCGTTGCCGCCATCACCGTTGCCGGCGGTGACAATGCCATCGTCGTCATTCCGGGGGCCAATCATCGCCTGTCGGAAGCGCATGTCCAGGCAGCCGAACGGGTCATCCGTGATGCCGATGTCGTGCTGTCGCAACTGGAGGTACCCATGCCGACGGTGCTGGCGGCCGCGCGCATGGCCAGGAAGCACGGCAAGCCGTTCATCCTCAATCCGGCTCCGGCCCAGAAACTGCCGGGTGAACTCCTGGACCTCGTCACCCTCATTACTCCCAACGAGTTCGAACTGGCTACCGCGCTGGGCTGCAAGGGTGCGGATTACACCGAACTCCTCGACTTCCTGCCCGGCCGCGTCGCCATGACCCGTGGTGCGCACGGCGCTTTCTATTCGTGCAGCAGCGGCACCCTGCATCATCAGCCGAGCTTTGCCGTGGACGCTGTGGATACCACCGGTGCCGGCGATACTTTCAATGCGGCACTGGCAACGTTCTGGCATCTGGGGCTGGCAGAAGCCATCCGCCGTGCCTGCGCTGCCGCAGCCCTGTCCGTGACCCGTCTGGGCGCGCAGGGCGGCATGCCTACCTTGTCCGAGCTGGACGATTTTCTTGCCCGACAGGCCTGAATGATGAAAAAAAACGGAATCCTCAATGCCCCGCTGTCGCGGGTGATTGCCGAGCTGGGCCATACCGATTACATCGTGATTGCCGACTGCGGCCTGCCCATCCCTCCTGGCGTCGAGCGCATCGACCTGGCACTCAAGCCGGGCCTGCCTGCGTTTCTGGACACGCTGGAGCTGGTACTGGCCGACATGCAGGTCGAGCGGGCGGTCTTTGCCAATGAAATCAGCCAGCACAACCCGGTCATCGAACATGCGGCCACCTCCATGCTGGACGGCAAGCCCATCGGGCATGTGCCGCACGCCGAATTCAAGCAGATCAGTCGCGGAGCCCGGGCCATCATCCGGACTGGCGAAGCGTCGCCGTATGCAAACGTGATCCTGTACTCCGGCGTGATCTTCTGAGGAGCCTGAGTGGACACGCTTGTTGAAATGCAGGGGATCTGCAAGTCGTTCGGCCCGGTATCGGTCCTGCGCGACGTGTCGTTCTGCCTCAAGGCCGGAGAAATCCACGCCCTGATGGGAGAAAACGGTGCCGGCAAATCCACCCTGATGAAAGTCCTGACCGGCATTTATCCGTCAGATGCTGGAGAGATCAGGGTTCAGGGCCGGACTGTCGACATCCGCGGCCCCAAGCATGCAGAAATGCTGGGCATTGCCATCATTCACCAGGAACTCAACCTGATTCCCGAACTGAGTGTGGCCGACAACATGTTCCTTGGGCGCGAGCTGACCATCGGCCGCACCGGCATCCTGCGCCACCGCGAAATGCGCCGGCGGACCCGGGAATACCTCGCACGCCTGAACGTACTGGACATCGACCCGGACTGCGAAGCCGGCAGCCTGTCGATCGGGCAGCAGCAAATGGTGGAAATCGCCCGCGCACTGTCACTGGATGCCCGGGTGCTGATCATGGACGAGCCGACAGCCGCCCTGACCGAGCGTGAAATCGAAGCCCTGTTCCGGCTCATCCGCGAACTGCGGGCCGCTGGAGTCGGCATCGTGTATGTCTCGCACCGCATGGAAGAAATCTTTGCCCTGTGCGACCAGATTTCCGTGCTGCGCGACGGCAACTTCGTCGGGACTTCCCGGATTGCCGAAACCGATCTGGACGAAGTGGTCCAGATGATGGTCGGTCGTGAAATCGGCGAGCGCTTTCCCAAGCGGACGACCCGGCCGGGCGAGGAACGCCTGCGGGTGGAAAACCTGGCCGACAGCCGTGCCGTCATCAAGGACATCGGCTTCAGCGTGCGGGCCGGAGAAGTGCTGGGCATTGCCGGCCTGATGGGCTCGGGACGGACGGAGATCGTCAAGACCCTGTTCGGGCTCGAGAAAAAAGCCAGTGGCCGGGTGTTCCTGAACGGCAAGCCGCTGACCATCAGCAAACCTGCCGACGCCATCAGTGCCGGCATTGGCTTCGTCACCGAAGACCGCAAGCATGAAGGTCTGGTGCTGGGGCTGTCGGTACGGGAAAACATGACCCTGACCCATTTGCAGGGCTTTTCGCGTGCCGGCGTGATCGTTTCCGGCCGCGAGCGCGGGTTTGTCGATGGCATGATCAGCCGCCTGAAAATCCGTACCCGCGACTGCGATCTTGAGGTCAAATCGCTGTCCGGTGGCAACCAGCAAAAAGTGGTGCTGGCCAAATGGCTGGCCATCAAGCCGCGCGTGCTGATCCTGGACGAGCCGACCCGCGGCGTCGACATCGGCGGCAAGGCCGAGATCTATCACATCATCAACCAACTCGCCTGTGACGGCGTGGCCGTCATCATGATTTCCTCGGAACTGCCGGAGGTGCTGTCGATGTCCGACCGCATCCTCGTCATGCATGAGGGCCGGATTGCGGCCGAAGTGGATGCGGCCACCGCAACCCAGGAATCCATCATGCACGCCGCCACCGGAGGATGCTAAGTGCTCACCGAACACAACAAGAACGTATTGCAAAAACTGGCGCCGCTGATCGCGCTGGTCCTGATCAGCATTGTGCTGACTTTCCTGTCACCGGACTTCCTGACGCTCAACAATATCCTGAACGTCATGCGCCAGGTCTCGATCAATGCCCTGATCGCCTTTGGCATGACCTTCGTGATCCTGACCGGGGGCATCGACCTGTCGGTCGGCTCCATCCTGGCGCTTTCCAGCGTGCTGATTGCCGGCTGGATTACTGCCGGCATGGATCCGGTACTGGCCACCCTGTTGGGCATCGGTGTTGGCGGCGTGATGGGGCTGATCAACGGTGTGGTGATCTACCAGGGGCGGGTCGCTCCGTTCATTGCCACGCTGGCGACCATGACCATTTTCCGGGGGCTGGCACTGGTCGTGACCGATGGCCGTCCGGTCACCGGGTTGCACAGCGACTTTTTCTCCATGCTCGGCGGGGGATACGTGGCCTCGCTGGTTCCGGTGCCGGTGATATGGATGCTGGTGGCGTTTGCGGTACTGTGGTTTGTACTGCGCAAGACCACTTTCGGGCGCCATGTCTATGCCATTGGCGGCAATGAAGAAGCCAGCCTGATCTCCGGCGTGCGCGTCAGCCGGATCAAGCCCGCCGTCTATGCCCTGTCGGGTGCCCTGTCGGCCATGGCCGGGGTGATCCTGACCTCCCGCCTGAATTCGGCCCAGCCCAATGCCGGTTCCGGCTACGAGCTGGATGCCATCGCTGCCGTCGTGCTCGGCGGTACTTCGCTTGCCGGTGGTCGCGGCTGGATTGTCGGCACGCTGATCGGCGCCTTGCTGATCGGGGTGCTCAACAACGGCCTGAACCTGCTGGGTGTGTCGTCGTTCTACCAGCAGGTCATCAAGGGTGCAGTCATCCTGCTGGCCGTCCTGCTGGACCGCCGCCACAAGTAAGCGTGCGTTTTTTTCACCTGCCGGCAGGCTTGATCCAGCTCCTGCCGGTGGTTTTACTCCTGCACATGCCTAGGAAGAAGCAATGAGCAAACTGATGAAATCCCTGATGGCCGGCGCGTTGGTATTCGCAGTGGCGGCCTGCTCCAAGCAGGGTCCGGAAACCGCCCAGGTACCGGACGCCGGAGCGGATGGCGGCAAGCCGGCCATTGGTCTGGCCGTTTCCACGCAGTCCAACCCGTTCTTTGTCACGCTCAAGAAGGGTGCAGAGGAAGAAGCCCAGAAGCAGGGGCTGACCCTGATTACGGTGGATGCCCAGGACGATCCGGCCAAGCAGATTGCCAGCATTGAAGACCTGATCCAGAAAAAGGTGAAAGTCATCCTGGTCAACCCGACCGATTCTGATGCCGTGGTAGGTGCAGTGAAGGCGGCCAACGCAGCCGGAATCCCGGTGGTGACGCTTGACCGCTCGGTCAACGGTGGCGAGGTAGCCAGTCATGTGGCCAGCGATAACGTCGCGGGCGGCAAGATGGCTGCGGAATACCTGCTGGAAAAGATTGGCAACCAGGGTGATGTGGTGGAGCTGGAAGGTATTCCGGGAGCCAGTGCAGCACGCGAGCGTGGCCAGGGCTTCCATGACGTGATCGACCAGGCCAAGGACGTGAAGGTTGTGGGGCGCCAGCCGGCGGACTTCGACCGTGCCAAGGGGCTGTCGGTGATGGAAAACATCCTGCAAGCCAACAAGAACGTCAAGGGTGTGTTCGCCCACAATGACGAAATGGCACTGGGTGCTGTTCAGGCTCTGGAAGCGGCCGGCATGAAGGATGTGACGGTGGTGGGCTTTGATGCGACGGATGATGCGGTCAATGCGGTCAAGGCCGGAAAGATGAGCGCCACAGTGGCACAAAAGCCGGAACTGATCGGCAAGACGGCAGTGGATGCCGCCAAAAAGATCATCGACGACCAACCGGTGGACAAATCCCTGCCGGTTCCGCTTGATCTGGTCAAGCAATGACAGATTGCTGAAAAGCAAAACCCGCAGCGCTGGCTGCGGGTTTTTTCATGCTGGAGCCGGTAGTTCAGTGTTTGGTGCTCTGACACGGCTCTTCATGCGATTTGCGCATGAAATAACGGGCACAGTAGATCGGGACGATAAATGCAATTGCGATCACGATCAGGCTCATGATGCCGACTTCCGAGCTGAGCAATTCTTTCCAGAGTTCCATCTACGTGCTCCTTAGCAATAGTCAAGAATCCGTAGGGACATTGTCATTTCGATTGATGACAGGCAGTTTGACGATAATCAAGCCAATCGTCATGAAACGATCGTGAAGATGATTAATTGCATTAATTCCACAAAATCAACAATGAAAAAGGAGGCCGAAGCCTCCCTGTTGATTTTGGATACGGCCTGGATCAGGCAGCAAAACGCTGGGCAACCACGTTCCAGTCGACCAGCTTCCAGAAGTTTTCCAGATAGTTCGGGCGGCTGTTGCGATAGTCGATGTAATAGGCGTGTTCCCACACGTCACAGGTCAGCAGCGGCGTCGCGTCGGTTGTCAGCGGCGTGGCTGCATTGCTGGTGGAAACCAGATCCAGCGAGCCGTCAGCCTTCTTCACCAGCCAGGCCCAGCCAGAGCCGAAAGTACCGGCGGCAACGGCGTTGAAGGCTTTCTTGAATTCGTCGAAGCTGCCCCACTTGGCATCAATGGCGCTGGCCAGGTCACCCAACGGCAAACGCACTTCACCATTGGCATTCGGCGCAAACCCGAGCCAGAAGAAGGTGTGGTTCCAGGTCTGGGCTGCGTTGTTGAACACACCGCCGCTGGATTGCTTGACGATGGTTTCAAGCGGGGCGTTTTCGAAGTCGGTGCCCTTGATCAGGTTGTTGAGGTTGGTGATATAGGTCTGGTGGTGCTTGCCGTAGTGGTATTCCAGTGTTTCACGCGACATGAACGGGGCCAGTGCATCAAGGGCGTACGGCAGTTCGGGCAGTTTGTGTTCCATGTAAGGATTCCTCTCGTATGGTGATTGCGTAAGGACTGCAAGACTCGCATTGCCTCGATATTTCAGCAGCCCGGCAAGGCTCAAGTTTATCGAATCTCAACGGGCATGCCAATTCCGAGTAATTTAGTCGGAATTCTGATCTCAAAAGGGTTCATCGCCGCTTTCCCAGCAAGCCGGCAAAGAGACCGCAGTACAGGATCTGCGCCAGATAAACAAATACGCCCCCGCGCTGGCTTCCGAAAAAATCCGGAACTCCGGCCAGTGGCAGCAACACCATGCCGATCAGCGTTCCCAGCAACAAGGCATACACCAGCGCCTGGACATGATGCGAACCAGGCACCAGCCGTTCGATGATCCAGACAAACCCCAAGGGCAACAAGGCCAGTGCCAGAGCCAGGTGCACCACGGTGCCGGTCAGGCTGGCCGGAGGCAGGCCCAGCAGGCGGTTTACCAGCAGGGCAGGGCGAACAACGTGCCCGATTACCAGTGGAGCAGCAAACCTCAAAAGCAGCTCCAGTGCCAGTGTTGCCACAATGGCTCCGGCAATGCCGCGCCAGAATCGTGGCAATGAAACAGAAGAAGAAACCTCAGAAGTCATGGCAGATAGCGCTTCGCCTTGAAAGCCGTGCAAGGGTTTGGACGGACAGGAGCACGAACAGCTGCGCCGTGCTTTTGCCGGGAGTCACAGTGCCATCACTATAGGTGATCGACTGCGTGTGAAGCCTGCTTGTTGAAGGAGAAACGCTGGATGGCTTACCTTTTCAGTGACATATCAAATACACCGGGCAAGCCTCTTTATGTCCGGACAAAATGTTACTTGTAAACAAAACCGGATTGGCAATACTGATTGCATTGCTGTTGGTTTTGAGTATGCATTATGGCTTTTTTGCGGCCGGCTGTTTTACTGGTTCATGGACTGGGTGGAACAACATACGATCTGGGTGCGCTCGGCAAAACGCTGGAAGATGCCGGTTTTGTCACCCACTCGCCACTCCTGCCAGGACACGGCAGTCTGCCCGCTGATTTGCTCGGAACCCACTGGCAGGACTGGGTTGAAGCCATCCGGCTCAGTTATCGCGAGCTCAAGGCCAGGCACGGCGCAGTACATCTGGCTGGCGTTTGTCTGGGAGGACTGGTAGCGCTGGAAGTCGCCCGACTGGAAAAGCACGATGGTCGCCTGGCCCTGTATGCGCCGCCAATGTTTCTGGATGGCTGGAGCCTGCCGCGACTGACCTGGGCGCGCCATATCGTCTACCGCATTCCAGGGCTGGCCAAGCGAATGCGTGTGCCGGAAAACGAGCCATTTGGGATCAAGAACCCGCGTTTGCGCAAGATCATCCAGCAGCGCTTCGAGCGTGGAGAGCGATTTCACTACACGTATGTTCCGCTGTCCTGCATTCGCGAAGTAGACCGTTTGCGTCGACATCTCAGACAAAGGCTGGCTGAAATCTGCTGCCCGACGTTGATCGTGCATGCGGATGAAGATGACATCACCAGTCCCCGCTCGGCGCATTACCTGGTGAAGCGGCTGGGGGGTTCGGTGGAATTCATGCCGCTCACCGACAGCTACCACATGGTCATGGTCGATAACGAGCGCAATCAGGTACTGGCTCGCAGCCGGAGTTTTTTCGGTTCGACCTGCCAACCGGCACTGCCGGTCCAGCCTCTCCTGGAAATGCCGGCTGCCGTGTAAAGGCCCAGGATACGGGCAGAAAAGAAAGAGTTCCTGTGCAGAGAACAGGTGCTCGGTACTGTCCTGTCAGGCAGCAAGCATCTTGAAAACCCAAGGGTTGTTTTAAATCCCTTGCATCTTCCGAAACGGTGGTCTGTCCCGCTCTCCGTGGACAGCGGGTTAAGCACTCAGCACTAAGCGACGTCGCTCGTATTCAACCGGGGTGACATACCCCAGGGTCGAATGACGTCGTTGGTGATTGTAAAAGCGGATGTA
>JAGPIM010000038.1 GCA_018055005.1 Laribacter sp.
GGGCCAACGGCAGAGGAGAAACAACAATCATGCAGGTGGTGGATCAGGTCATCCGGCTCGTGCGGCAGATTGCCCAGACCGAGGTCATGCCGCGCTTTTTGCGCGTCGGGGTTTCCCGCAAGCAGGATGGCACGCCGTTTACCGAAGCCGATCTCGCCAGCCAGGCGGCACTGAGCCGGACCTTGCCGGCCATCCTGCCCTGTCCGGTACTTGGTGAAGAAATGACTCCGGCAGAGCAACAGGCCTTGTGGGATCAGGCCTGGCATGACGGCATCTGGGTGGTGGACCCTATCGACGGCACGACCAACTTTGTCCATGGACTGCCGTACTTTGCCATCTCGGTCGCCTGGATGCGCGAAGGGCGCACCGAGCTGGGAGTGATCTACAACCCGGTGGCAGATGAAATGTTCTATGCCCAGCGCGGACATGGCGCATACCTGAACGGGGTGGCACTGCCGCTGACCGGCTCGCCGGCGACGCTGACTGAAACCATTGCCGCAGTCGACATCAAGTACCTGCGCAGTGGCCGGCTGTCCAGCCGCCTGTTGTCGACTTCTCCCTTTGGCAGCCTGCGCAACCTCGGCTCATCCACCCTGGACTGGTGCCATGTTGCAGCCGGCCGCTACGACCTTTACCTGCATGGCGGACAGCGGCTGTGGGACTACGCAGCCGGAGCGCTGATCCTGGAAGAAGCTGGCGGCTGTTGCTGCTGCATCGAACAGGATGATTTCTGGCAGGGCGGCCTGTGGCAACGCACGGTGATTGCCACGCTGGCACCCCGCCATTTTCCGGTCTGGCGCAGCTGGATCCGCACCAACATGTAACGGAACGCTCATGCGTTCCACGTGAAACAAAAACGGCCATCCCGGAAAACGGAATGGCCGTTGTACTGACTGCCTGGACGGTTATTGCAGTTCGGCCACAATGTCCTGGCTGAACGATTTTTCGCAGTAGTGGCACTTCATGCGCACACCGCCATCCTTGGCGCGACGCACGCTGAAACGGGACCGGACCGGTTCGTTGTGCGAAATGCAGTTCGAGTTGGGGCAGGAAAACACGCCCTCGATCTGGTTAGGCAGCTCCAGCTTGTGCTTTTCCACCACTTCGAAATTGCGGATCACGTTGACCGTGGCATTGGGGGCAAACAGTGCCAGCTGGTTGGCCTGCTCGGCGGTCAGCAGGATGTTCTCGACCTTGATCAGGTCTTTCTTGCCCAGACGGCGGCTCGGCAGGTTCAGGCCCACGTACAGCCGCTCGCCGGATTCCATCAGGCCGAACATGCGCAGCACCTTGGTCCCGACACCAGCCGGAATATGGTCGATGGCCGTGCCGTCCTTCAGCGCTTCCACCTTCAGCGTGTAATCGATCTTTTCCTTGTTGTCCATTGCGTCGTCTCCTGCCAGTTCAGATCGTTTCATTCAGCACCAGCGCCAACAGCGCTTCGCGGGCGTACACACCATTTTCAGCCTGCTGGAAGTAGTAGGCGTACGGAGTGTGGTCCACTTCGATATCGATTTCATCAACGCGCGGCAGCGGATGCAGGATGCGCAGGTTGTCCTGTGCGCCCTTGAGCGTGTCGGTGTTCAGCACGAACTTCGACTTCATGTGCTTGAACTCGGTTTCATCAAAGCGTTCTTTCTGCACACGGGTCATGTAGAGGATGTCGAGTTCACCGACCACCTCCTCGATGCTGGTATGCAGACTGTATTCGATACCCTTGTCGTCCAGCTCTTCGCAGATGTATTCCGGCATGGCCAGCGCTTCCGGTGCAATAAAGTAGAAGCGGCAGCCGAACAGGCTCAGGGCCTGTGCCAGCGAGTGCACGGTACGACCGTACTTCAGGTCGCCGACAAACGCCACCTTCAGGCCGTCCAGCCGGCCTTGGGTCTCGTAAATGGAAAACAGGTCGAGCAGGGTCTGGGTCGGATGCTGGTTGGAGCCATCACCACCGTTGATCACCGGTTTGCCGTTGCTGAACATCGATGCCAGACGGGCAGCGCCTTCCTGCGGGTGGCGCATGACGTAGGCGTCAACATAGCTGGTAATGATCTGCACCGAGTCAGCCAGGGTTTCGCCCTTTTTGGCCAGCGACGTGTTGCCGCCGTCAGAAAAGCCGATCACCGTCCCGCCGAGCCGTTGCACAGCGGTTTCGAACGACAGGCGGGTGCGGGTAGATGCTTCGAAGAAGCAGCTGGCCACCACCTTGTTCTTGAGCAGTTCATGCCGGGGCGTGCGCTTGAGATCCCCAGCCACTTTTACCACCATTTCCAGCTCTTCCCGATTCAGGTCAGATATTGAAATGATGTGCCGTTGATACAGTGAGTTTTTCATTACCATCCTCCTTACAGCCAAAACACACGAGTCAGCGAAATCAGCGGGCGAAAAAAAAGCCCCACGGGAATGGGGCATCGATTCGTTACTGAATCCTGATATTTCGAAAAAGAAAAAACAGACGAGTCGCGGTGCGTAAAGCATCGTTATTTCTGGTCAAAACAGTCTCGTTGAGAACCATTCTCGTCCATTTCGAAAAAAATCGCGCAATTATACGTATCTGTCTCCCTGACACAAGTAGCAGGGTGAAGCGCACAGGGCATCACGGTCGCTTTTTTGAATGATTGCGACGCAAACATCCGGTTTCCTGTAGCCGCCAGCCGGAAAATCCGGCATCAAGCATGGGATGGGCGTGGATGCAGTGCTGTGGAATAATCGCCACCAGCCCTTTTTCCCGATCAGCATGACCGGGAGAGCCCTCATTCTTTGCCTAGCCGGAGCCGAACATGGATTTCGAAAACGCCCGTTTCAACATGATCGAACAGCAGATCCGCCCCTGGGATGTGCTGGATCCCCGCGTGCTGGACTGCCTGTTTGCTGCCAAACGCGAAGAGTTCGTTCCCGCTGACAGCCGCCTGCTGGCTTTTGCCGATCTGGAGCTGCCGCTGCCCACCGGCGGACACATGCTGGCTCCGCGGGTAGAAGCCCGCCTGTTGCAGGCGCTGGATGTCCAGCCGGACGATGCTGCCCTTGAGATCGGTACCGGCAGTGGTTATCTGACCGCCCTGCTGGCCAGCATGGCCCGTCATGTGTACTCGGTCGACCTGTCGGCACAGGCCAGTGAAATCGCAGCTGCCAGCCTGGCCCGCAACGGGATCCGGAATGTCACGCTATCGGTCGGCAACGGCATCGAAGGCGACAGCCGCCACGCACCTTTCAACGTCATCGTGCTGGGCGGAGCAGTCCCGGAAATGCCGGAACAGCTGAAAACCCAGCTGGCCCCCGGCGGACGACTGGTAGCCGTCGTTGGCGAAGCACCGGCCATGAAAGCCGTACTGGTCACCCGCGGTGAAGGCGACAACTTCCGTGAAGAAGTGTTGTTTGAAACCGTGGTGGAACCGCTGGCACAGGTCAAGGTTCCCAACCGTTTCGTGTTTTGATGCGCACTATCAGCGTCCGTGAACTGGCTGGCTGGCGGATGCCGGCCGGCAGGCCCCCTGCCTGGTGGATATCCGCGAGCCCTGGGAGACCGCCCTGGCCTGTCTGCCGGACTGTGTGGCCTTGCCGATGGCCGAGCTGCCGGTCCGGCAGGGCGAACTGCCCGACGACCAGCCGATCGTGGTGATCTGCCATCATGGCGTACGCAGCCATTACGCCGCCCAGTGGCTCGAAGAAGCCGGATTCAGCGATGTGGCAAGCCTTCAGGGCGGACTGGATGCCTGGTCAGCCGAGATTGATCCCGATCTGCCACGTTATTGAGCATTCAGGTTATCCACACCAGCAAAGCCTTCCTGTCAGGAAGGCTTTTTGTTTTTCCCTAGACGAAGCAGGGACTTGCCAGGACAATGCAGACTTATCCACAAACAATCCCCTGACGAAAAATGTCGCTTTCCTGCCTGGGCCCGACCCTGAATCACGTACATCCAGACTGGCAACCCCACTTGTCCACAGCCTTGCTGGCACATCTGGACCACCGGCTTTCCGCCAGGCTGGAAAGCGGCGAAACGGTTTACCCCTCCAGTCCGGACATCCTGCGGGCGCTATACGACAGCGGCCCGGCAGACGTGAAAGTCGTCATCCTGGGGCAGGACCCCTACCACGGTGCAGGAGAGGCCTGCGGGCTGGCATTTGCCGTCCAGCGCGGCGTCCGTATTCCACCATCGTTGCGCAACATCTACCGGGAACTCGAGGATTCTCTGGGCATTGCCCTGCCCTCGCATGGAGACCTGTCTGCCTGGTCACGCCAGGGCGTATTGCTCCTGAATACTGTCCTGACAGTCGCGGCAGACCAGGCAGGCAGTCATCGTTCACTGGGATGGCAGACACTGACGGACCAGCTGCTTGAGGCCGTATCGTCGGCTCCTGGTAAACGGGTTTTCCTGCTGTGGGGCAAGGATGCCCATGCCAAACGCCATCTGTTTGACGACCGGCGGCATCTGGTGTTGTGTGCTCCTCATCCTTCTCCCTTGTCTGCCTGGCGCGGTTTTCTGGGTTGTGGACATTTCCGGCTAGCCAATGCCTGGCTGATTGAACAAGGACAGTTGCCGGTTAACTGGGGTCTGGAAGAATAGGCATTTTGTAGTATACAAATAAATAGTTGTTTTATAACGTATTTTTTGCTTTGCAATTTTTGATGCTGCCTTATTCGCAGGTTATCCAATGGTGTGATTGTTCTGTTCTTGTTCTTATAGTTAAAGATTAAAGAAATAGATGACTTGCCGGTTTTCTGTTGATAACACGAATTTTCCTTTTGTAAACATCAAGTAATCGTCCTTGTAACGCTGGGTGGTCATTACGGTTTGCCCGTAGACAGCTTGTGGATAAATATCCGGCAGTCTGGTTTTGCATGGTTATCCACAAGACGTTTCTGGTTAACGGTTCTGTCCAGTGGAAAACCGTTCTTTTGCCGTTTGCCATCATGAATTCCTTTTCTGTCTATAAGTAATATGAAGATATAGATATAGTGCAACATGTCTGTGGATAACTCACTATTTCTTATTTAAAACAGCATATTATATTGATACTATCCTGTGTGTGTGGATAACTTTTGCATGATGAGGACTTGTGGATAAATCTGGGCTTGTACCCGAATGCGTTGTTATCCACAGCGCGTGCCTGTGAAGTTGCCAGAATTGTCCACAAGCCGAATACCGATGGCCCCGATACAATGCGGACCATGAGCCGACTTTTGCTGATCCGTACCTCATCCATGGGTGATCTGGTACATACCCTGCCTGCCGTGACCGATCTGTCACGCCGTTTTCCTTCGCTGGGCATCGACTGGCTGGCCGAGGAAAGCTTTGTGGATATCGCGTCCCTGCATCCGGCTGTGGATAACGTGATTCCGCTGGCGTGGCGCCGCTGGCGCCGCCAGCTGTGGTCTCCGGCGACCTGGCGTGAACTGGGATCCTTGCGTCACTCACTGCGGCAGGCGCATTACGATCTGGTGCTGGACAGTCAGGGCCTGTTGAAAAGCGTGCTGTTTGCCCGCTGGGTACCCGATACACCATTGGCCGGCTACGACCGCTGCAGCATCCGCGAGCCGCTGGCCAGCCTGTTCTATGACAAGACCTATTCCGTCAGCCGGTCCTTGTCGGCGGTGACCCGTAACCGTCTGCTGTTTGGTCAGGCATTTGGTTACCAGCCTGACCTGGACCAGTGCGATTTCGGTGTTCCGGCACCGCCGTCGGGGGATTTGCCCACAGGCCAGGCGGTCTTGCTGACCGCGACTTCGCGCGACAGCAAGCTGTGGCCGGAAACGCACTGGATGGCGCTGGCCGACCGGCTCCATGCCGAGCGGGGCTGGCCGGTGATGCTGCCGTGGGGCAATCCGGCGGAACGGGCCCGGGCCGAGCGGATTGCTGCCGGCCGTCCGTTTGCCCGGGTGGCGCCCCGTCTGACGCTGAAACAGGCCGCTGCCCTGCTGGGCAATGCCGTGGCGGTCGTCGGCGTCGATACCGGGCTGACCCATCTGGCCAATGCGCTGCCGGTGCCGCTGGTGGCCATCTATACCGACACCGATCCGCAACTGACCGGCGTGATTCCCACGCCCCGGGCGCGCAATCTCGGCGGCATCGGCCAGTGCCCGGACGTGGACACCGTCTGGCAGGCCTTGCAGGAGTGCATGGCATGACGCTGGCGCGCCGTGGTTACGGCTGGCTGGTGCGTGCGTTGTTGCCTCTGGCACGGGTCTACCTGCGCCGACGCGGACGGCGGCAGCCTGCGTATCTGGAGCACTGGGACGAACGCTTTGCTACGGCGCCTCTGGGCGTGCCACCGGGTGCCATCTGGTTGCATGCCGTTTCGGTAGGCGAAACCCGTGCTGCTGCACCGCTGGTCGCTGCCCTGCGGGCCCGGTTTCCGCAGCTGCCGCTGGTGATCACCCAGATGACGCCGACCGGGCGCGATACGGCCCGACAGCTGTTTCCGGATGCCTGCGTGCGCTATCTGCCCTACGACAGCGCACGCAATGCCCGCTGGTTTGTCGAGCAGTTACGTCCGCGCTTTGGCGTGCTGATGGAAACCGAGCTGTGGCCCAACCTGATCCGGGCCTGCCACGAGGCCGGTGTACCGCTGTTTCTGGCCAATGCCCGGCTGTCCGGGCGCTCGGCACGCGGTTATGCCCGGATCCGGCCCCTGATTGCACCGGCGCTGGCAGAACTTGCCGGAGTCGCTGCACAAACCGAAGACGATGCCCGGCGCCTCACGGCTCTCGGAGCCCGGCAGGTTGCCGTGCTGGGCAATACCAAGTTTGATGTCAGCCCGCCGGCCGACAGCCTGGCGCTGGCACAGCAGTTCCGGCGCTGGCTGGGCGACGGGCCGGTGATGGTGCTGGCCAGTACCCGCGAAGGCGAAGAAGCCCTGCTGCTGGATACCCTGCCGGTGGATTTTCCTGCCCGCATCGTGCTGGTGCCCCGGCATCCGCAGCGTTTTGACGAAGTGGCTGCCTTGCTGGAACAACGCCACATCCCTTATGCCCGTCGCAGCCAGGCAACGGCCGTGGCGGCGGAGGTACGGGTCTGGCTTGGTGATTCGATGGGTGAGCTGTTTGCCTATTACCGGCTGGCGACGCTGGCGTTTGTTGGCGGCAGCCTGTTGCCGTTGGGCGGACAGAATCCGATCGAGCCGGCCAGCGTCGGCTGTCCGGTGCTGATGGGACCGTCGGATTTCAATTTTTCCGCCATCGTGCAGGCGGCGCGCGAGCAAGGTGCCCTGCTGACCGTCAGCGATGCGGCAGACTGCTGGCAACAGGCGGCCTTGCTGCTGCATGACGAAGCCCGTCTCCGGTGCATGGGGCAGGCCGGGCAGGTGTTCGCGACCGAGTTTGGCGGTGCCAGCGAACGGATTGCCGACTGGCTGGCGGCGGCGTTGCCCTGAACCCGGTGCGGCCCGGCGTGTGATCCGTGACCTCGTTGTGTGCCGGACGGGTGTCACCCGGGGTCGGGTCGGTCAGCAAAACGGGGGGCGCGCTGTCAGACTGGCCAGCTACTGGCCGGTCGTCCTCGACCGTCGGTCATCGCTTGCAACCGATGTGCTCCAGAGGTGGAACCCGCGAGGCAGAGGGGCGTATCAGGCAAACCGGCATGCTGACGAGAACCGCCGGGTTTGCCGGTGCGATGAAGGCCGCAGCTCTTGGCGTATTGCAGGGCAACCCTGCTGCGCTGGCACATGATGGTTCCGGCTGCAAAATCCTGCTTTGCCGCTGCTATTGGCATGCGGAGATGCCGGATGATGTGCACGGTTCGCTGATGATGCCGGGAAAATGATGAAGGTATGGCATGCGTGCGAGGAGGCGGCATGCTTCTGTCAGTGGAACAAGGCTGCCGGCAGGGCAGCTGAAACAGCCGGAAAACCGTGTCGTACCGAACACGCACGGCGGCTGCGTCATGGCGTACAGACCCGGTCTGCGCAGTACCGACGACCGCCCGGTGTGTGGCTGGTGGTGTCTTGAAACCGGTAACCAGGCCTTGGCCGAAACAGATTCGGGCCCGGGACGGACGAAGACGCAGGCTGGCGGTGTTGGCGGCTCTTAATCTGCCGGTGCGGACTCGCCTTCCGGCGGGGCCGGCAGGCGCCATGGCGTACAGGCGCCCATGCCGGGCCGGTAGGCACCTTCGAGGGCGTAGCGGGCGTAGTGGCCGGCCTGGTATACGGCTTCTTCCAGTGGCGTGCCGTGGGCGATCTGGGCAGTCAGTGCCGCAGCCAGCAGGTCGTCGCTGCCGCGGATGCGTTCGGGCGGCCGCGGCCAGCTGTCACGGCGGATCAGTTTGCCGCCGTGATACAGGTGATGGATCACTTCGCGGGTAGCGGCCTGCTCGCCGGTGATCAGCAGGTCTTCCGCACCGAGTGACGCCAGCTGGCTGCTCCAGCGGGTCAGGCGGGCTTCGAGGTCAGGCGATGCACCTTCTTCGTCCTGCACCAGATGACGGGCCACGAAAGGTGACACGATCAGGATGTCGCTGCGCGGCAGCAGCAGGTCGGTCAGCGCGCCCAGCAGGTCGTCTTCGTGCTCTTCTTCTTCCGCCAGCAGCATGGGTGCCAGTACCAGGGGCAGGTCCGGGTAATCGGACAGGATTTCCGCCAGTACGCTGACGGTTTCGGCTCGTGCCAGTCCGGCGATGCTCATGGCAGCAACCGGCATGTCTTCCAGAATGGCGCGGATGCGGGCATCCACCTGCTCGGCGTCGGCGGCCTCGGCTTCGAACACCTGTTCCGAGTCGGCCTCCAGATACGCCGTAGCCACACCGGTGACATGGCAGCCGTGTACCGCCAGGGTCTGGGTATCTGCCAGCAGGCCGGTCATGCCGGCTGGATCCAGCGCGTTAAGGGCGAGAACGACGGGGATGGTGGCTTCGGTCACGGTGGGCGGGGCGGAAAAGGATGATGTTCCGATTCTACCCCGTCGGCCGGGTTTGCCTGCAAAACCTGTGCGGATGGTCGATCCGCTCCTGATGCCAGATCAATAGGCGTGCATGAGCGGGTGGCCGGCAGCGGCTGCATTCAGGCATCATCGGTCACCTTGACTGTCTCGTTTTCCGGATGACCGTTTCACGTGAAACGGTATCCTGGATTCAACCGGATTCCTGATCGCATGAGTTATCTCGTCGTCAAATCGTTGCATCTCTTTTTTGTCGTGGCCTGGTTTGCCGGCCTGTTCTACCTGCCGCGGCTCTACGTCAATCTTGCCATGAGTGAAACCCCGGCCGAGCGTGAGCGCCTGCTGCTGATGTCCGGCAAGCTGTACCGTTTCATGACGCCGCTGGCCGGGCTGGCGCTGCTGCTGGGACTGTGGCTGTGGTTCGGTTTCGGCATTTCCGGCGGCTGGCTGCATGCCAAGCTGCTGCTGGTGGCTGGTCTGGTGGGATACCACTTCTGGTGCCGGAAGCTGCTGGCCGACTTTGCCGCCGGGCGCAACCGGCGCTCGCACCGTTGGTTCCGGGTATTCAACGAGGCACCGGTACTGGTCTTGCTGGCGGTGATCCTGCTGGTGATCGTCAAGCCGTTCTGACCCCGTGCAGCCGGTGCCGGCATGGCCGGCCACCAGGCAGGAGGCAGGAGGCAGCAGAACGCAACTGGATGTGTCCGGCCGGCAGGTCCGGCCGCGGTTTTTGAAGGAGTGTGAAGATGGATCGCAATCAACAGCTGTTTGAACGTGCCAAGCACGTGATTCCCGGAGGCGTGAACTCGCCGGTGCGCGCGTTCGGCTCGGTCGGTGGTTCGCCGCGTTTTATCAAGCGGGCGCAGGGCGCCTACATGTGGGATGCCGATGACCGTCGCCTGATCGATTACATCGGCTCGTGGGGCCCGATGATTCTCGGTCATGCCCATCCGGCCGTGGTCGAGGCCGTGCAGCAGGCCGCCGTACACGGCCTGTCGTTCGGTACGCCGACCGAAGCGGAAATCGGGATTGCCGAAGAAATCTGCAAGCTGATGCCATCGATCGAGCGGGTGCGCCTGGTGTCGTCCGGCACCGAAGCCACCATGAGCGCCATCCGGCTGGCGCGCGGCTTTACCGGCCGCGATGCCATCATCAAGTTTGAAGGCTGCTACCACGGCCATTCCGACAGCCTGCTGGTCAAGGCCGGCTCCGGCCTGCTGACGTTCGGCAACCCGAGCTCGGCCGGTGTGCCGGAAGACTTCACCCGCCATACGCTGGTGCTGGAGTACAACAACGTCGAGCAGCTGGAGCGCACGTTTGCCGAAATCGGCGAGCGTATCGCCTGCGTCATTCTGGAGCCGGTGGCCGGCAACATGAACCTGATCCGCCCGTCGGCCGCCTTTGTGCAGGCCCTGCGTACCCTGACGCAGCAGCACGGCAGCGTGCTGATCTACGACGAAGTGATGACCGGTTTCCGTGTGGCACTGGGTGGCGCCCAGTCGCTGCACGGCATCCAGCCGGACCTGACCACGCTGGGCAAGGTGGTCGGCGGCGGCATGCCGATCGGCGCCTTTGGCGGCCGGGCCGACATCATGAACTGCATTGCCCCGCTGGGCAGCGTCTACCAGGCCGGCACCCTGTCAGGCAATCCGGTGGCAGTGGCAGCCGGTCTGGCCACGCTGCGGCTGATCCAGCAGCCGGGCTTTTACGATGCGCTGGCGGCCCGGACCGCCCGGCTCGTCGACGGCATGGTGGCTGCGGCCAAAGAGGCCGGTATCCCGTTCTCCGGCGACTGCGTGGGCGGCATGTTCGGCCTTTATTTTGCCGCTGACGTACCGACCTCCTATGCCGAAGTCACCGCTTCCGACCGGGCGCGCTTCAATGCCTTCTTCCATGCCATGCTGGAAGCCGGCGTCTATCTGGCACCGAGCGCCTACGAGGCCGGTTTCGTGTCGGCTGCGCATACCGACGCCGACATCGACGCCACGGTCGATGCAGCCCGTCAGGCGTTTGCCCGCATCTGAGCACGGCAGGCGCAAGCAAAACGGCACCGGGATTCCGGTGCCGTTTTTTGTGGCTGGTCATCTGCTGTCAGAGCGGTTTTTCCATCATCAGGTACGCCTGGCCACCCAGGCTCGACAGGTCAAAGCCGGCACTGCCGTACAGCGCGCGCGCCACGTGGTTGTCCGGCCGGACTTCCAGCGTCACCTTGCAGGCGCCGCGCCGGCGGGCCTCGGCGGCCACGCCGTCCAGCAGCAGCCGGCCGATGCCGCGGCCGCGGGCGGCGGGCAGGATGGCCAGATCGTGCAGGTTGACGGTCGGCTGCGCCTTGAAGGTCGACAGGCCCAGTACGCAGACCGCCACACCCACGGGCTGGCCGTCTGCCTCGGCCAGCAGGGCAAAGGCGGTCGGATGACGGGCCAGCTGTCCGGGCAGCGCCTGGCGGACTTCGGCGGTGAGGCCGGTGCCACCGCCCATCGGGTCCCGTGCGTAGGCATCGATCAGGCCGGCCACTGTCTGGCCGTCGGCCGGCTGTTGCAGGTCGGCCAGGCGCACGGTCACGCCGTCAGTCAAGCAGGTCGATTTCATTGGCGATCAGCTGTTCGAAGGTTTCGCGGGCGCGCACCAGCCGGACGCGCTGGCCGCTGACCAGTACTTCGGCTGCACGCGGCCGGGTGTTGTAGTTGGAGCTCATGGTCGAGCCGTAGGCGCCGGACGACATGACGGCGATCAGGTCGCCTTCGCGCAGGGCCAGTGTACGGTCCTTGCCGAGGAAGTCGCTCGATTCGCAGATCGGGCCGACCACGTCGTAGGTCGACGGCAGCAGTTCGGCATCGTGCTGGGTGACCGGGCGGATGTCGTGGAATGCCTGGTAGTAGGACGGACGCATCAGGTCGTTCATGGCGGCGTCGACCACGGCGAAATGCTTGCCGTCGCCTTCCTTGAGGTATTCGATGCGGGTCAGCAGCACGCCAGCGTTGCCGACCAGCGAGCGGCCCGGTTCCATCAGCAAGGCGAGGTCGCGTCCGGCGAGGCGCTCGCGGATGGCATCGGCGTATTGCTGCAGGTCAGGTGGGGTTTCGTCGGCATAGCGGATGCCCAGTCCGCCGCCGATGTCGACGTGGCGCAGGCGGATGCCGTCTTCACCCAGTTGGTCCACCAGTACCAGCAGGCGGTCGAGGGCGTCGATCAGCGGCGTCGAGTCAGTCAGTTGGCTGCCGATGTGGCAATCGATGCCGATGACGTCGAGGTTGGGCAGCTCGGCTGCGCGGCGGTAGCTCTGGCGGGCGATGTCATAGGCAATGCCGAACTTGTTGTTCTTGAGTCCGGTGGAGATATAAGGGTGGGTCCTGGCGTCGACGTTGGGGTTGATGCGCAGGCTGACCGGCGCCCGCTTGCCCAGCTCGCCGGCAACATTGTTAAGCCGTTCCAGCTCATTGACTGATTCGACGTTGAAGCAGTGGATGCCGATTTCCAGTGCCCGGCGCATTTCGGCGGCGCTTTTGCCGACACCGGAAAAGACGATCTTGCCGGCTTCGCCACCGGCTGCCAGCACGCGTTCGATTTCGCCGATCGACACGGTGTCAAAGCCGGCGCCCAGACTGGCGAAATGGCGGACCACGCTCAGGTTGGAGTTGGCCTTGAGGGCGTAGCACACGAGGTGCGGCATGCCGGCAAAGGCGTTGCTGTAGGCCGAGTAGGCCTGGGTCAGCGCCGACTCGGCGTACACGTAGCAGGGGGTGCCGTATTGTTCGGCGATGCGGGCCAGCGGGATGTCTTCTGCGCAGAGTTGGCGGTCATGGTAGTGAAAGGCGTTCACGGGGCAGTCCTGTTGTCGGGCGCGGCAGCCGGCTGGGCCGGAGCCTGGGTAGCGGGATGGGCAGTCTGGTGGGCCGGAGCCGGTGTCTTGGGCAGGTAGAGGTCACCCTTGAACCCGCAACCGGCGACGAGGGCGGTCAGGAACAGGGCAAGCAAGCGACGGGACATGGGTTCATTCCAGCCTTGTGGCAAAATCGGGATGTTACCTGACAACCTATCCATGCGCGCAGCATCGCCCGCCGGTGTTGTGCCGGTGCCCATCTCCATGAATGACCGTGATTTTCTGCTGGCCAGCCAGACCGTGCTGGACACCGTGCGCGATGCCTTTGACGACAGCGGACTGGGCGATGCCCTGCTGATGGGCAACGTGCTGACACTTGAATTCGACGATGGCAGCCAGATCATCGTCAACCGTCATGAAGCCAGCCAGGAAGTCTGGGTGGCCGCCCGGGCCGGCGGATTCCATTTCCGCCTGCAGGATGGTGTCTGGCGTGATACCCGCGACCAGGGCGAGTTGATGGAGCGGCTGGCCGGGCTGATCAGTGGCCAGGCCGGCGAGCGGTTTTCGTTTTGATCGACATTCCGGCTGACTGGGGGCTGGCCGGGCTGACGCTGTCGGCCTTTCTGTCGGCCACCTTGCTGCCCGGCGGTTCGGAACTGGTATTGCTGGGCCTGCTGGCGCTGCATCCGGACGAAGCCTGGCCGGCGGTGTGGCTGGCGACACTCGGTAATACGCTGGGAGGTCTCACCAGTGTCTGGCTGGGGCGCCGGCTGCCGCGCAAGGAGCTGTCATCGCGCGCGCTGGTGTGGCTGGAACGCTGGGGCAGCTGGGCCCTGCTGCTGTCGTGGGTGCCGTTGATCGGCGATGCGCTCTGTGTGGCCGCCGGCTGGCTCAGACTGCCATGGTGGCCGGTGGTGCCGGCCTTGCTGGTAGGAAAGTGGCTGCGCTACGTCGTGATTGCCCTGCCCTTTTTCTGAGGGCAGGCCGAGTTTTTGCTGAAAGATTTCGCATGTCCCGTCATATTCCGAAAAAACGCTTCGGGCAGAACTTCCTGCAGGATGCGTTCATCATTCACTCCATCGTGGCCGCCGTCGATGCGCGGCCGGGCGATGTGGTGGTCGAAATCGGCCCCGGTCTGGGCGCCCTGACCCGCCCCCTGTTGCGGGCGCTGCCACAGTTGCACGTGGTGGAAATCGACCGTGACATCATTGCCCGGCTGGCGGCCGAGTTCCCGCCCGAGCGGCTGGTCATTCACGAAGGCGATGCGCTGGCGTTTGACTTTGGCGCTCTGGCGCAGGAGCAGCCGCTGAAGCTGGTCGGCAATCTGCCCTACAACATTTCCACGCCCCTGCTCTTTCATCTGGCTGCTTATGCTGACCGGGTGGTTGACATGCATTTCATGCTGCAAAAGGAGGTGGTGGACCGCATGGTGGCGGATCCGGGCTGCGCCGATTACGGCCGGCTGACGGTGATGCTGCAGTACCGGTTTGCCATGGAGCGGCTGATTGACGTGCCGCCGGAATCGTTTGATCCACCGCCCAAGGTGGATTCGGCCGTGGTGCGCATGATTCCGCACGCGGAGCTGCCCTGTCCGGCCGATGACGAGGCAAACCTGTCGGCGCTGGTGGCGCAGGCGTTTGCGCAGCGGCGCAAGACGCTGCGCAACAATCTGCGTGGCTGGCTGGACGATGACGATTTTGCCGCACTCGGCATTGATCCGCAGCGTCGGCCTGAAACGCTGACGCTGAGGGAGTTTGTGCTGCTTTCTAATCGGCATGGCGAAAGCGCAAGGCAATGACGCAGTTCTGGTAGTTGATTATCCTGTTTTAACGCGACAGACATATTGCATTGGGAAGAACGGGGTCTTACACTCGGCCGAAAACTCTAAATACTCGAGGGGCATGAATGCATGCTCCGCTACAAGGGAACTGCCGTGATTCGCTTTGTCGACGTCAACAAGTGGTACAACAAGGACTTTCACGTCCTGCGCGATATCAACCTGACGGTGTCGCAAGGCGAAGTGGTGGTGGTGTGCGGTCCGTCCGGCTCCGGCAAATCCACCCTGATCCGCTGCGTCAACCAGCTCGAACCGATCACTTCGGGCGAACTGTGGGTGGACGGCCACAATGTCGTCGATCCCAAAACCAACCTCAATGCCCTGCGTGCCGAGGTGGGATTTGTTTTCCAGCACTTCAACCTGTACCCGCACCTGTCCGTGCTCGACAACATTACGCTGGCGCCGATGCAGGTACGCAAGATGAGCCGTGCCGATGCCAGCCAGCGCGCCCAGGAACTCCTGGATCGCGTGGGCCTGGCGCACAAGCGCGATGCGTTTCCGAGCCAGCTCTCCGGTGGTCAGCAGCAGCGTGTGGCGATTGCCCGCGGGCTGGCGATGCAACCCAAGGTGATGCTGTTTGACGAGCCGACTTCCGCGCTTGATCCGGAAATGATCGGCGAAGTCCTCAAGGTCATGAAGGATCTGGCCGAGTCCGGCATGACCATGATGGTGGTGACACACGAGATGGGATTTGCCCGTGAAGTGGCCGACCGTGTCATCTTCATCGACCAGGGCTCCATCCTCGAAGAGGCCGTGCCGGAAGAATTCTTCCGCAATCCGCAGCACGAGCGCGCACAACAGTTCCTCAAGCAAGTATTGGCGCCCATGCACTCGTAAAGACGCCGATATCCGGTTTTGGCCGTGGGCAGCACGCCCGCAGCCTGTGCGTACGGCATCGGGAGGGTCCCGATTGCCGGGTCTGTCCATGGGCAGGCGTTGAATTGACCCGACCAGAAAACAGTGGAGATTCCTATCATGCGTTTTGCATCCCGTTTGCTTGTCAGTGCCCTGGCAGCATCTGTTGTCGCCACTCCGGCCCTTGCTGCCGAACTGACCGGCACCCTGAAAAAAGTGCAGGAAAAAGGCGAGTTCGTCATCGGCCACCGCGAATCATCGATTCCGTTCTCGTATCTGGATGCCAACCAGAAGCCGGTTGGCTACATGATGGACATCTGCAACCGCATCGCCGCCGAGGTCAAGAAGGAAGCCGGTGCCAAGGGCGCCGTAACCCGCCTGGTGCCGGTGACCTCGCAGACCCGCATTCCGCTGATGACCAACGGTACGGTCGACATCGAATGCGGCTCGACCACCAACTCGCTGGAGCGCCAGAAGCAGGTGGCCTTCAGCGTCACCCCGTACATCACCAGCATCCGCATGCTGGTGAAGGCTGATTCCGGCATCAAGTCGCTGTCCGACCTCGACGGCAAGCCGGTGGTCACCACGACCGGCACCACATCCGACCGCTACATCAAGCAGCACGAAAAAGGCCAGAACCTCAACGTCAAGAACGTGTACGGCAAGGATCACGCCGACTCGTTCCTGATGGTGTCGACCGGCCGTGCTTCGGCCTTCGTGATGGATGACGTGCTGCTGGCCGGCCTGATCGCCAACTCCAAGAATCCCAAGGAATTTGCCATCGTCGGCGAAACCCTGTCGGTCGAACCGTACGGCGTGATGATGCGCAAGGACGATCCGCAGCTCAAGGCCGTGGTCGACCGCGTGATCGTCGGCATGATGAAGTCGGGCGAACTCGACAAGCTCTACACCAAGTGGTTCATGAGCCCGATCCCGCCGAAGAACATCAACCTCAACCTGCCGATGAGCCCCGAGCTCAAGGCCGCGATCAAGAACCCGACCGACAAGGGTATCTGACCGCAGGGCCGTAACACACCGCCCGGCGCCGATGGGCGCCGGAAGCGGCCTGGCGGGTGACACATACCCGCCGGATATGCTGGAGTAATGAGGTATGAACCAATACCAGTGGAACTGGGGCGTCATTCTGCAAGGCGTCCCGGACACCGAAGAATTCTATTATCAGTGGCTGCTCTCGGGCCTGGGCTGGACCATTGCGACTGCCCTGTGCGCGTGGGTCATTGCCTTGGTCATTGGCACGCTGGTCGGCGTCGGCCGCACCGTGCCCAACAAGGCCGTGTCGGGGCTGTCGACAGCGTATGTCGAACTGTTCCGCAACGTGCCGCTGATCGTGCAGATGTTCCTGTGGTTTTTCGTTTTTCCCGAATTCCTGCCGGAGACCGCCAGCAACTGGGTCAAGCAGAGCATGCCGCTGCCGGAGTTTTCCACCGCAGTGATCGCACTGGGCTTTTACACCTCGGCCCGGGTGGCCGAGCAGGTGCGTACCGGCATCCTGACCCTGTCGCGCGGACAAAAGAACGCCGGTCTGGCCCTCGGCCTGACGCTGGGGCAGACCTACCGTTACGTGATGCTACCCATGGCCTTCCGCATCATCGTGCCGCCGCTGACCAGCGAGTTCATGAACATCTTCAAGAACTCGGCCGTGGCGCTGGCGATCGGCCTGACCGAACTCACTTTCCAGATGCGGCAGATGACCGGCGAATACGCGCCGGCCAACCCGATTGAAGTGATGACCTATACCAGCCTGCTGTACCTGGTCGTGGCGTTCAGCGTGAACCGCATCATGGCGCTGGTGGAGAAAAAAGTGCAGGTACCGGGTTATATCGGGGGAGGCAAATGATGCAGTTCGACATGTCCGCCGTCACCGGATCCTTCGACTTCCTGATGAAGGGGTTGCAGTACTCGTTGCAGCTCACCCTGTTTGCCACCGCCATCGGCATCTTTTTCGGCACCCTGCTGGCCATGGCCCGCCTGTCGTCGATCAGGCCGCTCAACCTGGCCGCCTCGACCTACGTCAACCTGTTCCGCTCGGTGCCGTTGCTGCTGGTGATCTTCTGGTTCTACATCCTCGTGCCGCTGGTGATGGGCATCAATGTCGGTGCCGAGAAGTCCGCCTACATCACCTTCGCCATCTTCGAGGCTGCCTACTTCTGCGAAATCATCCGTGCCGGCATCCAGTCTATTTCGCGCGGGCAGGTATTTGCCGGCCAGGCCATGGGTTTCACCTACGGCCAGAACATGCGGTACGTGATCCTGCCGCAGGCGTTCCGCAACGTGGTGCCGCTCCTGCTGACGCAGATCATCATCCTGTTCCAGGATACTTCTCTGGTGTATGTGGTCGGTGCCACCGACCTGCTCGGAGCCGCCAGCAAGGTGGCCAACCGTGACAACACCCTAGTCGAAATGTACGTGGCCGTGGCGGTCATCTACTTTGTTATCAGCTTCACCCTGTCGCGGCTCGTCAAGCGCCTGCACACCCGGATCGCCATCGTGCGCTGAGGATGTAAACCATGATCGAATTCAAGAACGTTTCCAAATGGTACGGTGACTTCCAGGTGCTGACCGACTGCACCACCCGGGTCAACAAGGG
>JAGPIM010000182.1 GCA_018055005.1 Laribacter sp.
CGGAAGACCTGAACAAATGGTACGTGCGCAACAGCACGGGTGAAATGGTGCCGTTCAGCGCCTTTGCCAGCGCCCACTGGACCTACGGCTCGCCGCGTCTGGAACGCTACAACGGCCTGCCGTCCGTGCAGATCCAGGGTCAGGCAGCACCCGGCCACAGCACCGGCGAAGCCATGCTGGCTATGGAACAGCTGGTCGCACAGCTGCCGGCGGGCATCGGCTACGAATGGACCGGCCTCTCGTACCAGGAACGCATGGCCGGCTCGCAGGCACCGATGCTGTACGCCCTGTCGATCCTCGTGATCTTCCTGTGTCTGGCTGCCCTTTATGAAAGCTGGTCGATTCCGTTCTCGGTCATGCTGGTGGTCCCGCTCGGCATCATCGGGGCGCTGGCAGCCGCCATGCTGTTCAAGCTCTCCAACGACGTGTACTTCCAGGTCGGCCTGCTGACCACCATCGGTCTGGCCTCGAAAAACGCCATCCTGATCGTGGAATTCGCCAAGGACCTGGCGGCATCCGGCCACTCGCTGCTGTCGGCCGCGCTGACTGCCGTGCGCCTGCGCCTGCGCCCGATCCTGATGACGTCGTTTGCCTTCATCCTCGGGGTGCTGCCGCTCGCCGTCAGCAACGGCGCGGGTGCCGGTGCGCAGAACGCACTGGGCATCGGCGTGATCGGCGGCATGATCACCGGCACGGTACTGGCCGTGATCTTCGTGCCCCTGTTCTTTGTGGTGATCCGCCGTGTTTTCGACGGTCAACGGCACTGGCTGCGTCCCAGGGACAACCTGGGGGCACACGAACCGCCGGCAGCCGACCCGACCCCTTCCGAGGAGAACCGCCCATGAACCATCCGATGATTGTCACTTCGCTGGCCGCCGTGCTGCTGGCGACCGGCTGCACGACCATGGCTCCTGATTACCGGCAACCGGCCCTGCCGGTGGCGGGCCAGTTCCCCGACAGCGTCGGGGCCACGCGCCCGGAAGGCTCCGTCAGCGACAGCCTGCTGGCTGACTGGCGGGCCTTTTTCCCGGACGAACAGCTCAAGACGCTGATCGAACTGGCCCTGACCCACAACCGTGACCTGCGGGTGGCGGCATTGCAGATCGACAAGGCCCGTGCGCGCTACCAGATCCAGCGTGCCGACCTGCTGCCGTCGATCGCCGCCAGCGGCGGCAGCGAAAGCCAGCGCCTGCCGGGCGACCTGTCCGGCAACGGTGCCTCGACCCTCGCCCGCCAGTACAGCGCCAGCGTAGGGCTGACCAGCTATGAAGTGGATTTCTTCGGCCGTATCCAGAGCCTGAAGGACGCCGCGCTGGAAACCTTCCTCGCTACCGAGGAAGCCCGCCGCGCCGCCCAGATCAGCCTCGTGTCCGAAGTCGCCAATGCCTACCTTGCCTACGCCGCCGACCGCGAGCAGCTGAAACTGGCGCGCGACACGCTGGGCAACCGGCGGGCCGAATACGAACTGGTGCGCCGCCGCTTTGAACTGGGCAGCGCTTCGGCGCTGGACCTGAGCCAGGCCCAGACCGGCGTGGAATCGGCCCGTGGCGAAGTTGCCCGCTACGAAGCCTTGCTGGCGCAGGACCGCAACGCGCTGGTGCTGGTGGTCGGCACCAGTGTCGACCCCGCGCTGCTGCCGACGGCCCCGATTGCCGAGCTGCCGATGCCGGCCATCCTGCCCGCTGGCCTGCCGTCCGACCTGCTGCTGCGCCGTCCGGACATTGTCGAGGCCGAACATGCCCTCAGGGCGGCCAACGCCAACATCGGTGCAGCCCGGGCCGCGTTTTTCCCGAGCATCACGCTGACCGCCAGCATCGGTACCGCCAGCAGCGACCTCTCGGGGCTGTTTGATGCCGGCTCACGCAGCTGGTCCTTCATGCCGCAGATCCGGCTGCCGATCTTTGAAGGCGGCCGCAATCTGGCCAACCTGCGGGTGAGCGAGGCGGATCGCGACATCGCGCTGGCGCAATACGAGAAAGCCATCCAGCAGGCGTTTACCGAAGTGGCTGACACCCTGGCGGTGCAGGACACCATCGACGAGCGCCTGTCGGCCCAGACCGCACTGACCGAAGCCACCGGCCTGAGCTACCGGCTGTCACAGGCCCGCTTTGACAAGGGTATCGACAGTTACCTCAATGTACTGGTTGCCCAGCGCAGCGACTACACGGCCCGCCAGGGACTGATCGAGGTCCGGCTCAACCGGCTTGCCAACCGCATCGCCCTTTACCGGGCGCTGGGTGGCGGCTGGCGCACCTGACCGTAACGGCAGACGGGTCGCCACGGCGGCCCGTTTTTTTGTCATTTGCCAATTTCAGGGACTATCCATGTGTTCCAGACCCAGAATCGGGCGCCAGCCCGATCCGGCGCTGGCTGATGCCCGCCGCCAGCAGATTCTCGATGCCGCAGCGGCCTGTTTTCGCCAGCAGGGCTATCACGCTGCCAGCATGGCCAACATCTCGCGCACCGCGGCCATGAGTACCGGCCACATCTACCATTTCTTTGCCAGCAAGGAAGAGATCATCGCCGCCATCATTGCCCGCGACCTGCAGGCCATGTATTCGGCCATGGACGAAATCACCCTGCATCCGGGGCCGCGCCTGCAGGCACTGGTCGACAACATCCGCCAGGGCGTGCAGGAAAACCTGGCGCCGGACCACAGTGCGCTGCAACTGGAAATGCTGGCCGAAGCCGCCCGCAATCCCCAGGTGGCCGAGCTGCTGCGCGATGCCGACACGGCAGCCCGCCAGCGGCTGCACGATCTGCTGGTCAGCCCCCGGGCATCGCTGACACCCGAACAGGCCAGCGACCTGCACGGCGCGCTCGATACCCTGTGTACGCTGTTCAACGGCCTGCTGATCCGGGCCGTGCTGCACCCGCAGCTGGACCGCGAGGCGCTGGTCCGCAATATCCAGCGGGCCATGCTGGGCATCCTCGCCCCGCTCGAAGGGCTGTTGCAGCCTGCCTGAACGCCCGGCGGGCAGGTGTCAGGCGTGATACTTGCCCGTCAGGGACCTGAGGGTGATCTCGATCACGCAGGTTGCCGCCACCTTGTTGGCCGGCATGTCCTGCGGCACAAAGTCCGGCGTGTATTTGTCCACGAACCAGCCCAGTATCCGGTGCTTTTCCGCCGGATCATCGATCAGCCGTGCATCGCCCTGCGCCACCACGCTGCGGTAGGCGGCATCGGCCTGACAGGGCTGGCTCAGGTTGTCGGTCAGCAGGCCGTCAAGCTCGTCCACCTCGAAACCCACCAGCGGATAGCTGCGGATATTGTCGATTTTCTGCCCGCGGTCCAGCCCGTGCACGTACAGCCGGCCCTCGGCAAACACGAAATGCACGGGCACGGTGTACGGGTAGCCATCGGCGTTCAGCGTGGACAGGCGGCCGTGCAGCGCCGTGTGCAGCAGGGCATGGATGGCGTCTTCGGCGAGCTGGAATTTCTGCATCCGGCTTTGCATGGTGCGTCCCTGGTTACGAAAGGTTCGGAGCTGCCAGCGTACCACCGGCTGGCAACAGCTGCCGGCACAGGCGGGACGGGCAAGGTAAAATGTGCGCCATGCTCACCGATCTCGAAAAAGACGCCATCCGGCACCATTACCAGACGCTGGCCGGCGCCCTGCCCGGCTTCAAGCCACGTGCTGCCCAGCGGCAGATGATTGCCGCCATTGCCAAGACCCTGTCGCAAAGCCTGGAACGCGCCGAAGGCGAAGACCTGCCCGAACGGGCCGGCGAAAGCATCCTGGTGGTGGAAGGCCCGACCGGGGTCGGCAAAAGCGTGGCCTACCTGATTGCCGGCGGCGTCATGGCCAAAAGCCGGGGCCGCAAGCTGGTGGTGAGCTCGGCCACCGTGGCCCTGCAGGAACAGCTGGTACACCGCGACCTGCCGTTCGTGGTGGAGAACAGCGAACTGCCGCTGACGTTTGCCCTGGCCAAGGGCCGCGGCCGCTATGTCTGCCCTTACCGCCTCTACCAGCACACGGCCGACACCACCCAGGGCGAACTGCTGGCAGCCGACCCGATGGCAGCGCTGTGGGAGCGCAAGCCCGAAGCAGCCGAACTGGCCACGCTCAAGCAGCTGGCTGACGGTTTTTACTACCGCAAATGGTCGGGGGACCGCGACGACTATCCGCAAACCCTCGACGACAGCCTGTGGGGACGCATTACCAACGACCGCCACGGCTGCCTGAAAGCTGCCTGCCCCAACCGGCCGGAATGCCCGTTTTATGCCGCCCGCGAGGCGCTCGACAACGTCGACGTGGTGGTCACCAACCACGACCTGCTGCTGGCCGACTGCGCCATGGGCGGCGGGGTGATCCTGCCGGCGCCGGAACAGACTTTCTATATCCTCGACGAAGCGCACCATCTGGCCAAAAAGGCCGTCAACCAGTTTGCCGCCGACTTTGTCACCGGCCCGACGCTGGGCTGGCTCGACAAGGTGGCCACCCTCGTCAGCCGGCTGGACGGCTTCATCAGCAAGCCCGAGCTGGGCGGGCTGGCCATCGATTCGGCTGCCGCCGCCATCGAACACCTGACCGAACTGGTGGCCGTGCTCGACGGGGTCCCGGAACTGACGGCCCCGGAAGGTGCCGAGCCCCTGTGGCTGCTGCCGGCCGGCGACCTGCCTGAAGGACTGGTCCAGCTGGCCAGCAACCTCGCCATGGTGTCCGCCGCGCTGGAAAAACAGCTCGGACAGCTGTCTGATGCGCTGGCCGAGGCCCGCAAGGAGCGCGAAGCAGATACGCTGCTGCTCGACCGCTGCGCCAGCGAGCTGGGATTCTTCATTGCCCGGGCCGAGCCACTGGCAGCCGTGTGGCAGCTGTTCATCCAGAAAACCGAAGACAAGGCGCCGCCGATTGCCCGCTGGATTGCCGCACGGGTGAGCGGCAACCGGCGCGATTACCGCATCTCGGCGTCGCCGGTATCGGCGGCCGGTGACCTGGCCAGCACGCTATGGCGCAAGGCATCGGGTGCCGTGCTGACTTCGGCCACCCTGCAATCCCTCAATTCTTTCGACCTGCTGCTGCGGCAGACCGGCCTGGCCTGGCTGCCGGAAACCACCACACTGGCGCTGGAATCGCCGTTTGACTATGCCCACCAGGGCGAGCTTTACCTGCCGCCGCTGGCTGCCAGCCCCAAGGACGCCGCCGGCCATACCGGCGAGATTGCCAAGTGGCTGCCCAGGCTGGTGGACCTGTCGCACCCGGTGGGAACGCTGGTGCTGTTCAGCTCGCGCCGGCAGATGGAAGAAGTGGCCGAGCGGCTGTCGCCCGAGTTTGCCGACCGGCTGCTGATGCAGGGCACGCTGCCCAAGTCGCGTCTGCTGGAGC
>JAGPIM010000183.1 GCA_018055005.1 Laribacter sp.
TAGCCGTACACGCCGCCTTCGACTTCCGGCTTGCGGTTGGCGAGGGTCTGGAACACGAAGGCCAGCATCAGCATGCCGACAAAGGTGATGCCCCAGCCGATCATGATGGCGCCGGCGCCGGCCGATGCGGCCATGTTTTGCGGCAGCGAGAAAATGCCGGCGGCGATCAGGGCACTGACCACCAGGGCCGTCAGCGCGCCGAGCTTGAGTTTGGGGGCCGCAGCCGCGGGGGCCGCCGCCGCGGCGGGCGGCACGGCGCTGGCGCCGTGGACGAGTTCGGTCATGATGCTTTCCTTTCGGGCGGAAAAATCCGGATCAAAACGCTTAGTGAAGAAATTCTTTGCGTACGTATTCGGAGGTCATGCATTGCAGGGCGCCGCCGTAGCTGAGGGAGAAATACAGCGCGTCGCCCACCTGGTAGGGCTGGCTGGCGTCGGTGACGTCGACGATCAGGTGGTCTGAGCTGCCGCCGATGATGCGGACGGCCGGGTCCAGCGGTGTCAGGTCGGCAAAGTTGACGTCCTGCTTGCCGATGGCGCAGATGGCGCGCTGGCGGATGCCGAAGTCTTCGAATTCGGGCTTGTGGCCAAAGGCGTCCAGTGCGGTGGAATTGACCGGCACCGAGGGCTTGAGCTTGAGTTCGACAATCTCGACGGCCAGCCGCATGGTGTCCTGCCGGGTGCCGGGAATCGGGTCGTCGTTGAGGCCGATGCCCATCAGCAGCGATGCGCCCAGCCGCAGCTGGTTGATGCCGGCGGGCAGGCCGCCGCGCAGCAGCAGCGGCAGGGCGGCCGAGCTGGCGCCCGAAACCGTATGGAGCCGCACGCCCAGTTCGCGCTCGATCCGGCGGGCTAGATCCACCAGCTGCTGCTGGTTTTCGGTGGTGGGCTCGACACCGCCGTAGCAGGCGAGGTTGGTGCCCAGCCCTTCCAGTTCCAGCCCCGGCAGTTCGGTGACCAGCCGGGCCAGTGCAACAGTGTCGTCAGCGCTGAAGCAGCCTTCGCGCAGGTCGCCGAGGTCATGCATGACGATGACGCCGTGCGTGCGGCCCAGTGCGACGGCTGCGGCGGACAGGGCCCGTACCGTGTGCGGTTCGGAATTGAGCGACAGGTCGGCGTAGCGCACCACGTCCACCGCCCGGCTGACCGAGGGGATGCGCAGCAGCAGCTTGCGGGCGGGCAGGTCCTGCAGCTTTTCCAGATTGCCGATGCGCGAGTCGCCGATGATGTCGATGCCGCCTTCGATCAGGGCTTCGGCGACCGGGTGTGCACCGCAGGCGAGCTTGGTGATGCCGACCGGCCGGATGCCGGAGGCGTGGCACAGCTCCACCATTGCCCGGGTGTTGGCACGTACCACGGGCAGATCGACAAACAGGCAGGGCATGGTTTGGGACATGGTTTCCTCCGTTGGACTGGTGCAGGACGGGCGGAATGCCATGGCCGTCCTGCTTGATGCCTCCGGACTGTATGACCCGTAATTCACAAGTTAAATAATCAAGTGCTGATGTTTACTTCAGGTTTTGCCAATGTAAGCAAAAGTCATTCTGTAAACGCCAATGTCAATCATGAATATCTTTTTAAATCATCATGTTGCCGGCTTGACTGGCCGATGACTCGCAATGGCCGGGTCGTGTTTTCCTGCCGACCGTCCGGCCTGGCATTGGCCGGCGTGAAGTGCCATGCTGAAGCACATTCCGGTCTGAAAGGTGGCCGATGTCTGACGAAACGCTGGTTTCCCGCTGGCAACGCGTGCGCGCACGCACCGAGGCCCTGGCAGCTCCGCTGTCGGCCGAGGACCTGTGCGTGCAGTCGATGCCGGATGCCAGTCCGGGCAAGTGGCACCTCGGGCATGTCAGCTGGTTTTTCGAGGTGCTGGTGCTGGCCCGGGTCCGGCCCGGCCATGCCTGCTGGCGGCCGGAATGGCTGCCCTTGTTCAATTCCTATTACGAATCACTGGGGCGCCGGCATCCACGGCCGCAGCGCGGCCTGCTGACCCGTCCGGGCCTTGACGAGGTGATGGCCTACCGGCGCCATGTGGATGACGCGATGCAGGAATGGCTGACGCAGCCTGGTGACTGGCATGCCCTGGTCGGGCTCGGTCTGGCGCATGAGGAGCAGCACCAGGAGCTGATGCTGACCGACATCAAGCACCTGCTGGCGCAGAATCCGCTGATGCCGGTTTATGACGCGCAGGCCGAAACCTTCGAGCCCCTGGCGACCGGGGCGACCGGGTGGATCGACGGTCCGGACGGACTGGTGACCATCGGCCATGCCGGGCCGGCATTTGCCTTTGACAATGAATCGCCCCGTCACCGGGTCTGGCTGGCACCCTATCAGCTTGCCAGTCGTCCGGTCAGCTGCGCTGACTGGCTGGCGTTCATGGAGGACGGCGGCTACCGCCAGCCAGGCTGGTGGCTGTCGGACGGCTGGGCGTGGGTACAGCGTGAGGCCGTGCATGCGCCGCTGTACTGGTTCCGGGGTGAATCCGGCTGGTGGCGGTTTTCTCTGGCGGGACCGGTGCCGGTGGCCGGCCCGGAGCCGGTGGCGCATGTCAGTTTTTACGAGGCGGCAGCCTATGCCGCCTGGGCCGGCGCCCGTCTGCCGACCGAGGAGGAATGGGAAGGGCTGGCGGCCGCCCGGCAGTTGCCGGCCACGGGGCAGGTGTGGGAATGGACGCGCAGTGCCTATGCCCCCTATCCGGGATTCCGGCCGTTTGACGGAGCGGCCGCCGAATACAACGGCAAGTTCATGGTGGGTCAGCAGGTCTTGCGGGGGGGCAGTCTTGCGACGCCACCCGGGCATGTGCGGGCCAGTTACCGAAACTTTTTTGCTCCGGATGCGCGCTGGCAGTTCAGCGGCCTGCGTCTGGCGCGGGATATTCAGTCATGACCGATCCGGCCCGAGCCGCCTTTGCCCGTGACCT
The DNA here is from genome assembly GCA_018055005.1 of Laribacter sp. Taxonomy (GTDB): domain Bacteria; phylum Pseudomonadota; class Gammaproteobacteria; order Burkholderiales; family Aquaspirillaceae; genus Laribacter. The sequence continues at coordinate 2,923 of JAGPIM010000183.1, forward strand.
GCTGGCAGCCATTGATCATCCTCCGCACCATATTTCGCCGAAGTATTTCTACGATGACGAGGGATCAGGGCTGTTTGAGGCCATTACCGGATTACCTGAGTATTACCCGACCCGTACCGAGCTCGACATCCTGAAGCGCCGGGCGCCCGAGATGGCCGAGTGCATGGGGCCGGACATCGAGCTGGTCGAGTATGGTGCCGGTGCCAGCCGCAAGGTCCGCTTCCTGCTCGATGCCCTGCCGGCACTGCGCCGCTTTGTGCCGGTCGACATTGCCGGTGACTATCTGGATGCAGCGGCTGCACAGCTGCGCCAGCAGTATCCGCAGCTGTGCATCACGCCGGTCACGGCAGATTTCTGCGAACCGCTGCCCTTGCCGGCTACCCTGCCGGGAGTCCGCCGGGCCGGTTTTTTTCCGGGCTCGACCCTGGGCAATCTCGATCCGGATACCGCACGCCGCTTTCTGGCACAGGCTGCCCGGCAGCTGGCTGGTGGCGGCCTGCTGATCGGGATTGATCTCGTCAAGGACCCGGTACGCCTGCATGCGGCCTACAACGACAGTGCCGGTCTGACTGCGCGCTTTAACCGCAACCTGCTGGAGCGGGCCAATCGCGAGCTGGGCTGCGATTTTGTCCCGCAACAGTTTCAGCACTACGCTTTTTACCAGCCGGCCCTGCAACGCATCGAAATGCATCTGGTCAGTACGCGGGCCCAGACGGTACGGATTGGCACAGCAGTCCGGACGCTGTCTGCCGGACAGCACCTGCATACGGAAAATTCGCACAAGTTCACGCTGGAGGGGTTTGGCGGGCTGGCCCGTCAGGCCGGACTTGTCCCGCAGCATTGCTGGACTGATGCCGGACAGGACTTCGCGGTGTTCTGGCTGGTAGCGCCGGCCACGGGCTGTGCGTGAATTTTTTGCGCGGAGGTGTTGACAGTCCTTCGGCACATATCTAATATTCGGGCTCTCCCAAACGGGAGAAACACGGCGAATTAGCTCAGTCGGTTAGAGCGACGGAATCATAATCCGCAGGTCCGGGGTTCGAGTCCCTGATTCGCCACCAATACATTTGAAATGCGCGCTGCCACAACAGCGCGCATTTCTTTTGGCCGTAAAAATAAAAATCCTTATAAATCAACTGTTTGCTTATTGCATAACAAGCAAAAGGGGCCACTTCCGCTTCATTGACTGCTACAAAACGCTACTACAAAATGGTGATTCGTAATGAATAGAAGCAGCAGAATGCCACCTTACCTACATAAGCATCCCAAGTCAGGTATCTACTTCTTTCGCCGCGCCATTCCAGAGCCGTTACGCCAGTACGCCAACAAGCGGGAAATTTTTGTTTCGTTACGCACCACCTGCATCAACGAAGCAAAACGGCTCTACGGCGACGAACTCAAGCTCTCGGAACAGTTATTGGATAACTGGCGCAGCCAGCACCTGCTCAGCAGCCGGGGGTGTCCTCAACTGGAGGTAGATGCTACTGCGCCAGCTCTTGAAGAGAAGATGATCCCGCTGCTCGTCGAGCGGTACCTCGCCAACATGGTCAACACCCACCTTGAGTTCCCGCCTCGCACTAAAGAGGCGCGGCAAGAGCAGATTGACGAGTACCAGGCATTGCTTCAAGACTTGAAAGAGGCTGCTTCCCTCAATGACACCAGCGCCATTGCAGAAGCCGGATTTGCCCAACTCGAGCAGGAAAAAATCAACATTGCGGCGACAAACGAGGCAACGTTACAGAGTTATCAACTCGCGCTTCTGCGTGCTGATATCCAGGCTCTAACACTGCAACTTACCCAATTGAGCGGCGACTATGTTGCCAGACAGCCGGTACCCAGAATCAGCTGCACGGCCGACACTTGGTCAGATTTGATCGAGACATGGATCCTCGCCAAGCAACCGCAAGAAAAAACTATCCAGGATGTTCGCAAGCAGGCCCAGCGGTTTGATGATTATTTCAAGCATCGCTCACTGATGACTATCACGAGAACCGAGGTAATCGAATTTAGTGAATACCTGACGAGAGAGCTGGGGCAGAGCGCCAAACGTGCTAGTGCAATCATTCATCTGCTGCGGGCAGTACTGCAAACATCCATCGACCGAGAGGCTTGCAGCTACAAAACAAACCCGTTCGACCGCATCCCGATCGATGCCAGCCAAAAGCCCGTTCAGTACCGCCAGCCATTTGATACGACACACCTTAAAGCGTGGCTGACCTCGCCTATCTACACTCAGCCGTCTTTCCGCCCACGTACCGGCGGTGGAGATGGTCTGTCCCGCTCTCCGTGGACAGCGGGTTAAGCACTCAGCACTAAGCGACGTCGCTCGTATTCAACCGGGGTGACATACCCCAGGGTCGAATGACGTCGTTGGTGATTGTAAAAGCGGATGTAA
>JAGPIM010000184.1 GCA_018055005.1 Laribacter sp.
CGGCTTACTTGCCGACCTTTTCGCCGGCAACCTGGCGCATGGCGATGTCCATGCCGGTGATCAGGAGGCCGTTCGGGTCTTGCGAGCAGTAGGCGTTCAGGTGCTTGATCACGTCCTTGTCGAGGTCGGGGCGCGGCTTGATCTTCAGGTCGCGGGCTTCGACAGCGGCATTGCCAAGGCGGGCGATCAGGTCCGACACGGCGGCGGTGTCGGTCTTGGCCATTTCGTTGGCTTCCGTGCAGGTGGTGAAGAATTCGGCCGGAACGCCGGCAGCAGCCGGGGCGGCAGTGGCAGCCAGCGGCGACAGCGCGGCGGCGAGGGCGATCAGGGTGAGGGTCTTTTTCATCGTGCGTCTTTCGTTATCAGTTGTAGCGGCCGACCAGTGCGCCGCCGACGGCGCCGGCTGCGGCACCCTTGATGGCGCCGTTCAGGCCGTTGCCCGACAAGAGGCCGACGGTGGCGCCGAGCACGGCTCCGGTCTTGGCACCCTTGGTAGCCTTGCGGCCTTTGCGGCCGGGTTCGCTGATGGCACCGAGGCCGCCGCCGACGGCGGCACCGGCCACGGCACCCTTGATGCCGTTACCGGTCAGCAGGCCGACGGTGGCACCGAGTACGGCACCTTTGGTGGTGCGGCTGGCGGCGTGGGCTGCGGTCGGAACGCTCAGTGCCAGAGCCAGCGCCAGGGCAGCACTCCAGCCAGTGGCGCGGCGAAGGGACAATTTACGGGACATGATTGATTGCTCCGGACAACAGGGCAAGAAGTTGAAGTAGCTACAGGTTAAGAGAAATCCGCCTGGCTGTTGTGATGTGTGAACAATGCCACATGATGTTTGACTGCCTGAAAACGCAATGAAAAAGCCCGGTCATGGACCGGGCCGGGCAGGATGAAATGGCGTGTTCACACTGGCAGCGCGGGGGCAGTTCCGTAATAGCCCAACTGGGCCAGCAGCGCGGAAAAACCGCTGGCGAGGACGGGGTCGCGCAGGATGGGGGCCGCAGGGATGCCCAGCAGGCTGATGCGCCGGCCCAGATGCACGGAGGCGCGCAGAGCGGTATCCGGCCGGATTTCGCTGTTGGACAGCGGGTGCCCGTCGTCGGTGAGCCAGGCCAGCGTATCCGGGGCCGCAGCGAGCGGGGCGGCGCAACCCTCGGCAAAGGCGATCAGGTTTTCGTTGACGGCGAGCACGTGGACGATACGGCCGTCGTCGGTGGCCAGAGTGATCTGCAGGCGGTCAAAGCCGCCGGCTTCGGTCAGCTCTACTGCACGGATGGTGCCTTGCGCCAGCACGGTCAACTGGCCGTCCAGCGCCGTACGCACGGCAGCCACGGCATCACCGCCTTCGGTCTGCACCCGGCGCAGGGCGGCGCCCAGCCGGATGGCCCGGCTGGTGCTGCCGGTGACGCTGCTGTGCGCCAGTTGTGCCGGGGTCAGGGCCCAGGTCGAAAAGGCACCGACGCTGCCAAAGAGGCTGTAGCCGGTATCGTCGGTGGCCGACAGGCTGGCGCGCACGAGGCTGTCGGTCTGGCTGGCGTTGGCGGCGTTGAGCGTGATGCTGACGCCTTCCTGTCCGGCTGCCGGCTGGTTGGCCAGCAGCAGGGGCGAGGGCGGGGCAGCGAGGTTGAAGGCGGCGAGGTTGAGGGTGGGCAGGGCGCGGCCGGCGCTGTCGGCGTCGATGAGGGGCAGGCCGGTCTGGGCTGCCACGACGGCGGGGATCAGGCTGTTCATGGCGCCGACTTCGGCCGGCAGTACGGCACCGGGCGGGGTGTCCAGCAGTTTGGCGTAACGGCGGAAGGCATTCAGGGGCGCTTCGGTAAAGTCTCCGGACTGGCTGGCGGCGTTGGGAGCGCCGATGCCGGCGACCACCGCTCCCGGCGTGCCTGCCGGCAGGTCGTCCAGAGCGGCAAGGGTGACGGTGAGGCGGCTGTTGCGCAGATAATCGAGCAGGGGCCGGGCGCCGCTCAACGGGCCGCCGCCACCACCGCCGAGCAGGCAGGCGCCAAGAGTCAGGTGTTCCAGATCGGCAGGGCTCAGGGTGCGTAATGACATGGTGCGGTGGCTCCTTGGATTTTTTGATGAATGGACATCCTGTTTTAACAGGTCTGGTGGCAAAATATTGTAATTGCATAATTTTGACGAGCTGACATGTCGCAGTTTTGTCCTTCGCCTGTCAGTCCAGCTGGATGGGCAGAAATACTGGGCGGCCACCCGTCGGTCTTTGAAAGCCTGTGGCAGGAATTTCCCGACCACATTTTTCTGGTCTCCTGTACTGCTGAAGGCGACTTCATCCTGGAAGACTGCAATCCGGCCTTGCAGGCCTACACCGGCCTTCCTGCCGACAAAACCCGCCATCGTCCGGTGCGGGAGCTGGTCGCCGGCCCCTACCGGGAAACCGTGCTCGAGCGTTACCGGCAGTGCGTGGTGTCCGGCCGGCCATACACCTATGAAGAAACCGGCACGGTGGCCGACAGTGATGCCGTGCACCACTGGATGACCCTGCTGGTGCCTGCCCACGGTCCGGACGGACAGGTCAGCTTCCTGCTGGGCATCAGCCGCGATGTCACCGCGCTGCGCCAGGCCCAGGAAGTCCTGCGGCGCGAAAACGAGCTGCTGGAGCAGCGCGTGGCCCTGCGTACGGCCGAGCTGGAAGCTGCCAATGCCCAGTTGCGGCAGATGGCGATGTACGACAGCCTGACGGGCGTGTATTCACGAGGAATGTTTTTCGAGCTGGCAGCAGAGGCAATCGGGCTGGCCCGACAAGAGTGCATGCCCCTGTCGGCCTTGATGCTGGACATCGATTTCTTCAAGAAGATCAACGACACCTGGGGACACGCAGCCGGTGACCAGGTGTTGCGGCAGGTCGGACACCGCCTGCGTGAACAGCTGCGCGGCAGCGACATCATCGGTCGTTGTGGCGGGGAAGAATTTGCCGTCATCCTGCCGCGCCAGCGGGCCGAGCGGGCCTGCGCCATAGCGCAGCAACTGTGTGAAGCCGTATCCATGCGGATGTTTCCGTGGGAAAAACAGCAGATCGCCTGTTCGATCAGCATTGGTGTGGCTGAGCTTTCGGAGGAAGACGAAGGCATTGAAAAACTGCTGCACCGTGCCGATCTGGCGCTGTTGCAGGCCAAGGGCGATGGTCGCAACTGCTACCGTCTGGCCTCGGGAAGCGACCTGGTCGCGCTGTAACCGGCAAACCCTGGCGTAGCACCTTGATTCCGCTATACTTCCGCCCCTTCGTGAGTTGCCGCCGGAAGTTGCCGCATGAGTCTGCCCGCCCATCATCTTGAACTGTTGGCCCCTGCCAAAACCGCCGACATCGGCCGGGAGGCCATCCTCCACGGCGCCGATGCCGTCTATATCGGCGGGCCGGGCTTCGGTGCGCGGCACAATGCCGCCAATTCCGTCGCGGACATTGCCGGACTGTGCGGATTTGCCCATCGCTACCATGCCCGCATCTTCGCCACCCTCAACACCATCCTCCACGACAACGAGCTGGAAGCGGCCCGCGACCTGGTATGGCAGCTGTGGGATGCCGGCGTGGATGCGCTGATCGTGCAGGACATGGGCCTGCTGCAACTCGACCTGCCGCCGATTGAGCTGCATGCCTCGACCCAGTGCGACATCCGCACGCCGGAAAAAGCCCGCTTCCTGGCCGACGTCGGCTTTTCGCAGCTGGTGCTGGCGCGCGAGCTCGGCCTGAAGGACATCCACGCCATCCGTGCCGCCGTTGACGGGCAGGCCACGCTGGAATACTTCATCCACGGTGCCTTGTGCGTGGCCTTTTCCGGGCAGTGCTACATCAGCCACGCCCAGACCGGGCGCAGCGCCAACCGAGGCGACTGTTCGCAGGCCTGCCGCCTGCCTTACACCCTCAAGGACGAGTCCGGCCGGGTGGTGGCGTTCGACAAGCACCTGCTGTCGATGAAGGACAACAACCAGTCGGACAACCTGATGGCGCTGGTGGACGCCGGCGTGCGCTCGTTCAAGATCGAAGGCCGCTACAAGGATGCCGGCTACGTCAAGAACATCACCGCCCACTACCGGCAACTGCTGGACGGCATCCTCGAAGCCCGTCCGGAACTGGCTCCGGCATCCAGCGGCCGCACCACCCATCTTTTCACGCCCGACCCGGACAAAACCTTCCACCGCGGCAGCACCGACTACTTCACCCGTGAGCGGCAGGCCGACATCGGCGCCTTTGATTCGCCCAAATACGTCGGCGTGGCGCTGGGCACGGTCAGCCGCACCGGCCCGGACTGGTTCGACCTCGACACCCCTGCCGCCATGGCCAACGGCGACGGTCTCAACTACATGAAAAAACGGGAAGTGGTCGGCGTACAGGCCAACCGGGTGGAAGCACTGGGCGAGGGCCGCTGGCGGGTCTGGCCGAACGAGCCGATGGCCGAACTGGCCGGTCTGGTGCCCGGCGTGCAGGTCAACCGCAATCGCGACCATGCCTGGGAACAGGCACTGGGCAAGAAATCGGCCGAGCGGCGCGTGCGCGTGTGGCTGACCCTGCGAGACAACGCCCAGGGCCTGACGCTGACTGCCAGTGACGAAGACGGCATCAGCGCCAGCCGCGACCTTGTCATGCCGCTGGAGCCGGCACGCGATGCTGCGCGGGCCGAGGCCGGCCTGCGCGACAACCTCTCCCGCCTGGGCAACACCATGTTCGAAGCTGCCGGCATCGAGCTTTTTTTGCGCGAGCCGTGGTTCGTGCCGGGCGGGCAGGTCAACGCCTTGCGGCGCGACGTGCTGGCCGCACTGGAAACTGCCCGGCTGGCCGCATGGCAACGGCCGCTGCGCAAGGGCGAAACCGAACCGCCGGCCGTCTGCCCGGACGATACGCTGTCGTATCTCGCCAACGTCTACAATCAGGCCGCCCGTGATTTTTATGCCCGCCATGGCGTCCGGCTGATCGACGCCGCCTACGAGGCGCACGAGGAAGCCGGCGAGGTGTCGCTGATGATCACCAAGCACTGCCTGCGCTATGCCTTCGAGCTGTGCCCGAAGCAGGCCAAGGGCGTGCAGGGCGTCATGGGACAGGTGCGGGCCGATCCCATGACGCTGGTCAACGGCAACGAAGTGCTGACGCTGAAGTTTGAATGCCGGCCGTGCGAAATGCACGTGATGGGCAAGATCCGCAAATCCGTCCTCAAGTCGCCGCCGCCGACCGAAATCCCGCTCACTTTCCATCCCGTCCGGCCGCGCTAGGCCTGCCGCTTTTGAATTGAATTGCTGCCGTCCGGCCTGCGCGGCCGGCTGGCGGCTGCACCATTGA
>JAGPIM010000039.1 GCA_018055005.1 Laribacter sp.
CGCTTCTTCAATCGGCTCAAACAGTTCCGTCGTCTAGCCACGCGTTACGACAAACTTGACCGTCGTTTTGGCGCGTTTCTCTGCTTGGCTTGTGCCTACATCTGGCTACTGTGAACACGCCCTAGTCTGCATCTTCCTTCAGAAGTTACAGTCGGAGCGAGCTTCTGGACTTCCAACCGCGCTGCTTCTGTGGCTCGGTCAAGTAAAGCTTGATCGTTGCAACGCATCTTCAAGTACACACGTTTGCCATTGTCAAAAACGTCGACTGCAGCGAGTACCCTGACTGCTGCTGCGTCTGGCTCAGAAGGGGCGCAAAACTCCAGCAGCGTGTCAGTATTCCAAAAATCCTCCCACATATCTGTTTGACAGTCCGGAAGCAACTTATGTTCAGCAAGACAAACGTAGATTGGTTCGACCGAAAGGACAGCAAAAAAACCAAGCTCTGCCGCTGCCGAATTGGCCACGAGGCTGCTGGTAATCACACCCAGTGCAAAACCGCCGTCTAACACGGCAAGGCCGCCACTAAACCCTCCTCTTGGCGTCGCAGAGAGAATGAAGTGGACGTGCGGTGCATGACGCACATCCACAACAGCGTTGATCTCGCTTCTGGCCACCACCAAATGTGGGTCGTTTGTCTGAGGAATGGGCGGATATCCCAAGACGATCGCTTCAGTCAACACGAAATCGCCCTCTCCAAGCCAATCGTCTAGATGGCCGCCCAGTTCCACAAACGGAGTCTTGGGATCAATCCCATCGACCTGGAAAACAGCGACGTCTACAGACGCCTCCTTGTGGAAAAAAGGCCCCTTCTTTATGCGAAGCGTTTGGCGTCTGATGTGATGAACTTGAATATTCTCACCTTCGGAACCATGCAAATAGTTCGTTGCTGACTTGGCTTCGTCTCCCTCAAGCGCGACGCAAGTGCTATGGGTCATGCAGACCTCGACTATATTCATTCCCTCCACTACGTGTCGAGCAGTTACGAAGACGCCTTCACCGACGTGAAAGGCGCTTCCGATCCCTGCGGTGCCTTCGCTATCTTCAACTGCGACGAAGGCTAGGGTGCCAGCGAATTTATCGAAAAGCGCACGTGCTGTTTTAGATTCCATGTTGTCCACTTATACGTAGATGTGTTAGTTCTGGCGCTTCTTTCCATCTTGACTCGAGAATGAAAGGAATAGCCTCATTTTTGTGACCAGTCTAATCAGACTTTGCGTTTCAGAGCGTCCTAACATTTTGTCGTAGGGCTGACACTTACTCTGCGATGAAGCTGACATTAGCGAGCTTCTCCTAATGGCCGAAAGCTGTAGTTGATAACTCGCCTCAATCGTGTCTAACAACACGCACCGATTACCTTTGAATTCAGAGAAAAAATCAGCGTGCATTTCCGTCAGTCCATTCATCAATCATGTCCGCCCAGTCCTGCAACATGGCCGCCCGCTGCTCGCGGTATTCAGCCTTGTTGTATACGGCCCTCACGCCCTTTTGCTCGTGCGCCAGGCACTTCTCGATCCAGTCGGTGTTGTAGCCAGCCTCATGCAGCAGCGTGCTGGCTGTGCGCCGCAAATCATGCGGCCCAAACTTAGCAAGCATCTTCCCGTCTTTCTGCGCCGCTTTGTATGTCAGCGTCAGCACCTGGTTAAGTGTGGCAGCGCTCATCGGTGCATCCGAGTCGTACCGTGATGGCAGTACAAAGTCAGAACCACCAGCAAAGGTTTTCAGGGCAATGAAAATATCCAGCGCCTGCTGGGACAGGAATACCAGGTGCGGGTTACGGCGCTTCATCCGCTCCTTGGGAATCGTCCACAGCGCTTCACTGAAATTGATCTCGCTCCAGGTCGCATTGGTCAGCTCGCTTTTGCGCACCATCGTCAGCAAAAGCAGCTTGGCCGCCGCACGATTTGTTGGGCTTGTACCCACCCGCTCCATGTACTGGTACATCAGCCCGATTTCTTCTGGCGTCAACGATCGATCGCGTGGTTCGAATCGGGCGATGCTGGTTGGCCGCACCAGCTCGGCAGGGTTTTCGACCTTCTGCCCACGCTCGGTTGCCCAGCGAAACACTTGCATAACGATTTCACGCACATGAACGGCGGTGGCCGGTGCGCCTCGCTCGACGATGGCATCAGTCAGCGCCCGCAAGTCCTCATGGTTGATCTCCACCAGCTTCTGATTGCTGAATTTGGGCTTCAGCTCGCGCTCATAGACCGAACGGCGCATATCGCGGGTGGAGTCGGCCATCTGGTAGCCGCGCAGCCACTTTTCCGCCCAAGCACCGAACGTCTCAGCATCCTTGACCCGCGCCTTGTCTCGGGCCTTCTCCTTGGCCGGAGACTTGCCCGCCGCGACCATCTTCTTGGCGTCACCTAACTGCTCTCGAGCTTCTGCCAGCGTGATGCCACCGACGCCGTAACGACCAAAGGTGATGGTTTCCTGCCGCCCATTGAGCGAGTAGTTGTAGCGAAACGAAACAGCACCAGCAGGCGTGACGGCCACATATAGGCCATCCCGGTCATTCACCTTGTAGAGCTTGTCCCTGGGCTTGAGATTGCGCAGCTTGGTATCAGTCAGCATGTCCCTTGTCCTTCTTCATTTTCGATACCATGCTGAAAAAACGTCACATTTATGGTATTTTTTCTATATAGAACAACAACTTAATAAAACTCAATACCATGAGAACATAAAAAAGAGCTGCATGGCATCGGCTTCCATCATGGCATCGTCAGTCGATAGTACCAGCTTTAATGCCATGCTCAAACGGTGCTTGGCGCTTCCTCCCGTTACCAGATCGTGCCAGACAAAAACAAAAAAAAGCCCGCAAATACGCGGGCTTAGCGGCTTTTTATGCCTTGTATTGCCTGGCTATGCCAGACGCGGGATCACTCCCACTCGATGGTTGCCGGCGGCTTGCCTGACACGTCGTAAACCACCCGGTTCAGACCACGAACTTCGTTGATGATGCGGTTCGATGCCCGGCCCAGCAGGCTGTAGGGCAACTCGGCCCAGTGGGCGGTCATGAAGTCGCTGGTGACCACGGCACGCAGGGCCACAACGTAGTCGTAGGTGCGGCCGTCGCCCATCACGCCGACCGACTTGACCGGCAGGAACACGGCAAAAGCCTGGCTGGTGAGGTCATACCAGCTCTTGCCGGTTTTTTCGTCGATGGTATTGCGCAGCTCTTCGATGAAAATGGCGTCGGCGCGCTTGAGCAGCTCGGCGTATTCGGCCTTTACTTCACCCAGAATGCGCACACCCAGACCCGGGCCCGGGAACGGGTGGCGATAGACCATTTCGTGCGGCAGGCCCAGCGCGATGCCCAGCTGGCGTACTTCGTCCTTGAAGAGTTCGCGCAGCGGCTCCAGGAGCTTCAGGTTCAGTGTTTCCGGCAGGCCGCCCACGTTGTGGTGGCTCTTGATGGTGTGGGCTTTTTTGGTCTTGGCACCGGCCGATTCGATCACGTCCGGGTAGATGGTGCCCTGTGCCAGCCATTTGGCCTTCGGCAGTTTTTCCGCTTCGCGCTGGAACACTTCGACAAATTCGGCGCCGATGATCTTGCGCTTCTGTTCCGGATCGGTGACGCCGGCGAGCTTGCCCATGAATTCGGCGCTGGCATCGACGTGGATCACCTTCACGCCGAGGTTGCGGGCGAACATGTCCATGACCATTTCGCCTTCGTTGAGGCGCAAGAGGCCGTGGTCGACAAACACGCAGGTGAGCTGGTCACCGATGGCACGGTGGATCAGTGCGGCGGCCACCGAGCTGTCGACGCCACCCGACAGGCCGAGGATGACTTCTTCGTCACCGACCTGTTCGCGGATTTTCTTCACGGCTTCGTCGATGTAGTTCGGCATGGTCCAGCTCGGCTCGGCGCCGCAAATGTGCAGCACGAAACGGTGGATCATTTCGGTGCCGCGCCTGGTGTGGGTCACTTCCGGGTGGAACTGCACGCCGTAGTAATGGCGGGTTTCGTCGGCCATGGCGGCGATCGGGCAGGACGGGGTTTCGGCGATGACCTTGAAGCCGTCCGGCAGGGTGGTGACCTTGTCGCCGTGGCTCATCCACACGTCCAGGAGGCCGTGGCCGGCGTCGTTGCTGCGGTCCTGCAGGCCTTCGAGCAGCTTGGAGTGGTTGCGGGCGCGGATTTCGGCATAGCCGAATTCACGCTGGTCGCCGGCTTCCACGGCGCCGCCGAGGGTGTGGGCCATGAACTGCATGCCGTAGCAGATGCCGAACACCGGCACGCCGAGGTCAAACAGGGCCGGATCGGCCTGGTAGTCCGATTCGTACACCGAGTTCGGGCCGCCGGACAGGATGATGCCTTTGGGATTGAAGGCGCGGATGTCCTCGATGGACATGTCGTACGGGTGCAGTTCGCAGTAAACATGGGCTTCGCGCACGCGGCGGGCAATCAGCTGCGTGACCTGCGAGCCGAAATCGAGGATGAGGATCTTGTCCATGACGGTCCTGGGCCTTTCAATGCAAAACGGCCGCACGGATTGCGGCCGGGGGAAAGAGGTGGAGAGGATGCCGGGCGTCAGCCACGGACGACATCCTTGATGATGCGTTGCTTTTCACGCTGCCATTCGCGTTCTTTTTCGCTTTCGCGCTTGTCGTGCTGCTTCTTGCCTTTGGCCAGGCCGATTTCCAGTTTGATCCAGCCGGCCTTGTAATGCAGGTTGAGCGGCATCAGCGTGTAGCCGGCACGTTCGACCTTGCCGATCAGCCGGTCGATCTGCTTGCGTGCCAGCAGCAGCTTGCGCCGGCGGGTCGGGTCCGGATGGATGTGGGTACTGGCAGTGGGCAGTGCCGAAATGTGGCAGCCGATCAGCCAGAATGCACCGTCGATCAGTACGACGTAGCCTTCCTTGATCTGTACGCGGCCTGCACGGATGGATTTGACTTCCCAGCCTTCAAGCACGAGTCCGGCCTCGAAACGTTCTTCGATGAAGTAGTCGTGAAAGGCTTTTTTGTTCTCGATGATGCTCATGAAGCGCTCCGTGAAGCCGCGCATTGTAACAAAGCTCGCCGCCAGACCGAAAGCGCCTGATCTTTCAGCGGTTTGCCAACGACACCCGATCGGTGCGCAGCGGTTTATAATGCGGCACGTTTTTGACGGGCGGCCCGCCGGCTGCCCGAGCCTGAGTCCTATGTCCGTCATCGAAAAAACCGTACTCGTCGCCCATACGCCTACCCAGATGTTTGATCTGGTCAACGATGTGGCGCGCTACCCGAAATTCCTGCCGTGGTGCAGCCAGACCGAAGAGGTGGAAGGCGACGGCACCTATATGGTGGCACGCCTGCACATCGATTACCTCAAGATCCGCCAGCATTTCACCACGCGCAACCAGCTGGTGCCGGGCGAGCTGATCGACATGCGGCTGGTCGACGGCCCGTTCAGGCAGCTGGCCGGCAGCTGGCGCTTTTATCCGCTGGGCGAGTTTGGCTGCAAGATCGTGTTCGAACTGCGCTACGACTTTTCCAGCCGGCTGCTGGAGACCGTGATCGGCCCCGTGTTCGGCCGCATCATGACCAGTCTCGTGGATGCCTTCATCGAAGAAGCGGACCGCGCGTGTATGGCGACGACTGACGACATCAGCGTGGAAGTGGCGTACGCCCTGCCGGACCGCCAGAGCCTCGTGCGCCTGAAGGTGCCGGCCGGCACGACGGCCCGCGAGGCCATCGGGCTGTCGGGGCTGCTTGACCAGTATCCGGGCATTGACCCTGACACCATGAAAATCGGCATCTTTTCCCGGCCGGTCAAGGCCGATACCGTGCTGCGCGAACATGACCGGGTGGAAATCTACCGTCCGCTGATTGCCGACCCGAAAGCCGTCCGGCGTGCGCGGGCCGAGGCCGGCAAGGTGATGAAAAAGGGCGGGGGCGACAGCGACACTCCGTAGCGTAGCGCGTGCCGCCGGGGTTCAGCCGATCCAGGCCTTGAGCTTGGTGCGCAGGCGTGCAACCGCCTGGCTGTGCAGCTGGCAGACGCGCGATTCGGTCACGTTGAGTACGGCGCCGATTTCCTTCAGGTTCAGCTCCTGCTCGTAATACAGGCTCATCACCAGCTGGTCGCGCTCGGGCAGTTCCTTGATGGCGGCAACCAGATGGCTGCGAAAGCGGCTTTCCCCGAGGATTTCAAACGGATTGACCATGCCCTGGTCGGCAACCTGCTCGACCATGCGGGTTGAGCTGCCCTCGTCATCGTCGTGGCCGAAATCCTCGAAATAGACCAGCTGGTGGCCTTTGCACTCGAACAGCATGGTCTGGTATTCGTCGACCGACAGCCCCAGACGGGCGGCAATCTCGCCTTCTCCCGGCGGATGGCCGAGCGACTGTTCCAGCTGCGCCATGGCCTCTTCGATCTGCTTGGCGTTGCGTCGGGCCTGGCGGGGCAGCCAGTCGAGGCGGCGCAGCTCGTCCAGCATGGCGCCACGGACGCGCTGGCTGGCAAAGGTTTCGAACAGCACGCCCTGGGCCGGGTCGAACTGCTGGGCGGCTTCGATCAGGCCGATCATGCCGACCTGGACCAGATCGTCGAGTTCGACGCTGGCCGGCAGGCGGCTGATCATCATCGAAGCGAGCTTGCGCACCAGAGTCAGATGCTCGGTGATGTCCACGCAAGAGTTCGTGGTAACGGCAGACTGGTAGGCTCGAAGCTTGCTCATGGACGAAACGGAGTCAGGTCAGGTCGGAAGGGAGCGGTCCGTTGAGGCGGGTAGCCTCGCACAGCCGGTTGAAAAGATCAGGCACGCTGCCCGAGCGGGTTGACCACTGCGGCAGGCGTGCGGCCAGCTGGCTGATGGCGGCGGCGGTTTCACTGTCAGGAAACGACTGTACGGTGGTGGTGCGCAGGATGGCGGCACGCTTGGCCCAGTGGTCTTCCGGCACGTAGCCGACCCAGCGCAGCGACACCGACAGGTATTGTCCCGCAACTGCCGACAGGCGAGCAAACCACAAGCGTGCCTCGGCCAGCGTGTGTACCCGGTTCAGCAGCACGTTGAAGCGCCGCTGGCCGTATTCGCCGGCCAGCCGCTTGATCTGCGCGTACACCTCGGTCAGGCAGTCATGGTCGGGAGACAGGACCACGATCACGTCATCGGCGATACCGGCCAGGGCCAGTTCTCCGGAGGGCACGTCGAACAGCAGGTAGTTGAGGTCGCGCACCAGTGCGGAAAATTCGCTTTCGAGCCGGTGGGCCAGCGCCAGGTGCAGTTCGGCCAAGAGGCGCGGCCGGGCGTGAAAGCCGACCAGTATCAGGTTGTCGGACAGGGGAGCCACGGCGGCATCCAGCGGCAGCTGGTGCTGGATGACCTTGTCCAGGGTTTCGAGTTCATGCCGCGCCATGCGGCGCACCAGTGCCCGGACCGGATGGGCATCGAACAGTGCCACCCGGGCATTCTGCTGCTGGGCCAGGGCCGTGCCCAGTTCGGCCACCAGGGTCGTGGTTCCGGCTGCCCGGCCACCGACAAAAGCAAAGCTTTGCGGCGTGTGCAGGACCTGTGCCATGCGGCGCAGGCTGGCAGCCTGATCCTCGACGCGGATCATGACAAGCCGGTTCCCGGTTGTTGCGCACCTTGCAGGATGCGGTATTCGTCATTCTGGTAGGCAAACGGCCCGCTGCCCTGGCGCAGGGACTGGAACGTGCGTTCGATCAGGTACGGGGCGTCGGGCAGATGCAGGTCTTCCGGCACCCGCTGGCCGTTGGCAATGTAGAACACCGGCAGGCGGTGGCGGATGGCCACGTCCAGCGCCACGCCGAGGGCCGGTGATTCGTCGAGCTTGGAAATGATGGTGCCGACCAGCCCTTCGCCCTGGTAGCGCTGGATCACGTCCTGCAAGGTGTAACCGGCAGCGTTGGCAGCCAGCACGAGAATGCGGCGGATGGCGCGCTCGCCCTGGCCGCTGGCGGCGTACATCTGGGTCTGGCCGTTGAGGCGCGGGTCACGCTGGCCGATGCCGACCGAGTCGATCAGCACCATGTGCTTGTGCGACAGGTCCTTGAGCGTCAGGGCCAGGTCGGCCTCGTTGTCGACGGCGTAGACCGAAATCTGCAGGATGCGGCCGTAGAGCTTGAGCTGGTCCTGTGCACCGATGCGGTAGCTGTCGGTGGTGATCAGCGCCACGGAGTCGGCCCCTTTGCGCAGGGTGGCGCGGGCGGCCAGCTTGGCAATGGTGGTGGTCTTGCCGACTCCGGTCGGGCCGACCAGTGCATAGACCCCGCCCTTGTCGACAATGTCATCGCTTTCCGGCAGCACGCGCAGGTTGTGGATCAGGGCCGACTTGGCCCACTTGAGCGCAGCCTCTTCGTCAAAGTGGCCGGGCAGCTTGGACACCAGCTGGCGGCACAGGGCTGGGCTCATGCCGACGGTCAGGAGCTTGCGGAACAGTTCGGCCTGCTTGGGGTGGTAATCCTCGAGGTTGGCCCAGGCAAGGCTGGCCATCTGGGCTGTCAGCAGTGCCTTGAGTTCGCGCATCTCGTTGCCGATTTCGCCCAGTTTCTGCTCGGTGCGCGCCTCGGAGACCGGCTGGGCGGCGGTCAGGCCGGTCCGGGCCGGTGCTGCCGGCGTGTCATCCGGCAGCAGCTCTTCTGGCATGGCCGGAGCGCTGGAGCGCAACGGCCGGACAATGGCCGGCTCGGCCGACAGGTCCAGCCGGCTGTCGGCCGGCCGGGTCTGCAGGCGTGGAAAGTCCGCCTTCCGTACGGTCGGCGTGTCGTCTTCCGGGTGAAAAACCCGGGCTACCGGTTCGTCGAGCGGTTCCACCGGCAAGGCATAGGTCCGCGCCAGCGCGCTGGCCAGCGGTGCCGCCGGCCCGACGGACTGGGCGGGGGCATGGCTCAGGGGCGGCATGGAAACAGGGCGTGGCGGCGGCTTGACGTGCGAGGCCAGCGAAGACGCCAGCGAGCTGACGTCGGCATCGGCCACGGCCATGATTTCCACGCCGCCGTCGGCGAGGCTGCGGTTGGACAGGATCAGCGCATCCGTACCCAGCTCGTCGCGTACCTGACGCAGCGCCTCGCGGGTGGTTTTGCCGTAGAACTTCTTGACGACCATGGTCTAGAACCGGTTGAAAGCAGGGGCCGGGCACGCTGGTGCGGCCATGGCCCGGAAAAAAGGAAAAAGTGTCGGCATCAGCTGCGCCCGCCTACCACGCCCACGACGCGGATGTTCTTGTTGTCCGGAATTTCGTTGTGCGACAGCACGGCCAGCTGCGGCAGGGCGCGGCGCAGGAATTTCGACAGCACCGGCCGCAGTCCCGGTGGCGTCAGCAGCACCGGGTTGAGCCCCTGCTGTTCGATGCGGTCCGATTCGCGGGTGGCCGATTGCAGCAGTCCTTCGGCCAGACCCGGTTCGAGTCCGCCGCCCTGCTTGCCGGTCAGGGCGCTGGCGAGGATGGATTCCAGTTGCGGGTCCAGCGTCAGCACCGACAGTTCGTTCATGCCCGGGAACAGCTGGGCCACGATGGCACGCGACAGCGCCACGCGCACGACGGCCGTCAGCTCGTCGATGTCCTGGGTGATGGTGACATGCTCGGCCAGCGTTTCCAGCACGGTCTTCATGTCGCGGATACCGATGCCTTCGGTCAGCAGGTTTTGCAGCACTTTCTGCAGGGTGCCGATCGGGATGATCTTCGGAACCAGTTCTTCGACCAGCTTCGGCGCGTCCTTGGCCACGTGGTCGACCAGCGCCTGGGTTTCCTCGCGTCCCAGCAGCTCGGAGGCATGGCTCTGGAGGATGTTGGAAATGTGCGTGGCGACCACGGTGCTGGCATCCACCACGGTAAAGCCGTAGGCCTGCGCCTGGTCGCGGTGGTTGGCGTCGATCCACAGTGCCGGCAGCCCGAATGCCGGGTCGGTGGTGGGCGTGCCCGGCACCTGGCCCATGACCTGGCCCGGATTGATGGCGAGGTACTGGCCGACAAAGGCTTCGCCGCTGCCGACCTCGACACCCTTGAGCAGGATGCGGTAGGCGTTGGGGCGGATTTCCAGGTTGTCGCGGATGTGCACGGCCGGCAGCAAAAAGCCGATTTCCTGTGCCATCTTGCGGCGGATGCCGCGTACCCGGCGCAGCAGTTCGCCGTCCTGGGTGCGGTCCACCAGCGGGATCAGGCGATAGCCGACTTCAAGGCCGATCGGGTCGACCGGCTGCACGTCGTTCCAGCTGACTTCGGCCACCGGCGATTCGGATGGCGGCGGAGCCGCGTTGTCTGCGGCCGTCCGGGCGCTTTCCAGCTCTTTCTGCCGCTTTTCCACCCACCAGGCCAGGCCCGCCAGCGAGGCGGCGATCAGCAGGAAAGCAAAGTGCGGCATGTTCGGGATCAGGCCGATCAGGCCGATCACCGCCGCGGTGATGTAGAGCACCTGCGACTTCATGAACATCTGGCCGACAAACTGTTCGGACAGGTCTTTTTCGGTGCCGACGCGGGTGACCACGATGCCGGCCGCCGTGGAGATGATCAGGGCCGGGATTTGTGCCACCAGGCCGTCACCGATGGTCAGCAGGGTGTAGACCTGTGCCGCTTCGCCCACCGGCAGGTCATGCTGGGCCACGCCGACGATCAGGCCGCCGATGATGTTGATCAGCATGATCAGGATGCCGGCAATGGCGTCGCCGCGGACGAACTTCGATGCACCGTCCATCGAGCCGAAAAAGTCGGCTTCTTCGGCGATTTCCGAGCGGCGCTTGCGGGCTTCGTCCTCGCCGATCAGGCCGGCGTTGAGGTCGGCGTCGATCGCCATCTGCTTGCCGGGCATGGCGTCCAGCGTGAAGCGGGCGCTCACTTCGGCGATGCGGCCGGCACCCTTGGTGATCACCACGAAGTTGATGATGGTGAGGATGACGAACACCACGATGCCGATGGCGTAGTTGCCGCCGACGAGGAAGTGGCTGAAGGCCTCGATCACCTTGCCGGCGGCGTCGGGGCCGTTGTGGCCGTTCAACAGGATGATGCGGCTGGAGGCGACGTTGAGTGACAGCCGGAGCAGTGTGGTGACCAGCAGTACCGAGGGAAAGACCGAGAATTCCAGCGGTTTTTTCACTTGCAGGCCGATCATCAGCACGATGATCGACACGGCAATGTTGAAGGTGAAGAAGATGTCGAGAATGACCGGCGGCAACGGCAGGATCATCATGGTCAGGATGAGCATGATGAGGATCGGCCCTGCCAGCGAGCTGACATTCAGGCGGAATCGGTCGAGGATGGCGGAAAAGTTCATGCGTCAGCGCGGTTGTCGGTCGCAGGCGGAGTCTGGCGGGTTTGCGGATCCAGGTCCGGCGGAACCGGTAGTTTATCCGGATATACCGGAGCAATGCCTCCGTGTTTTTCATAGGCACGCAGCTGGAACACGTAGGCCAGCACTTGGGCTGCGGCGCTGTAGAGGGCGGCCGGGATGTCGTCGCCGATTTCGGCATTGAAATACAGTGCCCGGGCGAACGGCGGTGCGCGCAGGATGGTGACGCGGTTTTCGCGGGCCAGTTCGATGATGCGTTCGGCCACTTTCATGCTGCCTTTGGCGATCACCTTGGGCGCGGCCATGCCGTCTTCGTAGCGCAGGGCGACGGCGTAGTGGGTCGGGTTGGTGACGACGACACTGGCGTTGGGTACGTCGCTCATCATGCGCCGGCGGGCAGCTTCGCGCTGCAACTGGCGGATGCGGCCCTTGACCTCGGGGCTGCCCTCCGATTCCTTCATTTCCTTCTTGACGTCCTCTTTGGTCATGCGCAGGTTCTTGCTGTACTGCCACAGCTGGAACGGCACGTCGACCAGCACCAGCAGCACCATGGCGCCGGCCACGATCAGCAGCGTGTGCAGGGTCAGGTCCACCGCCCGCGCCAGCGCCTGGTCCAGCGAGAGCCTGGTCAGCGATACCAGCTCGGCGCGTTCGTTCCAGATCACCCAGGTAGCCACGCCACCGATCAGCAGGCTTTTGAGGATGGCCTTGGCACCTTCGATTGCGCCCTGGACCGAGAAAATGCGCTTGATGCCGGACAGCGGGTTGATCTTGGAAAATTTCGGCTCGACGGCTTTCCAGCTCAGGTTCCAGCCGCCGATCAGCGCCGGTGTCACCAGAGCCAGCACGAACAGCACGCCGAGGATGGGCAGGATGGCGACCAGGCCATCGGTCAGGCCGCCGCGCAGGGCCAGCTGGGCCGCGTCTTCGGCATCCAGCGTGGCGCGGGTGAAGTTCAGGGTGCGGGCAAACAGTTCCTTGAGCTGCTGGTACAGCACGCCGCCATAGGCGACCAGCATGGCCACACCGGTCATGGTGACCGTAAAGGTGGCCAGTTCACGCGAACGCGGCACCTGACCCTCTTCCCGGGCCTGTTCCCGTCGTCGGGGGGTGGCTTCTTCTGTGCGTTCGAGGTCGCTGTCTTCTGCCATGAATGCGCTGCGGGACTGAAATGCCGGCCAGTTTATCACGAGGTGCCGGTGCGCCCGGCGACCCGGCTTGCGAGCGAACAGGCAAGTGAGGACAATCGCGGCCTTTGATTTCTGGCAGGGAGCCCGCGATGAAAGCCTATCTCGAGTTGATGCAGCACGTGCTCGACCACGGCACCGACAAGGCGGACCGCACCGGCACCGGCACCCGCTCGGTGTTCGGTTACCAGATGCGTTTTGATCTGGCGCAGGGCTTTCCGCTCCTGACCACCAAAAAACTGCACCTCAGGTCCATCGTGCACGAACTGCTGTGGTTCCTGGCCGGTGACACCAACATCCGTTATCTCAAGGACAACGGTGTGCGGATCTGGGACGAATGGGCCGACGAAAACGGCGATCTCGGGCCGGTGTACGGCTACCAGTGGCGCAGCTGGCCGGCGCCTGACGGTCGCCACATCGACCAGATCAGCGGCCTGCTCGACATGATCCGCCGCAATCCGGACAGCCGGCGCCTGATCGTGTCGGCGTGGAATCCGGCGCTGGTGGACGACATGGCCCTGCCGCCGTGCCACTGCCTGTTCCAGTTCTACGTGGCTGACGGCAAGCTCTCCTGCCAGCTCTACCAGCGCAGTGCCGACGTGTTCCTCGGCGTGCCGTTCAACATCGCCAGCTATGCCCTGCTGACGCTGATGGTGGCGCAGGTGACCGGGCTGCAACCGGGCGAGTTCGTGCACACCTTTGGTGATGCACACCTCTACAGCAACCATTTCGAGCAGGCACGCCTGCAACTGCAACGTGAGCCGCGTGCTTTGCCGGTGATGAAGCTCAATCCGGCGGTCACGGACCTGTTTGCCTTCCGGTTCGAGGATTTCACCCTCGAAGGTTACGACCCGCATCCGCACATCAAGGCTGAGGTATCGGTATGACAAGGCATGTTCCGCTGGCGCTGATCGCTGCCCGTGCCCGCAATGGCGTGATTGGCCTGGACAACCGCATGCCGTGGCACCTGCCGGAAGACCTGGCCTATTTCAAGCGCGTTACGCTCGGCAAGCCGGTGGTGATGGGGCGCAAAACCTTCGAGTCGATCGGCCGGCCGCTGCCGGGGCGCCTGAACATCGTGGTGACCCGCAATCCGGACTGGCAGGCTGTCGGCGTGCAGGTGGCGCATTCGCTGGATGCGGCCCTGGCGCTGGCCGCGGCGGCTGCGCCGGAAGAAATCATGCTGATCGGCGGTGCCGAACTGTACCGTCAGGCGCTGCCGCAGGCCGATGTGCTGTACCTCACCGAGATCGACGCCGAATTTGCCGGTGACGCCTTTTTCCCCGGTTTTGACCCGGCGGACTGGCGCATCGACCGCGAAGAGGCCGGACAGCGCGACAGTGATGGCCTGCGCTGGCGCTTTGTGCGCTATCTGCCGCAGGATTGACTGCCCCGAGGGGATCTCAGGTGGCCGGTCGGCTGGCGAGCCATCCGGTGCATGGTTCCGGCCGGATAGTGCCGGCTTTGGCGGTCGCAGTCTGAATCCGGCCCACGCGCCGACGGCCATGGACGATGCCCCGGCGCAGGCCGGTACGTCATGCCTCACCGGAGTTGATGCCGGGTGTGCCGGTGATGCCCTGTCGGCCGGGCGAAATCAGTCGCATGCTGTCTGACAGCGTTCTCGGAGCCGTACCGGACCGTGAAGAAGCCCGGGATGCAGGCAAGGCATGGTCTGTCCATGACGAATCCTGTGGCCTGGCTATGCTGGAAACTCTTGTCAAAGTGATCGGAGTCGCCTGCCATGCCCATGCTGCGTTTGGCCGATATCGGCATTCATTACGTGCTTGACGGACATCCTGGGCAGCCGGTGGTGGTTTTGCTCAACGGCATTACCATGACTACCCGCTGCTGGGAGGCGCATGTTTCCGGACTGGCATCCCGCTTTCGCATCCTGCGGCTGGATTTTCGCGGACAGGGAGAGAGCGACAAGCCCGATTGCGACTACTACCCGCTGTCACGGCAGGCCGACGATGTGGCGCAGGTGCTGGACCGGCTGGAAATCAGCCGGGCACATGTCGTGGGGCTGTCGTATGGCGGCATGGTGGCGCAGCATTTTGCCCAGCGCCATTCCGACCGGCTGGACCGGCTGGTGCTGGCAGCCACCATGGCCTATTCGGATGCGGCCAACGATGCCATTGCTGCCAACTGGCTGGCCGCGTGGCAAAACGGCGATGCAGCGCTGTGCTTCGACCTCAGCAAGCCCTGGCTGTACGGCAGCCGTTTTCTGGCGGGGGCCGCGGCCCAGGCTGAAGACATCCGGACGACAAATGACGAAAGCACGGACTGGGCGGCAGTGGCGCGGCTGATGCTCGGAGTGCTCCGGCACGACAGCCGGCCGTGGCTGTCGGCCATCCAGGCACCGACTCTGGTGCTGGTGGGCGAAGAAGACCGCCTGACGCCGCTTTACCAGGCCCGGACGCTGGTGCGCGGCATCCGGCAGGCCCGCATGAGCGAGCTGGCTGCGTGCGGCCATGCGCTGCATGCCGAAGTGCCGCAGCTCTTCAGCCAGCACATTTGCAATTTCCTGACGGCCTGACCCACAGGGCGAAAGGCTTAATACATACGCCATGCACCGCGGCTACAATCGGTCTGCCTGAGTTCACAATGACAAGCAAGACAACACCAAGGACAGATCAACGATGAGCGACCCGATCCTCTATTCACTGGACGCCCGCGGCGTGGCTACCCTGACGCTGAATCGTCCCGAACTGCACAACGCTTTTGATGACGAAATCATTGCCTGCCTGACCGGACAGCTGGAAGCCATCGAGCAGGACCCTGCCGTGCGCGTACTGGTGCTGACCGGCAACGGCATCAGCTTTTCGGCCGGTGCCGACCTGAACTGGATGCGGCGCATGGCCGGCTACAGCCACGAGCAGAACCAGCGTGATGCCGAAGGGCTGGCGCGGTTAATGCAGCGGCTGGACACCCTGCGGGTGCCAGTGGTGGCGCGGGTACAGGGGTCGGCCTTTGGCGGCGGCGCCGGTCTGGTGGCGTGTTGTGACATCGTGGTGGCCGTTTCCGATGCGCTGTTCTGCTTTTCCGAAGTCAAGCTCGGGCTGGTGCCGGCCGTGATCTCGCCGTATGTCATCCGGGCCATCGGTCCGCGGGCAGCCCGGCGCTATTTCATCACCGCCGAACGCTTCAATGCCGGGCGGGCGCAACGGCTGGGGCTGGTGCACAAGGTCGTCGAGCACCACGAACTGGATGCCACGGTGGCAGGTCTGGTCGATCCCTTGCTGCTGAACGGACCGCAGGCCATGCATGCTGCCAAGCAACTGGTGGCCGAAGTGACCGACCGCCGCATCGACAGCGAGCTGATTGCCCTGACGGCCAGCCGGATTGCCGATGTCCGCTCCAGTGCTGAGGGCAAGGAAGGCGTGACGGCATTTGTGGAAAAACGCCGGCCGAACTGGCTATAACTCCACTTCCAGGCCGGCGCAAGCCGGCCTGATGCATGGGGGGAGCGTTACGGTGTCGACACGTTACATATGGCTGGCGGGCGTCCTGCTGGCAGGGCCGGCCAGCGCGGCCGGCTCTGGCATGGCTGCCGGGCTGGAGGAATGCACGGCGCTGGCTGATGATGGCAGCCGGCTGGCCTGCTATGACCGGCTGGCCGGTCGCACAGCCATGCCAGGACCGGCTGCTGCGGCAGCGGACATGCCACGGGCCGGATCAGGGTCGGTGACGGCACCTGTCGCGCCGGCTGCCACTCTGGCGGCCGGACCCGCTGCCGCGGATGCCGCCCCCGTGCGCGTGGCTGAAACGGTGTTTTCTCCCCGCCGGTCCGTCTCCATGGCCGAGCGCTGGGAGCTGGAGCCGCAATACCAGGACGGTACGTTCAAGTTCAAGCCGTACGCACCGGTGTACCTGATGCCGCTGAACTTCCGCCAGCGCATCAACAACGACCCGTGTTCGTCCAATCCGGTCAACTGTTCGCACCGGGGCGACCAGCAATATGACAAGGTCGGGGTCAAGTTCCAGTTGTCGTTCAAGACCAAGCTCTGGCAGGACATGCTGGGGTCGGACGCCGACCTGTGGGCCGCCTATACCCAGACCAGCTACTGGCAGGCGTACGACTCGGCCAATTCTTCGCCGTTCCGCGAAACCGATTACCAGCCGGAGCTCTGGGCCACCCTGCCGGTCAGCTGGGGGCCGGAAGCCTTCCGGTTGCGCATGGTCAATCTGGGGCTGATGCACCAGTCCAACGGCCAGACCAACCCGCTGTCCCGCTCATGGAACCGCGTGTTTGCCAGCTTCGGCTTCACTTCGGGCGACCTGTCGGTGATCGTCAAGCCGTGGTGGCGGATTCCCGAGCCGTTTCCGACCGATAACAATCCGGACATCAGCGACTACATGGGTCGGGTTGAAGTGCTGGCCTCGTACCCGTGGCGCGGGCAGAATTTTTCACTGCTGTTGCGCAACAACCTGCGGTTCGGTTCCTCGGTGCCCAACCGGACTTTCACCCAACTGGAATGGGCATTTCCGATCAGCGGCAACCTGCATGGTTTCGTCCAGGCATTCAACGGCTGGGGTGAGTCGATGCAGAACTACAATTTCCACAACCGCGGTATCGGTGTCGGGATTTCCATGACCGAGTGGCGCTAGCCCCTCTACCCGCTGCGGGCTGCTCCGTGCCGGGGCTTGGTTGCGCACGCAGGGCACGACCCGCCCCGGTTCGTTGTCTGCCCGGCCTTGCCGGAGTCAGCCGCCTGGTTGTGTACCTGCGCTTTCTGGCGCGCTCTGGCTCTCAGGCTGGTCGTGACTCCGGGGCTGATCGCAACGGCAATGCAGCAGGGCAGTTGCCGGCAGTCTCGTTTGCCCTGTCGTTTCGGATTACCTCGCTGTCTTCCGGTGCGGCTGGCCTGTCTGCGGTCACGGGCTTTCCCCATCAGGCGGGCACGTTCCGGACAGCAAACGCCTTTCGGTGCCATGGACGGGCGCAGCCAACTCCGGCCGAGGTTGCATGACGGGCGATGGCAGGGCGCAAACAGCCAATCCGGCTGCCGGATTGCCGGATCGCGACATTTTCAGGACATGCGACTTGACAGGTTCAGGCGAAAAACGGCATGGTCCGGGCATGACGACGAATTTCATGTTCCTTTCCACCACCTGCACCTGCGGGTATTGGCGCGCCTGACCAGGGCGGCGCCGGATTCGTTGTATCCATCGGGCCGCCGGACAAGGGCGGCCTTTTTGTTGCAGTCAATTCCCCTTGCCGGCGGTGCCTTACGACACTGATCACGCAAGGAGTCATTATGTCCCGCTCGCAATGGGGATCCCGCCTGGGGTTCATTCTGGCCTCGGCCGGCGCCACCGTCGGTCTGGGTTCCATCTGGAAGTTCCCTTACGTGACCG
>JAGPIM010000185.1 GCA_018055005.1 Laribacter sp.
CTATTTGAAGTGCGAGCCTGTGGGTTTCCACAAGCGCTCACACTTATCGGTTGTTCGTTTGTTAAAGAGCTTTCCGGACCAGCCGGCGCTGCGTCGTGCAGCGAGGTGGCGAACTATACCCACCTCGACCCTCACCGTCAACACCCCTCACCGCAAAAATACGCAAAACACAGAAAAAACAACCTAAAATATTGTTATCTATGACTTTTTATTTTAGGCACAGCCAAGAACGGCGCCACGACCAGCGACAATCGCCAGCAAACGGTCGATATTCGGATGCTTTCCCGGATGTTCCCGAGCGTCTGCAACATGCTCGGCATACAAAACCAGCCCGGCCTGTGCCGCATCCTTTCCCACCTGTCCGTCAAAGTGGCGCAGCAGATAGCCATAGACCTTCCACGAACCACTCTGTCCCGGCAAGTCATCCAGCAATACATCAGCCTCGGTGCCGCAAATGCCGCGCAAGCGCAAAGCCCCGTGCGGCCTCGGCAACAGCGCCAGGATATCGGCAAAACACTTGCCACGTACCTGCGATTGCCGCAAGGCATCGGCCACCCGACTGTTGGCCAAGGGCGCATCTTCGATCAGGTAGCGCCGGCTCATGTGCCGGAACAGATCCGTACCGGCCTGCCGCAACGTTTCGAACAGCACCATTTCACGGGTCACCAGCGTTGCGCCAGCCTGCTGCATGCGCAGCAACCCGGTCTCCCGGTCCAGCGCCGAACGCGATCCGACCGCGTCCCGCACCAGAAACACCCGCTTGCCGGCCTCCAGCAGTTCCAGCACGGTCTGCAACACGCAGACATGGGTTTCCGCACCACATACCACCACCTGATCGCGCTGCCACAGGCTCTCAGGCAGGCAATCGCCGGCCACGCAGGAAAAATGTACCTTCTCCACCACCGGAGCCTCAGGCGCCAGAGCCAGCAGCGCCGGCGTCGTTCCACCCAGCCCTTGTGGATACTGCTCGGAGAACACCACCGGCAAGCCGGCATCCACCGCAGCGCCGACCAGCCGGAGCAGGTTCTCTTGCAGCGCTTCGTGCTGGTCGATAGCCGGCAGCAACTTGTCCTGCACATCCACCACCAGCAGGGTGGCCCGTTTGACGTCAATCAGCATGGGGAAACTCTCCTCGGCAAGAGGACACATCATTTGTCATGCCGCGCACCACCGTCAACCCGGCAAAAGAAAAGGCCCCGTCAAACGGGGCCCGGTGCGGCAGACACGACCATGCAGATCACTCGACTTCATCGATCCACGCCATCTGGATGGCTTCCAGGATTTTTTCACCACAGCGGCCGGCCTCGTCGTCAAACTCCGGCAGGGCCATGACCCACTCGCGCAGGTCGGTAAAGCGCAGGGCCTTCGGATCAACCTCCGGGTGACGCTCAGACAGGGCAATGGCAATGTCCAGACTGTCGGTCCACTTCATGCTGCATCCTCCTTGATGTTGGCCACCTGCCCGCCCGTCGCGGCAGCCAGCTCGGCACCCGTGGTGCGGAAAATGGCAAACGGGCTGCCTGCCGCAGCATAGACATCCCCCAGCGTCAGCAACTCCTCGTCGATCAGCAGGGCTGACGGCGCCTGCCGGTGCCCGACCGGCGACACGCCACCAATGGCAAAGCCGCTGCGCTCACGCACAAAGTCGGCATCCGCCCGGCCGATCTTGCTGCCGGTCAGCTGCGCCAGCTTTTGCGTGCAGATCCGGTTGCTGCCGCAGGCCACCACGACGATATGCGTGTCATGGGTCTTGTCGCGGAACACCACGGTCTTGGCAATCTGCGCCACCTGACAGCCCACCACGGCTGCCGCCTCGGCGGCAGTCCGGGTCGACGCCGGCACAGCCAGGATCGGTGTTTCCAGTCCGAGGCCTGCCAGCGCCTCGGCTACCCGGGCGACACTGCCGCCCGCCTCGATTTCAGCCAACGGTGTCATCAGTGTGTCTCCCGGGCATGGTTGATGGTATAGCGCGGAATGTCGATCACCAGATCCTCGTCGGCCACCACGGCCTGGCACGACAGCCGGGACTGCGCCTCCAGCCCCCACGCCTTGTCCAGCAGGTCTTCTTCCAGCTCGTCCGCCTCGTTGAGCGAATCAAAGCCTTCGCGCACGATGCAGTGGCACGTCGTGCAGGCACAGCTCATCTCGCAGGCGTGTTCGATTTCGATGTCGTGTTCCAGCAGCGCTTCGCAGATGCTCTGTCCGGTCTGCGCATCAATCACGGCACCATCCGGGCACAGGTCGGCGTGCGGCAGCACGATGATTTTCGGCATGTTTCAGTCTCCTCAAAGATCGCTGATCTTCTGCCCGGCCAGCGCCTGGCGGATGTTACGATCCATGCGACGCGAGGCAAAATCACTGGTCGCGTCGTTCAGTCTGGCAGTCGCGGCATTGATGGCCACGGTCTGCTGGGCGGCAATGGCGCTGCGCAAGGCGGCCACGGCATTGTCGATGGCCTGCAACTCACTCGGGGCCAGCAGGTCGCCATCGCTCTTGAGTGCCGCATCGGTGGTGGCAATCAGGCTTTCGGCGTCGACGACGGCCTCGCGCAGCTTGCGCACGGCAATGTCGTCTTTCACGTGCGCCAGCGAATCGGTCAGCATCTGGGTGATCTGGTCATCCGTCAGGCCATAACTCGGCTTGATGGTGATGCTGGCCTCCACACCGCTGGACTGTTCGCGCGCAGCAACCGACAGCAGGCCGTCGGCATCTACCTGAAAAGTCACGCGGATGCGGGCGGCACCGGCCACCATCGGCGGAATGCCGCGCAGCTCGAAACGCGCCAGGCTGCGGCAGTCGGACACCAGCTCGCGCTCTCCTTGCAGCACATGCACGGCCATGGCGGTCTGGCCGTCCTTGAACGTGGTGAATTCCTGCGCCCGGGCAGTGGGAATGGTGCTGTTGCGCGGAATGATCTTCTCGACCAGCCCGCCCATGGTTTCCAGCCCCAGCGACAGCGGCGTCACGTCCAGCAACAGCCAGTCGTCCTCGCCCTTGTTGCCGGCCAGCACATTGGCCTGCATGGCCGCACCGATGGCCACCACCTGGTCCGGGTCAAGATTGGTCAGCGGCGGACGCTTGAAGAAATCCCCCACGACACGCCGGACCTGCGGCATGCGCGTGGCCCCGCCCACCAGCACCACGCCCTTGACGTCGTCCACGCTGATCCGGGCATCGCGCAAGGCGCGCCGTACCGGCAACAGGGTCTTGTCGACCAGCGTGCGGGTAATGGCCGCCAGCTCGTCGCGGCTGAGTTCGAGGTCGATCACCTGCCGGTCCGAAAGCACGGTGTTGATGCGGGCCGAGGTGTTGTCGGTCAGGTGTTCCTTGGCGGCACGGGCAAGGGTCAGCAGCCGGCGGATGTCGCCGTCCGGCAACTGAGACAGACCGGCCTTTTCAAGCAGCCAGCAATAGATGCGGTGATCGAAGTCATCGCCCCCCAGGGCCGAATCGCCGCTGGTCGCCAGCACTTCGAACACGCCACGGGTGAGCCTGAGGATCGACACGTCAAACGTGCCGCCCCCGAGGTCGTACACGACATAAGTGCCTTCGGCAGCATTGTCGAGGCCGTAGGCAATCGCGGCGGCTGTCGGTTCGTTCAAAAGCCGCAGGACATTGAGGCCTGCCAGCCGTGCGGCATCCTTGGTGGCCTGCCGCTGGGCATCGTCAAAATAGGCCGGTACGGTGATGACGGCACCGGTCAGCTCGCCACCCAGGCTGGATTCGGCCCGCGCCTTGAGTGCCCGCAGGATGTCGGCAGACACCTCGACCGGCGATTTTTCACCCTGCCGGGTCACCAGCCGCACCATGCCCGGCGCATCAACGAACCGGTACGGCGTGGCAGCCGCATCGGCCAGATCGTTCAGGCCGCGGCCCATGAAGCGCTTGACCGACACGATGGTGTTGTGGGGATCGTCGCTCTGGTGCGCACGGGCGGCATAACCGACTTCCGTTGCGCCGTCTTCGGTGTAGCGTACGACGGACGGCAGCAGGTGGTAGCCATGCTCGTCCGGCAGGACGGTGGCCGCACCGCTGCGCACGGTGGCGACCAGCGAATTGGTGGTACCGAGGTCGATACCGACCGCCAGACGATGTTGGTGGGGAGCGGCGGACAGGCCGGGTTCAGCAATCTGCAACAGAGCCATGGGCAATCTTTGAACGGGTGGCGGCAAGCCGGCCGGGGCTGGCGGCAATCAGAACAGCAGCGACTCGATGGCGTCGCCGATTTCCTGGTCGAGCTTGTCGAGAAAACGCAATTTTCTCACGCCAAGCGCGGCAACGTCATATTCCTGCGTCACGTCCAGCGACCGGACCAGTGCGGCGACCAGCTCATCCCGGTCAGCATGCACGGCGGCGGCCAGTTGCTCCAGACCTTCGACATCGCTGGCAGCACGGGCATCGGCCACGGCTTCACGCCATTCCATCTGCGCCATCAGGAAATCCACCGGCATGGCGGTGTTGGTTTCTTCCTGCGTGTCGATGCCGTGCAGTTGCAGCAGGTAGCGGGCCCGCGCCACCGGAGAGCGCAGGGTCTGGAATGCCTCATTGGCCTCGGTGGCCAGCTCCAGCGCACGCCGACGTTCGGCTTCGGGGGCAGAGGCAAAGCGGTCGGGATGCACTTCGGCCTGTACCTTGCGGTACGCCGTTTCCAGGGCTTCGCCGTCGACCGCAAAGCGGACGGGCAAATCGAACAGCTCAAAATACGACATGACAGCACTCGGCAGCAAAAAGGCCGGCAGCCATCCGGTTACGGACGGCACACCGGCCGGAATCGGTATCAGACGTTGAAACTTTCGCCGCAACCGCACTCGTTCTTGACGTTGGGGTTGTTGAACCGGAAACCCTCGTTCAGGCCTTCCTTGGTGTAATCAAGTTCGGTGCCGTCGATGTAGGCCAGGCTCTTGGCGTCGGTAAACACGGTCACGCCATGGCTTTCAAAGCTGATGTCGTCAGGGTCGGGCACGTCGACAAATTCCAGTTTGTAGGCCATGCCCGAACAGCCCGAGGTCTTGACCCCCAGCCGCAGCCCCACGCCCTTGCCACGGCGGGCAAGGAAATTCAGCACATGGGTGGCGGCGCGTTCGCTCAGGGTAATCGCCATGCTGCTCTCCTTATTCCTGGCTGCCGTGCTTTTCGCGGTAATCCTTGACGGCGGCCTTGATGGCATCTTCGGCCAGGATCGAGCAGTGGATCTTGACCGGCGGCAGGGCCAGTTCTTCGGCAATGGCGGTGTTCTTGATCGCCAGCGCCTCGTCGAG
>JAGPIM010000186.1 GCA_018055005.1 Laribacter sp.
GCCGAGTACGGTTTCAACAAGTCGCACACGGCTGCCTACGCGGTGGTGAGCTACCAGACGGCCTGGCTCAAGGCCCACTACCCGTCGGCCTTCATGGCCGCCACCATGTCGTCGGAACTCGACAACACCGACCAGTTGCGGGTGTTCTACGACGACAGCCTCGCCAACCAGCTGGAATTCCTGCCGCCGGACGTCAACGAAAGCGTCTACCGCTTCGTGCCGGTCGATGCCAGACGCATCCGTTATGCACTGGGTGCCATCAAGGGCACCGGGCAGGCAGCCGTCGAACATATCGAGGCCGTGCGCAAGGAAGGCGGCCGGTTTGCCAACTTGTTCGATTTCTGCCGCCGCACCGACAAGCGCATCGTCAACCGCCGCACCATCGAAGCCCTGATCCGTGCCGGCGCATTCGATACGCTGGAACCCAACCGTGCCCGCCTGATCGCCAACGTCGAACTGGCCATGACCATGGCCGAACAGGAAGCGCAAAACGCCAACCAGGGCGGGCTGTTCGACCTGCTGGACACCAGCGCGGCACCCGCCGTGGAAATGACGCAAGTCCGTCCGTGGGACGAAGCCACCCGCCTGACCGAAGAAAAAACCGCCATCGGCTTTTTCCTGTCCGGCCACCCGTTCCACGCCCACGCCGACACCGTACGCCGGCTGGTCAAGACGCCGCTCAACCGGATCGCTCCGAAAAAGGAACCGCAATGGCTGGCCGGCACCATCATGGGCGTGCGGACCAAGGTCGGCAATCGCGGCAAGATGGCCTTCGTGCAGCTGGACGACGGCACGGCCAAGCTGGAAGTGTCGTTCTTCAGCGAGTCCTTCGATGCGGCCCGCCACAAGCTCAAGGAAGACAGCATCCTCATCGTTGAAGGCAAGGTCAGTCAGGATGACTATTCCGGCGGACTGCGCATCATCGCCGACCAGGCACTGGACCTGTCCGAAGCCCGTGCCCGCTTCGCCCGCTACCTGCGGCTGACGACACCGGCTGCCCGGCTGGATGCACCGCGCCTGAAAGCCCTGCTGGAGCCTTTCCGCTCTGCCGAAGGCTGCCCGGTGCGGCTGGATTACCGCAATGCCGCCGCCCGCTGCCAGCTCGAGCTTGACGACAGCTGGCGGGTCCGGCCGGATGATGCCTTGCTGGCCTCCCTGCGCGGCTGGCAGGGCGAGCACAGCGTCAGCATCGTGTTCTGATCCGTTACACAGGGCCGGCCCTGTCACTCGCCGCCCTGCTTGCGTCGCCCGGAGCGCCACCACGCTCCGGGCCTGCCTCCTGCTCCGGCAATCTTCCTTTGTCTGCCCCTCTCCATGTTCGAGCGCATCGTTACCATCATCCTGCCCGTCGTCATCATGGTGCTGGCCGGCTGGCTTTATGCCCGCTGGAAAAAGCCCGACATGACCGTCACCAACCGCCTCAACATGGATGTCTGCGTACCGTTGCTGGTGTTTTCCGCCATGGCAGGCAAGGATTTCGACCTTGCCCGCTGGTGGGAGCTCCTGCCGGCCGTGCTGCTGGTGATTCTGGTTTCGGGCCTGCTGGCGTGGCCCCTGGCCCGACTGCTTCACATCAGCCCGCGCACCCTGTTGCCGCCGGCCATGTTCAACAACTGCGGCAACATGGGCCTGCCACTGGCCCTGCTGGCATTCGGCCCGGAAGGATTCAGCGGGTTCGTCGTGGCGTTCGTGATCTCCAACCTGCTGCACTTCACCCTGGGCGCCTACATTTTCTGCCGCACCACCCGCTTTGTCGGCCTGCTCTACAACCCTATCGTGATTGCCACGGCGCTGGGGATTGCCGTCAGCCTGCTGCACTGGCAGCTGCCGGCCGGCATCCTGATCGGGCTGAAGATGCTGGGAGACATGACCATCCCGCTGATGCTGTTCGCCCTGGGCGTGCGCATGACCGACGTGAAGCTGTCGGGCTGGCGCATCGGTGTGCTGGGCGGCCTGCTGACACCTGTCACCGGTCTGGCCGGTGCAGCTGTTGCCGTCTACGGGCTGGGGCTTTCGCCGATGCTGGCCGGCATTGTCTATCTCTTTGGCTCCCTGCCGCCGGCAGTCCTCAATTTCCTGATGGCCGAGCATTACCGGCAGGAGCCGGACAGCATGGCGTCCATCGTGCTGATCGGTAACCTGATGAGCATCGGTTTCGTGCCGTTCGGCCTGTGGCTAACGCTGGAAAACCTGCCGGTCTGACGCGCGAGACAACGCCTGCGGATGGATACCCGCCGACTTGACCGCTACAATGCGCGCCCCTTTGCTCGCTGCCTCCTCGTGCCATGTCCCTGCCCGCCTCTCCCTGCATCGGCCTCTGTCAGGCCAATGCCACCTCCGGAACCTGCACGGGCTGCCGGCGCACCCTCGACGAAATCAGCCGCTGGTCCGGCATGACCGCACCGGAACGGCAAGCGGTCCTTGAGCGGCTGGCCGCCAGCCAGACCACACCGAACCGGACCTGTCCGCAGTGCGGCACGGCCTTCGGTTGCGGCACGGGCGGCCGGTCTGGCGGTTGCTGGTGCCAGGATCTGCCGGCCACGCTGCCGGTACCGGAGGCGGCTGCTTCCTGCCTGTGCCCGGACTGCCTTGGCGCACTCATCAATAATGCAGAAAACTTGACCTGAAATTCGCCCAGCCGCTACCCTTGCCGCATTGCCTTACCGTTTTGACTGCATGAATCTGCCCATTCCTGCCGGGCTGCCGCTGTCGGGCTTCATTGATGAAGAACGCGCCTGGCGCGGGGAATTGTAGCCGCACCCGAACCCATCACCGTCCATCATTTCCTGTGATCTGACGCCGGTGGTTCGTTGCGGCGAGCCTCCGGGTTCGGGAGTCTTTCATGCGTTACTGGTTATATCTGGCCGCGGCAATCGCGGCCGAAGTCACGGGTACCAGCCTGCTCAAATGGGGCGCGGATACCGGCAATCTGCTGGGTCTGGCCGCCATGAGCGTGCTCTTGGCCTTTTCCTTTTACATGCTGTCGCTGGCCGTAGTGCGCGTGCCGGTGGGCGTGGCCTATGCCGTGTGGGAAGGCATCGGCATCATCATCATTTCCATCGTGGGCTACTGGATTTTCGACGAACGCCTGTCGCTGGCCAAAACGCTGGCCATGCTGTCGATCATCATCGGCATCACGCTGATGAAGCGCGGCACCGACGAAGGCCCGTCCTCCGATGTCCCGGCGGCCGGGAGAGCGTGATGCTGGAAACCTTCACCCTGTTGCACGCGCTGATGATCGTGCTGGCGACCATCCTCGAAGTGGGTGCCAACCTGTTCCTGAAACTGTCTGACGGTTTCCGGCGCAAGGGTTACGGCATCCTGTCGATCGCCATGATCCTTGCCGCGTTCTCCTGCCTGTTCGTGGCGCTGGAAGGCATTGAACTGTCGGTAGCCTATGCGGTCTGGGGCGGCTTCGGCATCCTCGCCACCGCGCTGGCGAGCTGGGCGCTGTTCGGCCAGCGCATCCGCCTGCAAGGCTGGCTGGGCATGGCCATGCTGATTGTCGGCATGGTACTGCTCAAGTTCGCCTGACCAGAAATCCTAGCGGCTGCGGGGCAAAGCGCCCAGTTCGCTTTGCACCCAGCCGCTGATCAGTTCACTGATGCCGTTCCACATGATCTGCATGCCAAGGCACACCAGAATGAACGCCGACAGTCGCAGGAACACCACCGCGCCGGTCGGGCCCAGATGGTGCAGCATGGTTTCGGCGTGCAGGTAGCAGAGATAGATCAGGTAACACACCACGGCCACAGCCAGCAGGCTGGCTGCCGGAGTCAGCGCCAGCTGCACGAAATTGTGGTTGGAGTGGAAAAAGGTCGCACCAATGGTGATCGAAACCGACACTGATCCCGGCCCCACCGTCAGCGGAAACCCCAGGGGATAAAAGGCACGCTGCTTGAGCTGGGTCTGGTCGATGTGTTCGGGTTCTGGTGCGTGGGCATTGTGTTCGGCCGGCGTGTCGTTAAGCATGCGCCAGGCGGTAAAGGTCAGCAGCAAGCCGCCGCCCAGCTGCACCACCGGCAGCGATACGCCAAAAAACGACAAGAGATAAGACCCGATGAACATGCTGCCGGCCAGCAGCACGAAGCCGTAAATGGCGATGCGGCGGGCGAGAAACTGCCGCTGTTCGCGGGTATTGCGCGAGGTCAGCGACAGGAAAATCGGCACAAGGCCGGGCGGATTGATGATGGGCAGCAGGGCTGCCAGTGCAAACAGGAACTTGCCGGCAAAAAAGCTGAACAAACTCATGATGATGATTCTCCCCGGCCGGCGTGTGACTTGTCGTCCATTCTATGAGGGAAGCCTTCCGGCTGATCTGTCCTGAGACAAATCTCTTGCCATGCATGCCGGACGCTGTCTCGCAGTCATGGCGCGTACAATGCCTGCGCTTTCTTCATTTACTGCCGATGCGAACATGTCAGCCGAAGCCATTACCTGCCTGTTTCTGACTGCCATCAGCCTGACGCTGTTCTTGCGGCTGTGGCTGGCTGGCCGGCAACTGCAATCCGTCAGCCGCCACCGCAACTCCGTGCCGGCTGCGTTTGCCGGCCGTTTCAGCCTTGCCGACCACCAGCTGGCGGCGGACTACACGCAAGCCAGGGTGCGTCTGTCGCAGATTGCCGCCATTGTCGACACCCTGCTGTTGCTGGCGCTGACACTGGGAGGCGGCATTGCCTGGCTGCAGAGTGCGGTCAGCTACTGGCTGCCGGCCGGCGGCATCGCCCAGGGCGTGGCACTGTTTGTGGCGGTGCTGGCCATCAGCGGTGCCGTGGGGTTGCCCTCCACGCTGTATTCCACCTTTGTGATCGAGGCCCGCTTCGGCTTCAACCGCATGCCGTTGGGCCTGTTCATCCTCGACCAGATCAAGGGCATCGTCGTCGGGCTGGTACTGGGCATACCGCTGCTGGCACTGGTGTTGTGGCTGTTTGTCGCAGCCGGCTCGCAGTGGTGGCTGTGGACCTGGCTGGTCTGGAGCGGATTTTCGCTGGCGATGATGTGGCTGTTTCCGACCGTGATCGCTCCGGTTTTCAACCGCTTCGAACCCTTGCAGGACGGCGAGCTGAAGCAGCGCATCGACGCCCTGCTGGCCCGCTGCGGTTTTCGCAGCAGCGGCGTGTTCGTGATCGATGGTTCAAAGCGCTCCAGTCACGGCAATGCCTATTTCACGGGCTTTGGTGCCGCCAAGCGCATCGTGTTTTACGACACGCTGATCAGGCAGCTGGACCCGGACGAGATC
>JAGPIM010000040.1 GCA_018055005.1 Laribacter sp.
CGTCCAGCATCTGCGGATTCGGCTTGGAGGCGCATTCGTTGACCGTGCGGGTGGCATCGAACAGTCCGGCAATGCCGGTCTGCTCAAGCACCCGGTCCAGTCCGGGGCGGCTTTTGCCGGTCGCGATGGCCAGGAAATAGCCTTGTTCCCGGTAGTGGCAGAGCGCATCAGCCACTCCGGCAAACAGCTGCACGTCGTCTTCCGGATCAAAAAAGAAACGCCGGTAAGCGTCGACCATGTCGGCGTAACGCGCTTCCGGCAGGCCCGGGCTGACGTGGCGCATGGCATCGGTCAGTCCGAGCCCGATCACGTAGGCGGCTGAGCTGTTGTCGGGCACGGGCAGGTCAAGGCTGGCGCAGGCACGCTGGATCGAGCGCACGATATGGGCGGTCGAATCCATCAGGGTGCCGTCCCAGTCGAATACCAGCAGGTCGAAAACGGGAGTGGTCATTCGGGCAGTGTCTCGATGAAACGGTTGAGTTCGTCCGGCAGCGGGGCGCGGAATTCCAGCGGCTGTCCGGTCAGCGGGTGTTGCAGGCGCAGCTGCCAGGCATGCAGGAACATGCGTTTGAGTCCCTGCCGGGCCAGCTCCTTGTTGGTTGCGTAATCACCGTATTTGTCGTCGCCGGCAATCGGGCAGTCGGCCGACTGCATGTGGACGCGAATCTGGTGTGTGCGGCCGGTCTGCAAGGTGGCTTCGACCAGCGTATGGCCGGCAAAGCTGCGCACGATGCGGAAATCGGTGTGCGAGGCCTGGCCGCCGGCTTCGTCCACCCGCACCCGGCGCTCGCCATCGGGCAGGGTGTATTTGGTCAGCGGCTTCTTGACCGACTTGCGGGCCGGATTCCAGCGGCCGACGCCGAGCGCCAGATAGCGCTTGTCGAGCATGTTGCGGCGGATCATGTCGTGCAGGGCCACGAGTGCCGAACGCTTTTTGGCGATCAGCAACAGGCCGGATGTGTCGCGGTCCAGCCGGTGGACCAGTTCCAGGAATTTTGCCTGCGGACGGGCGGCCCGCAGCTGTTCGATCACGCCGAAGCTGACGCCGGAGCCACCGTGGACGGCAACGCCGCAAGGCTTGTCGATCACCAGCAGGGCATCATCTTCGAAGACGACCGGAAAGGCCGCGGCCGGAACCGGACGTGTGGAGGCCGGGCGTTCGGCAATTCGGATGGGCGGGATGCGGACGACGTCACCGGCTTCCACGCGCTGGTCGACCTGGCAGCGGCCCTTGTTGATCCGGACTTCTCCGCCGCGCACGATGCGGTAAACGTGGCTTTTGGGTACACCCTTGAGGATTTTGATCAGCCAGTTGTCGAGGCGCTGTCCGGCCTCGTCGTCGGTGATGGTGTGGAAGGTGACGGAATCTTTGCTCGGGGGTGTCATATTGCTTATACTTCCGGTCGCTTTGCGACTCTGGTGCTGCGGCAACGGAAGACGCGAACCACTGCGCTGCGAACCAGGTTGAAATGATGATTTCGTCTCCTGCCGGTCGCAGCGGCACTACCGGCGGCACTCAGGGTGTCGACCTGACGCGGTGCAAAATCAAGGCAGGCGGCGGCGGTTGTTTCGCTCACCGAAAAGTAGCGATGTTAATGCATTTACGCGCACGACGCACCCAAGCAAGTTCCTGCTTCCTGATGCCTAGCCAGTCAGGAAGCCATGCAGCAAAGTTTGACCCGACACAGCCCCCTCGGCGCCGGTTTCGCCTGTCGTTGCCAGTCTGGGCGGTCCGATTGCCACCGGCTCCTGCCATGCCGGACAGGCCGGGCTGTGATGAAATAAGACGCCGGCTAACCGAACCGTTCCCGTTCTTTATTCGATCTGTGGCGCATCTTCGGTCAACGTTGTCCGGACGGCCCGCTTTGGCGGCCCGGGCAGCGGTCAAATACTGGCTGCCTTCATCCCGTGCGACGTGCGTACCGGGAACGTTACATGAAACGTATGCTGTTTAACGCTACGCAGGCCGAAGAGCTGCGCGTAGCCATTGTCGACGGGCAGAAGCTCGTCGATCTGGATATCGAAACCGTTGGCAAGGAGCAGCGCAAGGGCAACATCTACAAGGGGGTCATCACCCGGATCGAGCCATCGCTGGAAGCCTGTTTCGTCGACTACGGAACCGACCGCCACGGCTTTCTGCCGTTCAAGGAAGTTTCGCGCACCTATTTCAAGAATCACGAAGGTGGCCGCCCGCGCATCCAGGACGTGCTGTCCGAGGGACAGGAACTCATCGTCCAGGTTGAAAAGGACGAGCGCGGCAACAAGGGCGCAGCCCTGACCACCTACGTCAGCCTCGCCGGCCGTTATCTGGTGCTGATGCCAAACAACCCACGTGGCGGTGGCGTGTCGCGTCGCATCGAGGGCGAAGAGCGCAACGAGTTGCGCGAGCTGATGGGCCAGCTGCAAACCCCGCAAGGCATGAGCCTGATCGCCCGTACTGCAGGTATCGGCCGCTCGCTGGAAGAACTGCAGTGGGACCTCAACTACCTGATGCAGCTGTGGACGGCAGTCGAATCCGCTGCCAGCGCCCAGACTGCGCCGTTCCTGATTTTCCAGGAAGGCAGTCTGGTCATCCGTGCCATCCGTGACTATTTCCAGCCGGAAATCGGCGAAATCCTTGTCGACACCGAGGAAATCTGGGACCAGGCGCGCCAGTTCATGAGCCACGTGATGCCGGGCAACGTCAACCGCATCAAGCTCTACAAGGACGACGTCCCGCTGTTCTCGCGCTTCCAGATCGAACACCAGATCGAAACCGCTTTCTCGCGCCAGGTTGCCCTGCCGTCGGGTGGTGCCATCGTGATCGACCATACCGAAGCGCTGGTTTCGATCGACGTCAACTCGGCACGCGCCACCAAGGGTGCCGACATCGAAACCACCGCCTGCAACACCAACCTGGAAGCGGCTGATGAAATTGCCCGCCAGCTGCGCCTGCGTGACCTGGGCGGCCTGGTGGTGATCGATTTCATCGACATGGAAAACCCCAAGAACCAGCGTGAAGTCGAACAGCGCCTCAAGGATGCACTCAAGGCTGATCGTGCCCGCGTGCAGATGGGCAAGCTGTCGCGCTTCGGCCTGCTGGAGCTGTCGCGCCAGCGCCTGCAACCGAGCCTTGGCGAAACCAGCCACATTCCGTGCCCGCGTTGCAGCGGCACCGGTTTCATCCGCGGTACCGAGTCGTCGGCCCTGAACATCCTGCGCATCCTGACCGAAGAGGCCATGAAGGAAAACACCGGTGCCGTACATGCCCAGGTGCCGGTCGATGTGGCCACCTTCCTGCTCAACGAAAAACGAGCCGACCTTTTCGGCATCGAGGCCCGGCTCAAGGTCGGCATCGTGCTGATCCCCAACATCCACCTCGAAACCCCGCATTACAAGATCGTGCGCGTACGGCGTGACGAGCTGCTGGAACAGGCGGAAGAGTTCTTTGCGCCGAGTTACACCCTGGTCAAGGAACCGGAAGGCGACGCAGTTGACACCTACCTGCAGGACCGCAGCAAGCCGGAGCGTCCGCAGGCAGCCGTGCAGGGCATCACCCCGCAGCAGCCGGCGCCGGAAGCACGCGAAACCCGGCCGGCCGCTGCTGTACCGGCAGCAGCCCGTCCGGGCCTGCTGGCCCGTGTACTGGGCTGGTTGCGTGGTGACAGCCAGCCTCAGGCCGAGGTTCCGGCCCCTGCCGCCGCACAAGGCCGTGAGCAGCGCAAACCGGCTTCCGGTTCGCGCGGTGGCAACCGGTCCGCAGCGCCGGCAGCTACCGGTGATGCCAACCAGAAACGTGACCGCAAGCAGTCGCGTGCCAAGCATGAAGAACAGCGTCGTCGCCAGCAGGATGGCGAAACCGAAAACGGCCGTCGTGACCGTCGCGATGAACGCTCCGAGCGCAATGCTGACCGGGGTGGCGAACGTACCGAGCGCCAGGAAAACCGCGACAACCGTCAGCCGGAGCGGAGTGAACGCGGCAGTGAGCGCCGTGAACGTCGCCCGCGTGACGAAAACCGCAACCAGCGCATGCCGGCGGCCGAGGCTGCGACGGACGTGACGGCCACGCCGGCTACCCCGGTTGTAGTGGCTGACAATGCTGCCACCCCGGCTACGCGCGAACGCCGTCGTGAACGCCGCCGTGAGCCGCATGCCGGACAGGATGTGCCGAACAAGGAGCTGGACAACAGTCCGGACGGCAAGCCGGTCACCATGGGCGATCTGCCGCCAGCCGACGAGGAGCACAATGATCCGGCAACTACGGCAGAAAACGGACGCGAGCGCAGTCAGCGCCGTCGTCGCGGTCGCCGTGGTGGCGAGCGTCGTCCGGAGGCCGCCGAGACTGCCGTGGTGGCCAGCAGCGATGCAGAGGCCGCAGCATCCGAGGCAGGCATCTTGCCGGTTGCGGTGGAAGTTGTTGTGCCGGTGGCACCGGTTGTCGCAGCGCCGGAGAAGGCCGTCGAGGCTGTTGCCGGACTGCAACCGGATGTTGCCGGGATTGACACCGCAGAAACGGCAGCCAGCACCGTGCCGCTCCAGGCGGCTCCGGTTGCCCGGACTGCTGAAGCAGCAGTTGTCGAGCCGGTGCAGTCTGTGGTGAGCGAACCTGAGCCGGTTCGTGAGGAAAGCCCGGTGGCCGAGACCAGCCAGCCGGTCGTGGAAGTGCCTGCTCCGGTTATCGAACCGGTGGAAGCTGCCGGTGTGGTATCGGTCCAGGAAACCATGCCTGCTGCAGATGTCGCCGGACCGGAAGTCGTCAGTGCCAGCGTACTGGTCGTGCAGGCGGCAGAGGCAGCGACGGAAGTTGTAGCACCTGCTGTTGTGTCCGACGCTGCTTCGGCGGGGCTGGTTCAGGTCCGCACCCAGCAGGCAGTCAAAGAAGCGGCTGCTCCTGTTGCGGAAAATGCCACTGCCCATGGTCTGCGTCGCCGCGATGTATTGCGCCAGCAGGCTGCCGGTCAGACTCCGGTTCCGTCACTGGTCCGGGTGGAAACCCAGCATGAGGCTGCTGCGGTCGAGTCTTCTCCGGCTGTTGAGGCTGCACCGCAAGTGCGTCGCCGTCGGGACATGCTGGCTCAGCCTGCCGGCGCCGGGGCATCCCGGAGCGAGGCTGCGGGTCTTGCCCAGGTGGAAACGCGCCAGCATCCGTAAGCGGATGAAACCTTGCCGCCCTTCCCCGGGAGGGCGGCAGGTTTGATGCAGGTCAGGATGACTTGCCGGAGCGTTGACACATCCGGTCTTGCCCAGTAACATCCGCAACCTGTTTTCCCCGATAGCTCAGTCGGTAGAGCGCCGGACTGTTAATCCGTAGGTCCCTGGTTCGAGCCCAGGTCGGGGAGCCAAGATTCAACGCCGTGAACCATGTGTTCACGGCGTTTTTCATTGCCTGTTTCGTGAGCGTCCGTGACTTGCGGTTGGCAGGGCACAGGTCAGATAGTCATTCTTTATTCTTTTTCGAGATTTAAATCCAGTAATTTATTCTTTGTTGGAATATATGACGGGCATCAAAATGGCATCACCCTAATCAGACATCAATGGTGAGCCAGATGAAATCCCGATCCCTGTTTGCCACGGTTGCGCTCCTCTTCTGGTCGGTCACCACCATGGCCGACACAACGTTGCTTAACGTGTCATATGACCCGACGCGAGAGCTTTACAAAGACATCAACAGCGACTTCAGCCGTGACTGGCTTCAGCGCAGTGGCGAAGCGCTGACCATCAAGCAGTCGCACGGCGGTTCCGGCAAGCAGGCCCGCTCAGTGGTTGATGGGCTGGAGGCCGACGTGGTGACACTGGCGCTGGCCAGCGATATTGACGAAATCGCCAGGCTGACCGGCAAACTGCCGGCCGGCTGGCAAAAACGCCTGCCGTACAACAGCACGCCATTCACATCGACCATCGTGTTTCTGGTCCGCAAGGGCAATCCCAAACAGATTCATGACTGGAGTGATCTGGTCCGTCCTGGCGTGCAGGTGATTACCCCCAATCCGAAAACGTCCGGTGGCGCACGCTGGAACTATCTGGCGGCCTATGCCTGGGCCAAGCGCCAGCCGGGAGCTACCGAGGCCAGTGCCCAGCAATACCTGCGTCGCCTGTACGCCAACGTGCCGGTACTGGATACGGGGGCTCGTGGTGCCACCATGACTTTCGTGCAGCGAGGCATGGGGGACGTCCTGCTGGCGTGGGAAAACGAGGCCCTGATGGCGCGCAACGAGCTGGGACCGGACAAGTTTGATCTGGTGGTTCCGCCCCTGTCGATCAAGGCCGAACCGCCAGTGGCGCTGGTGGACAAGGTCGCCGACCGGCATGGTACGCGCAAGGTGGCAGAGGCCTACCTGCGCTACCTCTATACCCCGGCCGCCCAGCACATTGCCGTTCGGCATTTTTACCGCCCGACCGATCCGGTTGTCGCCAGGGAGTCTGCTGCCGGTTTTCCGCCCGTCAGGCTGGTGACCATCGGTGAACTGGGTGGCTGGCCGGCAGTGCAGGACAAGCATTTCAGCGATGGTGGCGTATTCGACCAGATCCTGGCGCACTGATTCTATCTGGCTGCGGCATCGGTGCAGGAAAGCCTTGTGGCCTTCTTGTGCCTGATGCCCGGCCGGCAACACTTCAACCGATTGTCCGGTCGTCCAGTTCCAGTCGGGATTTTCCCTGCCCTCATGGGGGTGGAAACGCGGTCACGCTGTCCGCCGGATACAAAGCATGAGCCTGAACCGAGTGCAGACTTGCTGCACAAGACCGCAGGCAGTACCACTACGGGCTGCGCGGGCACGACTACAGCAAGCTGCTGCGGATCGTGGGTGATGCTCACCGTTTCAATGCCCAGGGCCGAGTGCCGGGCGACGCCATCCGAAGCGATGTTTTGCGCCGTCACGACGAGAACATCTGACTGACCGGTGAGGGCATCCACTTTGTCGCTGCACTGCCTTACGATCCGGGCAAGGCCAGCTCAGCCTTTCAGATGAGTTGGCGCGTCAAAGGCCCGTTGGTTCTCTGCCGGACAGGCAGGCTGGAAATGCGTTTCCAGGGCTGGTTGCATTCGAAGAGGTTATCCGGCGCGCCGTTGACCTGCCTGTGTGTGCCTTTCAGCCGCCATCGCTGACAGAAGGCAGCAAATTCCTGTGGTGTGCACTAGCTTCCTAAGGACAACGGGTTTCTTGTGACGGGAGCATTGAATGCCGGCCAGACCAGCACGGCACCGGAAAATGACCGCCAGTACCCGTGACGGTATTTTTGCCTGGCTGAAAGATGATTCTGCCTTGGCAGGCGGTTGCCCGGGCGGGCGCGGGATGCCTGCCAGCGTGGTGCAGCACGATCGTCCGGATGCAATCCAATCGGGTGTCAGGAGAGGGGCTGCCTTGCATGAACGGGATTGATACGGCGCTGTGGTCCATCCGGCGCATGGACCATTTTGCCGGGCAGGACACGGCTGCGACCCGGATTGATCCTCGTGCCAAGGTGATTGCCGTGTTTGCGATCCTGATCGGCGCGGCGGCGCATCCGCCCCATGCTGTCAGTGCCTTGCTGCCGCTCTTGCTGTTTCCGGTCTGCCTGCTGTCGCTGGGTGAAATCCCCCTGCGTTGGCTGGCTTCCCGCCTGTTGCTCGCCCTGCCATTTGCCTTTTTTGTCGGCATCCTCAACCCGTGGCTGGACCGGACACCGGTTGCCATGCCGTGGGGAGGGGAGATTGCAGCGGGCTGGCTGACGTTTGCCTCGATCATGCTGCGTTTCCTGATTGCCGTATCGGCCGCATTCCTGCTGGTGGCAACCACCGGCATGAACCGCGTGAGCAAGGCACTCTCGCAGATGGGAGTGCCGCGCGTGTTTGCCAACCAGCTCCTGTTTCTGTACCGCTATGTGTTCGTGATCGGCGAGGAGTTGCTGCGCAGTATCCGGGCCTACCAGATGCGCGCAGTCAATGGCCGCCATGCGCTGCCGCCACGGTTTTACGGTTTGCTGCTTTCGGGCGTGATGTCGCGGTCGATTGCACGGGCCATGCGGGTCCATGCTGCCATGCAGGCCCGAGGCTACGACGGCGAACTGCACTTCGTGCAGCAATGGCGCTGGCGCTGGACGGATACGCTGTTTGTTGCTGGCTGGACCGGTTTTGCCGTGTTGTGCCGCGTGATTGATTTGCCCGTGGTTCTGGGGCATTTGTTGTCTGGAGCATGAAACGAATGAGCCATCTGACGATGACCGTTTCCCATGTGGGGTTTTGTTATCCTG
Organism: Laribacter sp.; assembly: GCA_018055005.1. Lineage (GTDB taxonomy): Bacteria > Pseudomonadota > Gammaproteobacteria > Burkholderiales > Aquaspirillaceae > Laribacter. Next base: position 8,209 of record JAGPIM010000040.1, read on the forward strand.
ATGGCCATCAGGCACTGGATGAGGTGGATTTTACGGTCAGGCCTGGCGAGTCGGTGGCAGTCATTGGGGCCAACGGGGCCGGCAAGTCCACCCTGTTGCTGCTGTTGACCGGCTTCCTTTTTGCATCACAAGGAGAGGTCCGGCTGGGCAATGCCCGGATCAGCAAGGCTTATCTGCCCGAGTTGCGCCGTCATGTCGGGCTGGTGTTCCAGAATCCCGATGACCAGCTTTTCATGCCCACGGTTTTTGACGATGTGGCCTTCGGGCCTTTGAACATGCGGATGTCGGCCGAGGATGTGCGGACTGTCACCATGCAGGCGCTGCAAACCGTCGGGGCTGCACACCTGGCCGAGCGTGCACCATGGCAGCTTTCGGGCGGGCAGAAACGGGCAGTGGCGATTGCCGGCGTGCTGGCCATGCATCCGGACGTGCTGATTCTGGACGAACCTTCCGATGCGCTGGATCCGGGGGCACGCAGGCGTCTGATTCACCTTCTGCAAACGTTTGAGCACACCAAGATCATTGCCACGCATGACCTCGACCTGGTTCTGGATGTCTGCACCCGGGTGATCGTGCTGCACGAGGGGCGGATCCTGGCCGATGCACATCCGCTGGAGGTTTTTGCTGATGCCGCGCTGCTGGCACGGGCTTCGCTTGAAAAACCCCTGTCGCTTCAGCCGCGGGGCTGCTATGCATATGATTTGCCCGCGACGCCGTTGGCTGTTGATGGCCCGCCGGGCGTGGCGCGGCCGTCGCCGGGCCCTGACTGACTGTTTTTGTTTCATTCATGCGACTTTTTTCCCGCGATCAGGCACCGTCTGCCGATCCTGCTTTTGACAAGGCCGATACCGGAGAGTCCCTGACGGGGCTGGTCCGGATCGGTCTGCTCGCAATTGGTGCTGCCGTGTGCGTGGCCTTGGTCGGATCACTGTTCCGCTTGTCGGTGCAGCATGGCTTCCGGGAAATGGCTGCACTTTATGCATGGATGCGCCATGTCGGTGGCGTGGGCGGATTCTTGCTGGTCTGGGTGACTGCCTCTGCCATCACCATTGTCTCCATGTGGCTGGTACGCCGCTTCATGCCGTCAGCTGCCGGCAGCGGCATCCAGCGGATCGAGGCCATCTGGCGCAATGAATTGCCCATCGAGCGTGACTGGAAATTCCTGCCGGTGAAGTTTGTCAGTGGCGTGCTGGCCCTGTCGTCCGGCTATGCCCTGGGGCGCGAGGGGCCGGTCGTGCAGATGGGCGCCTATATCGGTGGCGTGTTCGGCCGTCACCACTGGGCCTCTGCACAAGACCGGCGCATTCTGGTGGCCAGCCTTGCGGGTGCCGGGCTGGCCGTGGCTTTCAGCGCTCCGCTGGGCGGATTGTTGTTTGCGCTGGAAGAGCTGACCCACGTTGCGCGCACGCGGCTGGTCACCATCAGCATGATTGCCTGTGCCGTAGCCGTACCGGTGACGCAGTTCATCCTCGGGCCGCAGCCGGTTTTCCATGTGCAGGCCCTGGCCGAACCTTCCCTGTATGTCCTGCCGTTTTATGTCCTGCTGGGCTTGCTGACCGGATTTGCCGGCGTGCTCTACAACAGTGCCATCCTGGGAGGGCTGAGCCTGTTCAGGTGGCTGGACATGGTGCCGTTCTGGCTGCGGGGCAGTGCATGTGCTGCAGTGCTGTCGCTGCTGGTCTGGTTTGCACCGGAGTTTGTCGGGGGCGGCGAACAGCTGGTGCAGCAGCTGCTGTCCGGTCCCTGGTTGCTGGCCACGTTGTGCCTGTTGTGGCTGGTGCGGCTGGGGTTAGGGCCGATGTCTTATTCGATGGGGATGTCCGGAGGGCTGTTTGCCCCGATGCTGGCCATGGGGGCAGTGCAGGGTGCGCTCTTTTGTGCGGCCATGACGGGATGGTTTCCTGGCCTCGGACTGGACTGGCGCATTTGTACCATCGTAGGGATGGGCGCGATGTTTGCTTCGTCAGTCAGGGCACCGCTGACAGGTATCGTGCTGATCCTGGAGATGACCGCAACCGGCCGCCTGGTCGTGCCCATGCTGCTGGCCTGCCTGCCAGCGGCCATCATCCCGTTCTGGCTGGGGCAATTGCCGATCTATGATGCGCTGCGGTTACGACTTTTGGCTGCCCGTTCGCCCGTTGCCACAGGGGTTGACAAATAAGCGCGCGTTCCGCAAGACAGGCCTTGCACATCGGTAAACAGGTGCTTACAATGCGTTACATAAGGCAATGCAATGTAACGGGAGTGCGCCATGTGGGACGATCTCAGCAAGGAAGCCAAGCTGTACGGCGAATACGATGTCCGTCGTTCGTTCGGTGATGTACCGATGCGCCGTCCTCATCAGCGCAGACAGTGGCTGGGCATGATGTATTCCGGCCTGTTGGTAGGAGTGAGCCTGTTGCTGTTGCTCTGATCGTTGCCTATCGTTGTTTTGCCCGCTGGGCGTTGATTGCGCCAAACCCTGCGACACTGTGTCGCAGGGTTTGTTGTTTTGACCTTTCTATAATCGGATGTCTTTTGTAGATAGGTCTAGCAATGCGTTTAAAGTATTCCATGCTTGCGGTGGCATCTGCCTTTTCCGCTCTGGCCCAGGCTCAGACGGCAGACACCGAACTGGCCGAAACCGTTGTGACAGCCAGTCCAACCACGGCCCCTCTGGTCGTCACCACTGACCCCAAGGCTCCTCGCCAGCCTGTTCCGGCTCATGACGGTGCCGACATCCTCAAGACCATTCCGGGTTTTTCCGTCGTACGCAAAGGCGGCACCGATGGTGATCCGGTCTTTCGCGGCATGGCTGGTTCGCGCATCAATGTGCTGATGGATGGCGAATTCATCTACGGCGGCTGTGGCGGGCGCATGGATCCGCCCACGGCCTATGTATTCCCGGAAGCCTACGACAGCCTGACCATCATCAAGGGGCCGCAAACCGTCCTCTGGGGACCGGGCAACATGGCCGCTACCGTACTCTTTGACCGCAAGGTCAAGCCCTTTGCTGAACCAGGCGTGCGCGGCACCCTCAGTGGGCTGGCAGGTTCGGCCACACGGCACGACGAAGTGGCCGACGTGACTGCCGGCAATCCTTTGGGGTACGTGCGTGCCATCGCCACCAACAGTCATGCCAACGATTACACCGACGGCAACGGTGACCGCGTGCATTCAGCTTTTCACCGCTGGAGCGGCAACCTCCTTCTGGGCTGGACGCCGGACCGTGATACCCGCATCGAATTCGAAGCGGCCCGCAGTGATGGCGAGGCTGCCTATGCCGACCGCAGCATGGATGGCGTGAAGTTTGCACGCGAGGGATACGGGCTGCGCTTTGAAAAGGTCGACCTGACGCCCTGGCTTACCGCACTGGAAGCTCAGATTTATTACAACTACATCGATCACGTCATGGACAACTACAGCCTGCGGCCGGCACCGGCTGTTTCCGGTCTGGCCGTGAGCAACCCGGACCGCCGCACCACGGGCGGCAAGATCATGGCCACCTTGCAGCCGGCCGGGGCAACCGAAATCAAGCTGGGGGTAGACCAGCAGAATAACCGCCACCGTTTTCGTGCCGGCAAGGGTGCCACGGTCGAAAATTACGTCAACCAGCCTTATGACGAGAACTTCACCTTTGACCAGATCGGCCTGTTCGGTGAGTGGCACCAGAGCATGGCCGACGACAAGCGCGTGATTGCCGGACTGCGCCACGACTGGTGGCGCGGCAAGGATGACCGGCAGGGAAAATCCACCTATGGCCGCAACCGGGATGACCAGCTCACCAGCGGTTTCGTGCGCTATGAGCAGGATATCGGCGGTTCCACCTGGTATGCCGGGCTGGGGCATGTCGAGCGGTTTCCGGATTTCTGGGAGTTCAACCGCAACAGCCTGAATGCGGCGGGCGGATTGGACAACAGCTCGTTCCTGAGCACCCGGCCGGAGAAAAACACCCAGCTGGATACCGGTGTGAACTGGAAATCCGGAGCATGGACCGGCAGCGTGTCCGCGTTCTACAACGAAATCAATGACTTCATCCTGATCGACAACAGCACCAGGCAAAACCTGACCCGCAATGTGGATGCCCGTACCTGGGGCGGTGAGGCCGGTTTGTCCTACCGCATTTCGGCCAGCCTGAAAGCGGACGCCACCCTGGCCTACACACACGGTACCAACAAGACCGACCAGACGCCGCTGGCCCAGATTCCGCCGCTGGAAGCCCGGCTGGGGCTGGAGTGGGACAATCAGGTCTGGAGTGCTGGCGCCCTGTGGCGGCTGGTGACTGCACAAAACCGCTATGACACCGGCAAAGGCAATATTGCCGGGCAGGATCTGGGAGAAAGTGCCGGCTTTGGGGTCTTGTCCCTGCATGGCGGCTACAAGCCGACCAAGCGCCTGAGCCTGACTGCAGGCGTCGACAACCTGTTTGACAAAGCGTATTCGGAATTTGTCAGCAAGCAGGACCTTGTGGATGTCGGCGGGCTGATCCAGACCTACCGCATCAACGAACCGGGCCGGACTTTCTGGCTGAAAGCCCAGTACAAGCTGGACTGACCTCCGGAGCAACTGCGCCCGGGCTGCCGGCAGACGGACAGCCCGGGCGTATTCATGTGCAGGACCGTCAGCGCAGGTAGGGGCGGGGATCGGTCGCGTTGCCCTTGTAGCGCAGCTCGAAATGCAGCTTCACCCGGTCGGTGCCGCTGTTGCCCATGCGGGCAATGGTCTGGCCGGCCTTGACCGTCTGGTTTTCCTTGACCAGCAACTGCTGGTTGTGGGCATAGGCCGTCAGCCAGTCGTCACTGTGGCGCAGGATCAGCAGGTTGCCGTAACTCTTGATGCCGGCCCCGGCATAGACCACCTTGCCGCTGGCGGCAGCCTTGACCGGATCACCGGCCTTGCCACTGATGTCGATGCCCTTGTTGGCCGAAGTGAATCCTGCCAGCAGTGTTCCCTGTGCCGGCCAGGCCAGCGTGATGCCGCCTGCTGGTGGTCTGGGTTTGGCCGTACTGGCGGGCGGTGCCGGTTTGGGTTTGGGCTTGCTGCCGGCAGCAGGGCGGGAAGGGGTGCTGCTGGCAACCGTATCGCCAGCCGGAGCAATTACCCGCAGCAGCTGGCCCGCCTGGATGTCCGACGTGTCGGAGATGCGGTTCCAGCGCGCGAGGTTGGCCACGGTCTGGTTATGCACGCGGGCGATGCGATAGAGCGTGTCGCCTGGCTGCACGCGGTACTGGCCGTAACCGGCAGGAGGATAGTCGGGAGTGCTGGCGCAGGCTGCCACCAGCAACAGCGGAGCGAGCAGGACCAAACGGAACGGGATAGCCATGGCGCCCGAGTTTACCAGCCCCGCCGGCTGGACGGGCAGGGCTGCGGGTGCCGGTTGCAGCGTTTTTGGCTGTGTCTGCCGTACACCCGGTCAGTGGTTCATCCGGTAAGTCACCCGGCTCACCGTCCCCGTGGCCGGATCAAGCAGGCAGTCAAAGCTGAACGAATGCCAGCTGCCGCCAAGCTGGACATGGCCTTCGCCGGTCAGGCGGGTGTTGGCGTGCAGGGCCAGCGGTCGTCCTTCTTCGCCCAGTTGCACCTCGTCCACCCACGGGTAGTGCTGCTGCAATTCACGGGCGACCACCGGCTGGCATTGCAGTACGGCAATCTGGCGTGCCGGCGGCCAGCTGGCGATGATGGCAGGATCGGTTTCAGCCCCGGCTGCCGTAGCCGTGCGCAGGGCTGCAAGACGGGCTTCCTGGGCCGGACTGAGGGGCATGGCCTGCAAGGGCAGGGCACACAGGGTCAACAGAAGGCAGGCAAGGTGGTGGCGCATGGCGGTCTGCAAAGGATGGCTGACCAGACCAGCATAGCAAGCCAGTGTCAGGCAAACCGCTCAGTCAGTGCCTCAAGCCCGAATTCGGCCAGGATGGCCTGCTGGCGTTCCTGGGCATTTCCGCGCGGCTTGCCGGTGTGGCGGGCGATGATCAGCTCGTTTTTCATCGAGTGTTCCCAGCCTACCAGCTCGGTCACGGTGACCGAATAACCGTGTGCTTCCAGTTGCAGGCAGCGCAGCACATTGGTCAGCTGGCTACCGAACTCGCGGGTATGGATCGGGTGGCGGTAGATCTCTGCCAGCGGCGACTGCGCCAGCCTGCGGGCCTTGTTTTCCCGCAGCACTGCGGCCACTTCTGCCTGGCAGCAGGGCACCAGCACGATAAAGCGCGCCTGCTTGTCGAGAGCGAAGCGGATGGCGTCGTCCGTAGCGGTATTGCAGGCGTGCAGGGCCGTGACAATGTCAAAGCGCTCCGGCAGTTCGGCCATCCGGCGTGACTCATCCACCGACATGTTGAGGAAATGCATGCGGGTGAAGCCGAGGCGCTCGGCCAGTGCCGCCGTGCGCTCAACCAGCTCCGGACGGGTTTCGATGCCGTAGATGTGTCCGGCCTCGCGCGCTTTCAGGAAGAGGTCGTACAGGATGAAGCCCAGATACGACTTGCCGGCGCCGTGGTCGGCCAGCGTCAGGTCATGGCCGGCGTCCAGCACTTCCTGCATCAGCGGTTCGATGAAATTGAAAAGGTGATACACCTGCTTCAGCTTGCGGCGGCTGTCCTGGTTGAGCTTGCCGTCGCGGGTGAGGATGTGCAGTTCCTTGAGAAGTTCGACCGACTGGCCGGGGCGAAGATCGGGGATGGTGCTCACGGGCGGGACTCGACGGCAAAAACAGGGCTGCGCATTCTACACCTGCGCGACTGTCCCGGCGCAGTCGCCGGCCAGCCGTTCGCGCAGGTGTTCGACCAGGACACGCACCCGGGCCGGCAGGTGACGGCGTGCCGGATAGACGGCGTAAACCTCGGCCTGGCGTGCCGGCAACGAGTCAAACAGGAGCCGCAGGGTGCCTTGCTGCAAGTGTGTTTCCAGCAGAAAACGCGGCTGGTAGATGATGCCCATGCCGGCGCAGGCTGCCTGGACCAGGACGTCACCGTTGTTGGCCGTCAGGGGACCGCTGACTGGCACACGGCATTCGCTGCCGTCAGCCAGCCGGAAGCGCCAGTCCGTGCCTTGCTGCGGGTACAGGCTGTAGCGCAGGCAGGCATGCTGGCTGAGGTCGGCCGGCACCTGCGGTGTACCGGCCTGCTCGAGATAGGCCGGTGAAGCACACAGCAGCAGGTCGAAGCGCGCCAGCGGGCGGGCCACGATGCCGTCGGCCAGTGGCGTGGTAGTGATGCGCAGGGCGAGGTCAAAACCCTCGTCGATCAGGTCGACCTGCCGGTCGCTGAGTTCCAGCTCTACCTCCAGCTGCGGATAGCGGACGGCCAGACCGGCCAGCCAGCCGCCCAGCACCCGCATGCCGAACGAGATCGGCGCGCTCAGGCGCACCCGGCCGCGGATGTCCACGCTTTGCTGCATGGCCGCTGCATCGGCCTCTTCGAGCTGGGCCAGTACCAGCGCAATGCGGCGGGCGTAATCCTGTCCGGCTTCGGTCAGCGACACCCGGCGGGTCGTGCGTTGCAACAGGCGTGTACCCAGCTGTTGTTCCAGCGCGTGTACATGCTTGCTGGCCATGGCGGCAGACAGGCCCAGACGTTCGGCGGCGGCACTGAAGCTGCCGGTTTCGCTGATGGTCTGGAACACGCGCAGCGATGTCAGCCGGTCCATTATTGTTTCCTGTGAGTTGATAATCCTTGTCAGGATGACGTGTTTATTTGCTGGCCGGCAAGCGCTGTAATGACGTCATGGCGACATCGGGTTCGCACTGCACTGGAGACCAACGCATGACTGACAACCAAACTGACAACCGGCTGATCCCCGTAGCCGCCCTGCTGCTGCGGCTGGCACTGGGAACAATGTTTCTGGCCCACGGCCTGACCAAACTGCTGGTCTTTACCCCGGCCGGTACGGCCGGCTATTTCGAATCACTGGGTTTGCCGGGAGCACTGGGCTACCTGACCATGGTGGCCGAAACCGCCGGAGGCGTACTGCTGCTGACCGGCGTGGCAACCCGCTGGGTGTCGCTGGCTCTGGTGCCGGTCCTGCTGGGTGCGGCGGTATTCGGTCACGGTGGCAATGGCTGGATGTTCAGCAATGCCGGTGGTGGCTGGGAGTATCCGGTATTCCTGGCCGTGGCGGCACTGGTGCAGGCCTTGCTGGGGAACGGTGCCCTGGCCTTGCGCTGGAACCGGGCCGTTGCACACCACTAGGCCAAGGTAGCCGGGCATCGCCTGGCATCTGGATGAGGCTGGTAGCGTTGAATTGCAGTCAGCCCGTGCGGCGGAAGGCCCGCAGGCCATCGGGCGCTTTCTGCCAGCGGGGATGCTGCAGCATTGCGGCTCTGCCAGTCTGTCGACAGCCATGCTGGCTGGTGGTTCGGGTGCCGGCACCGCTGGCAGGGATTGTTGACGGCTCCTGGCCCGGCAGCGGAAAGGGCCTGTGTCTGCAAAGGAGAATCTGATGAGTTTGCCTGCCCTGTTTGTTTCGCACGGTGGCCCGGATGTGCTGATCAGCGGCTCACCGGCGCCAGAGGCCTGGCGTGCGTTGGCCCGCCAGTTGTCCGTGCCGCGCGCGATCCTGGTGATGTCGGCCCATCATCTGGCCCCCGGTCCGCGGCTCGGGTCTGCCGGGCGCTGGCGCACCGTGCATGATTTTGGCGGGTTTCCGGCCGAACTCTACCGCTTGCAGTATCCGGCCACCTCGGGCGAGGGTCTGGCTGACGAGGTGGGGGCTGCGCTGACCGCTGCGGGGTTTGCCTGGCTGCCGGACCCGGAGGACGGGCTGGACCACGGCGCCTGGGTGCCGCTACTGGCCATGTATCCGCAGGCCCGGGTGCCGGTCGTCACGCTGGCTACCTTGCCACAGCAGGATGCCCGTACCCATTTCCGGCTCGGTCAGGCCGTGGCCGGGCTGCGCGATGCCGGCTGGCTGGTGCTGGGCTCCGGTAGCCTGACCCATAACCTCTACGCACTGGGACATCCCGGCATGCCGCCGCAGCCGTGGGCACAGGCGTTTGCCGACTGGATGGCCGAACGGCTGGCTGCCGGGGAGGTGGAGGCCCTGCTGGACTGGCAGCGTCAGGCGCCGTTTGCCCGTGAAAACCACCCGACTGACGAGCATCTGCTGCCGCTGTTCTTTGCCCTGGGGGCCGGCGGCGGGGCCGCCGGGCAGGCACTGCACCGGGGAATCGAATACGCGGCCATCGCCATGGATGCCTGGCGGTTTGGCTGAATCCGGGCATGAAAAAACCCGCCGGGACAACCGGCGGGTTGGCGCAGAGGGCAGGAGCGGACTCCGCTGCCTGATCTGCCAAAGCCTGCTCACGACTGGCAGACAGGGCAAGGCGAGGCACGTCCCCCTTGCCCTGCTCTGGATCAGCGGGTGATCGGCTTGTAGCGGATGCGCTTGGGCTTGGCGCCTTCTTCGCCCAGACGCTTCTTCTTGTCGGCTTCGTATTCCTGATAGT
>JAGPIM010000041.1 GCA_018055005.1 Laribacter sp.
GGGCCGGGATGGCAACAGGGTCGTGCCGGTGCCGGCAATCACAGGGGAATCCGTTGGCCGCAGGGTACGGTAACTGCCGGAATCGTGCCGGCCCGGGCTTGGGAAATCAGGACGGTAGCCAGCCGGGCAGCATCCGGGCTGCCCGGCCGGATACGGGTGGATCAAAGGCCGCTGTAGGCTTCCTGCATGGCCCAGCGCAGCTTGATGTTGTTGGCCAGCTGGGCGACAGCGGTGGCGTAAAGCGTGCTCTTGTTGTAGCGGGTGATGGTGTAGAAATTCTGCAACCCCATCCAGTACTCGGTCACGCCGGCCTGCATTTCCAGCGGGTAAACCACTGCCTGCACCTGGTCCGGTACGCCAGCCGGCATGTCGACACCCAGCCCGCGCAGTTCGGCTGCGCTGTAGTGCAGGTTGAATTTCTCGGCAGCCAGTTTTTCACCCATGGCCGGGTTGACGCTGACCGGCAGGATGATGTCGGCACCGTGCTGCCAGCCATGCTGCTTGAGGTAATTGGCGACCGAGGCGATGGCGTCCGCCGGCGTGCCCCAGATGTCGCGACGACCGTCGCCGTTGCCGTCCACTGCCCACTGGCGGAAGCTCGACGGCATGAACTGCGCCATGCCCATGGCACCGGCGTAGCTGCCCTTGAAGCTTTGCGGATCGGCTTTTTCCTCGCGTGCCAGCGTCAGGAACTCGGCCAGTTCGTTCTGGAAAAACGCGGCCCGGCGCGGATAGTCAAAGCCGATGGTGGAGAGGGCGTCCAGTACCCGGAAGCTGCCCATGTTGCGGCCGTAGCCGCTTTCAATGCCGAGGATGGCCACGATGGCTTCCGGATCCACGCCGTAGCGCGCTTCAGCGTCGGCCAGTGCCGCAGCATTCTGGCGCCAGAAGGCCGCGCCTTCGGTTTCCAGCCGGCTGTTCACGTGGGCCGGGCGGAACTGGTACCACGGCCGCGCGGTCGAGGGACGGTCAAGGATGGTCAGGATGTTGGGCTTTTTTTCGGCGGCTTGCAGCGATGCGGTCACCGCTTCGCGCGACAGGCCGTGTTCGGCCACGACCTTGTTGATGAACGCCTGGACGTCCGGGCGCGCAATCAGGGCATCGTCGGCCAGTACCGGCAGGGAACAGGCCAGCAGCAGGCCGGAGAGCAGGGATTTCATGGGCAGCAGTGTTTTCACGGGAAACGGACCGGTCAATGGGATGAGGGAGCGTCGGAGCCCGACAGCGGGCTGGACAGGGCGCTGGATACCAGCCGGGCGGTGATGTCGACGATCGGGATGACGCGCTCGTAGTTCATGCGCGTGGGGCCGACCACGCCAAGCGTGCCGACGCGGGTGCCGTCGAAGGTATAGGGCGCGGTGACGACGGTACAGCCGTCCAGTGGCGACAGGCCGGATTCTTCACCGATGAACAGGCTCACGCCTTGCGCCTGGCGGCTGATGTTGAGCAGGTGCAGCAGTTCGGTCTTGTGTTCGAACATGTCGAATAGCCGCCGCAGCGAGGCCAGGTCGGACGACAGTTCTTCGACTGACAGCAGGCGTTTTTCGCCGCTGACCACGATGTCGTCCTGCGAGGTGGCTTCCTTGCTGGCGTGGATGGCGGCCGTCATCAGGCGGGCAATGTGGCCTTGCAGGCTGGCCAGCTCCTGCTCGAGGTCGCGGGTGATGTGCTCAAGCGACTGGCCGGCGTAGTGGTGGTTGAGGTAGTTGGCGGTTTCGATCAGCTCGCCCGGCGTGTAGTCGCGGTCGGTGACCAGCAGGTGGTTCTGCACGTCGCCCAGCGGCGTGACCAGGATCAGCAGGATGCGCTTTTCCGACAGGCGCAGGAATTCGATCTGCCGGAACGCGGCATCGGCACGCTGCGGCGTGATGACCACGCCGGCAAAATGGGTGAGGTCGGACAAAAGCTGCGAGGCGGCCGCGGCCATCCGCAGCGGGCTGTCCGGATGGATGCCGCTTTCGACTTGGCGCAGCGCCTGCTGTTCCAGCGGATGCATGGTGAGGAGCTTGTCCACGAACACCCGGTAGCCGCGTGCAGTGGGTACCCTGCCGGCCGACGTGTGCGGACTGGCCACCAGCCCCATGTCCTCCAGCTCGGCCATGACGTTGCGGACCGAGGCCGGGCTGATGTCAAGTCCGGACAACTGGGTCAGGGTGCGCGAGCCGACAGGCTGGCCGTCGGCGATATAACGTTCGACCAGGGTTTTGAGCAGGCGTTGGGCACGATCATTCAGCATGGCGGGTATTTTACGCGAGGCAGGGGACAAGCGGTCGTCTGAGCATTGCATGAGCGGACGGCAGGTTGCAAGATGCCGGTTTTCACTGATCCGCCAAGCCATCAAGACATGAAAATTTCGGCCATCATCATCGGCGACGAACTGTTGTCCGGCAAGAGACAGGACAAACATCTTGCAGCACTTGTCCGCATTCTGGCTGCCCGCGGCCAACGGCTGGCCGGTGTTGAATATCTGGGGGACGATCCGGTACGCCTGACGGCGACCTTCCGCCGGGCGCTGGCCAGCGGCGAGGTGGTGTTCAGCTTTGGCGGCATCGGCGCTACCCCGGACGACTACACCCGCCAGTGCGTGGCCGAAGCGGCCGGCGTGCCGCTGGCCATTCATCCCGAGGGGCAGGCCATTGTCGAAGGGCGCTTCGGGGCCGAGGCCTATCCGCACCGCATCAACATGGTCAACCTGCCGGCCGGCAGCCGGCTGGTGCCCAATCCGGTCAACCAGATGCCGGGTTTCAGCTTTGGGCACCTGCACTGCGTGCCGGGTTTCCCGAGCATGGCCTGGCCAATGGTCGAGTGGGTGCTTGATACCCTGTACCCGGAGCTGGTGGTCCGTGAGCCGGATACCGAGGAAGGGTTCATTACCCTCAAGGCACGCGAAGGTGACCTGATCGATCTGATGCAGTCCACCGTGGCGCGCTATCCTGACCTGCGTTTTTCCAGCCTGCCGAGCTTTGGCAACGAAGCCCTGCCGATGATGCATATCGAATTCGGCCTCAGCGGAGCACCGGCCCTGGTGCGCATCGCGATTGCCGAACTGCGTCGTGCTGTCAGCGATCTGGGTTACGAAACCATCGACAAACCGGCTCCGGCGGAAGAAAACTGACATGGCAGCAGACAAAAAAACCAGAAAATCCGCCAGGACCGGCAGTGCTGCCAGCCAGCGGGCCAGCAGCGAGGCACGCTGGCTGGCAGCCGAGCGCGACACCCACCACATGCTGGCCATGCTGGATGTGTGGGAGGAGCAGGGCGGCATGAGCGAACGGGCCTGGCAATACGCCCAGATGGCGCGGGTGTATTTCAAGAAGCTGCGCAACGGGCGTGTGCTGTCGAGTGCCGATTTTGACATCACCGTGCTGCTGGCGACTGCGGTCCAGCGGGCCTTGCAGGCCGAACCGGCCGTGCTGGAAAAATCTGCCGACCTGCAATCGGCGGCTGCGGCTTGCGAGCGCATCCAGTCAGCCAACATTGCCTTGCGCCAGCCGCGCTGACGGCTGCCCGGGCTGTGAGGGGATCTTTCCGGCGCGGACCGGCGTGGTGCCGGCTCAAGATCCGTGCAGCGCAAAAGCCATGATTGCGGGGGCAAGACTGAATTTCCGCACGGCTGAACGCCCCTTGCACTGCGAACCGGCAAGAGCCCCGCTGGCCCGATCCTGTGTGGTTTGCCGGCTGTTGTGCCGGGCTGGCGTGATGCTGGCAACCGTAGAGGATGGCCTTGTGTCAACAGGCAACGAGACTGCATTGGCAGCCTGTAGGATCAGAGTGCCCGGAGCGTGACAAGCCCCCGCGCACGGTCTTGTCACGTCAATGCATCCCGTGCTGCCTTGGCCATGTCCGTGGCTAGTGGCGAGTCTGGGATGTGTGGCTGCGGCACCGGGCGGTTATCGGCTGGCTGATACGGTCCGGTGATGTTCCGGCGGCTGTTTCCGGATTGTGGTGATACAACGACGACCGGTAACCGGTGCGGAGTATAGGTCGCCTGACGACTGATCCGGACGCGCTGCATGGCAGGGCGTCATATGGCCGGGTGATGCGAAGCCGCGCCTCGTCCGGCGGACGTACCGGTGCCCGTTCCTTGCAAACCCACGGGTGCGAGTCCGGTTTCTGAAGCGCCCGGTCCGGCTGTGCGTACGCTGCCGGCCTGCAAGCCTCTCCAGGCTGGTCCATGAAAAACGCCGCGTCCCGTTGCCGGGATGCGGCGTCATGCTGTCGTAGCGTGCCATGTTGCTTGAGACCGCCTCCGTCCGTGTGCAGTGTGCACCCGGTACTTTCCTTTCCGTCCGGGCCAGGCTCAGTGGGCGAGGGTCAGCAGCTCGGCGGCGTGCTGGCGGGTCGTGTCGGTAATCTGCTCGCCACCCAGCATGCGGGCGACTTCTTCCACCCGTTCGGCTTCGCTCAGCGGCTGGATGCTGCTGACGGTGCGACCGCCTTCCAGCCGCTTGGCTACCTGCCAGTGGCTGTTGCCGCAGGCGGCCACCTGCGGCAGGTGGGTGATGCACAGCACCTGATAGCGTTCGCCCAGCCGGCGCAACAGCCGGCCGACCACCTCGGCCACCCGGCCGCCGATGCCGACATCCACTTCGTCGAAAATCAGTGTCGGTACCCGTGCCACTTCGCTGGCCACTACCTGGAACGCCAGGCTGATGCGCGACAGTTCACCGCCGGAAGCGACCTTGGACAGGGGGCGCAGGGTGGTGCCGGCGTTGGCAGCCACCAGGTATTCGACCGACTCCATGCCGCTGGCAGCCGGTGCCGCCAGCGGGGCCAGTTCGATGGCAAAGCGTGCGCCCTGCATGGCCAGATTCTGCATTTCGTCGCTGATGCGGCCGGAAAGTTCGATGGCGGCGTGCTGGCGCGCCAGCGACAGCTGCTCGGCCACTTCGCAGTAGGCCCGCTCGGCCCGGGTTTCGGCCTCGATCAGGGCGTCGATGTCGGTGGACTCGGACAGGCGGGCGAGTTCGGCCTGCCAGCCAGCCAGTTTTTCCGGCAATTCTTCCGGGCGGACCCGGAACTTGCGTGCCATCGAGTACAGGGTATCGATGCGGTTTTCCACCCGGTACAGCTCGGACGGGTCCTGCTCGATGTCGCCGCCGTAGTCGCGCAGGGCATACACCACTTCGCGCAGCTCGGCTTCCACCGAATCCAGCAGACCCACGGTGTCTTTCAGTTGCGGGTCGACGTCGGCGAGTTTGCCCAGCCGGCTTTGTACCTGTGCCAGCTGCGACAGGATGGCGCCATCGGCTTCGTTGATCAGTTCGACGGCACTGTGGGCGGCTTCCATCAGTTCCTGCGCGTGCGCCAGCCGGCTGTGCTGGGCGGTGAGCTGTTCCCATTCATCCGGAGCCAGCTGCAGTTCGGCCAGTTCGCTGATCTGCCACACCAGCCGTTCGCGCTCGCGCTCGAATTCGGCAGCGTGCCGCTCGGCTTCCTGGCGCTGGTGCTTGACGGTCTGCCAGGTGTCAAAACAGCTGCGGACTTCGGTGGCGAGTCCGACGGCACCGGCGTAGGCGTCCAGCAGCCGGCGCTGGGTATCGGGCTTGTTGAGCGACTGGTGGGCATGCTGGCCGTGGATGTCGACCAGTGCTTCGCCGATGTCCTTGAGTTGCGCCAGCGTGGCGCTGCGGCCGTTGAGCCAACAGCGTGAGCGCCCGGAAGCGTCGATCACGCGCCGGATCAGCAGTTCGGTGTCACCGGCTTCAACGAGGGCATCGTCGGCCAGCTGGCGGGCCAGTTCGGGCAGGGCTTGCAGGTCGAACGTGGCCGCCAGTTCGGCGCGTTCTTCGCCGTGGCGGACCAGCGAGCCGTCGCCGCGGCCGCCGAGCAGCAGCCCGAGTGCGTCGAGGATGATGGATTTGCCGGCCCCGGTTTCGCCGGTGAGGACGGTGAAGCCGGAGCAAAAGTCGAGTTCGAGCGTGTCGACGATGACAAAGTGGCGGATCGAGAGCGAGAGCAGCATGGAGGGCAGTCGGGCAGGGTTCGGTCGGCAGTCGGTTACAGCAGGCGTTCGCCCCAGTGGAGCTTCTGGCGCAGCATGTCGAAATAGCTGTAGCCCAGCGGATGCAGGATTTTCAGCGAGTTGCGGTAGCGGCGCACGAGGACGCGGTCGAGTTCCATCAGGTCGCAGTGTGCCTGGCCGTCAAAATGCACGCGGGCGTCGATGCCGCGGGTGAGCATGAACTCGACTTCGCTGGAATCGTTGATGGCGATCGGGCGGTTGTTGAGCGACTGCGGGCAGATCGGTACAAGGCTGATGGCCGGCACGGTGGGGTGCAGGATCGGCCCGCCACTGGCGAGCGAGTAGGCCGTCGACCCGGTGGGGGTGCTGATGATCAGGCCGTCCGAGCGCTGGCTGTAGACAAACTGGTTGTCGACGAACACCTCGAATTCGATCATCTGCCCCATGGCACCGCGGTTGATCACGATGTCGTTGAAGGCGAGGTGATGGGCGATTTCGACGCCGTCGCGCACTACGGTTGATTGCAGCAGCATGCGTTCTTCGGGCAGGAACTCGCCCGACAGGATGGCGCTGACCGAATCGAGCATCTGGTGCAGCGGGATGTCGGTCATGAAGCCCAGCCGTCCCTGGTTGATGCCGATCAGCGGCACGCGGTAGGGGGCGAGCAGGCGGGCGACCGACAGCATGGTGCCGTCGCCGCCAAGGACGATGGCCACGTCGACGATCTTGCCGAAGTCGCTGCGGTCGATCAGCGTCAGCCCCTGTGCCTGTGAGCGGGTGACGCTGTCGCGGTCGATAAAGACGTGCAGTCCCTGCGACTCGAGGTGGTGCGAGAGCAGCAGCAGCGACTCGACCACTTCGGGTTTGGACTGTCGCGCCACCAGGCCGATTTTCTTGAATAACCAGTTCATGGGGCCAATTTAATCACCGGGGCACGGTACATGCAAAACGGGCTGCATTACGCCGGCTACAACTGGGCGGCTTCGTAGCGGCGGGTAAAGTCTTGCAGCTCGGCCATCAGCGCGTCCAGCCGGCGGGTTGATCCGGCAATCGAGCCCGTCTCGTCCGACAACGTCTGTGTCGCGCGGCCGATGGCCGTGACGTTGCCGGCAAAGGTCTTGAAGCCCTGCGACTGGGTTGATCCGGCGCTGGAGACGGCTTCCAGCACATTGGCCAGCTCGTGGGCATTGGAGATGATGCCGGACAGGCTTTCCTGGGCCGCCCGCGCGTTGCCGGCACCGCTCTGCATGCGGCTGCTGCCGTCGCGGATGGCGATCAGCGCTTCCTGGGTACCGTCAACAATCAGGCCGATTTTGGCTTCGATGTCCTTGGTGGCCGACTGCGTGCGCTCGGCGAGCTTGCGGACTTCGTCGGCCACCACGGCAAAGCCGCGGCCCATTTCACCGGCACGGGCCGCTTCGATGGCGGCATTCAGTGCCAGCAGGTTGGTCTGGTCGGCAATCTCGCCGATCAGCTGGGCGATGCCGTTGACTTCGTTGGAGCGGCGCTCGAGCGATTCGATGGCAGCGGCCGAGCGGCTCATGGCCTGACCGGCTTCGTCCAGCCGGCGTACTGCCTCGTCCATCACCTGGCCACCGGCGCTGGCGTGCTGGCGGGCGTTGCCGGCAACCTCGGCGGCATGCACGGTCTGGTCAGCGTTGTGGCTGGTCAGGTCGCTCATCTGCTGCACGGTGACGACCATCTCTTGGGTGCGGGCGCTTTGCTTTTGCATGGTGTCGACCATCAGGTGGGCCGAATCGGCGATGTCCTTGCTTTCCTGACTGGCAGCCCGTACCGAACGGGCGATCTGGTCCAGCATGGCGGCGATGGCGTGGCGCGAGCTTTCGGCCTGTTCGCGTGCGGTTTCCAGATTGCTGAAGCCTTTGGTCTTGGCCGAGTCAAAAGCCAGTGCCAGTGCCAGTACCACCAGGGTCAGGCCGACCAGCGACTTGAGCTGCATGAAAGGGAACTCGGTAGCGGGAATCGGGATGTCGGGCAGGGCGCCGGGGTCGTTGTGCAGCAGCATGAACAGTACCAGTGCCAGCAGGGTCAGCACGCCCCAGACATAGCCGGCCCGTCGTCCGGCAATGAATATGGCAGCAAACGGTACGGTGGCAAACCAGACGATGCTGGTGCCCATCAGTCCGCCGTTGACCCAGGCCATCCAGCACACCATGGTGTACATGGAGGTGATGGCGACATTGGCAGCCAGCTGCATCAGGCCAGTCAGCCGCATCAGCAGGACACTGAGGGCCATACCGGCGCCGCCGGCCAGGATGCCGAACCCCATGGCGCTGTGGCCGAGCCTGAAATAGGAAACGGAAAAGAGCGGGGTCAGCAGTGCGGCAAGCATTGCCACATTGACGGTGGTGCGTGCCTGGATCAGCTGATCCTGCCGTTGCCTGATCCGTTCGGGAATGAACCAGTCGCTGAAAGCCATGTGTTTGTCCTCTCGTTGGTGATGTACCGGAGGCATGCCTGTCGCAAGGGCCGGCATGCCTCCGTACCTGGCAGTGGCCGGATCGGGTCCGTACGGTTTTGATGTCATGTGCATCTGCCGGGTGATGTCATTCAAACGGATGTTTGGACAAAGTGCAAGCGCGGGAAATCCTTTTGTCATGCAGTCTGCTTCGGCCGAAAGAACTAGGCCGTCTGACGCGCTTGGAGAATGGAAAAATGCCCGATGCAAGAGGATGATCAAAGGCTGTACGGCAATGACTGCATGGGAAGGACGAGGCTATGCTCACCGATCGCTTTGGCCGGACGGTCGACTATCTACGGGTGTCGGTGACTGACCGCTGCGACCTGCGCTGTACCTATTGCCTGCCCAAGGGATTCAAGGGATTCGAGGAGCCGCGCAACTGGCTCACCTTTGACGAAATCAGCCGGGTGGTGGCAGCCTTTGGCCGCATGGGCACCCGGCGCATCCGCCTCACCGGCGGCGAGCCGCTCCTGCGTCGTGGCATTGCCGGTCTGGCCGGCGACCTGGCCCGGCTGCCCGGCATTGCTGACCTGTCGCTGACGACCAACGCCACCCAGCTGGCCCGGCAGGCTACTGCCCTCCGGCAGGCCGGCGTGCGGCGGCTGAACATCAGTCTGGATTCGCTCCGTGGAGACTGCCTGCACGACATCACCGGCCGCGACTGTCACGCGGATGTGATGGCCGGCCTGATGGCAGCCAAGGCAGCCGGTTTCGAGCAGATCAAGATCAACATGGTGCCGCTGGCCGGCATCAACGAAGGCGACGTTGGCGACATGGTGCGCTTTTGCATCGAGCACGGTTTTATCCTGCGCCTGATCGAAGCCATGCCGATGGGCGACAGCGGACGCAGTGTGCGCGGTGCCGAACTGGCTCCGTTGCTGGAGCAGCTGGCGCACGAATTTGCGCTGCAACCGCTGTCAGTGTCGATGGGGGGGGGGCCGGCACGCTACTGGCAGAGTGCTGATGCGCGCTTTACCCTGGGGCTGATCACGCCCATGTCGCAGCATTTCTGTGCCAGTTGCAACCGGGTCCGGCTGTCGGTCGACGGTACGCTGTACCTGTGCCTGGGGCAGGAAGCCAGCCTGCCGCTGCGGCCGCTGTTGCGCAGCGGTATTGACGACGCCGGGCTGGAGGCTGCCATTCGTGCCGCGATCGAACTGAAGCCGGAACGGCACGAATTCAACGAAGCACCGCGGCAGGTTGTGCGCCTGATGGCGATGACCGGCGGCTGACGGACAAACGGCCGGGCCTGTCCCGGCCGCTGGCATGATTGCCCTGCCGGGAGTCAGGACAGGGTGGAATAGAAGGTGCGGATACCTGATCCCACGAACTGCACGCCGATGCAGATCAGCAGGAATCCCATCAGCCGGGTCAGTACGTCCAGCGCGCTCGGGCCGATCCTCTCGGCAATCTTGGCCGACAGCTTGAGCGACAGCCAGACCACCAGCATGGTGCCGCCGATGGCAGCCAGCGTGATCAGGATGGCGGCAATTTTCCAGCGCCAGTCAGCGATTTCGGCAATCTCGGTGGAAAAACCGATGACCACGGCGATGGTGCCCGGTCCGCTGATGCCGGGCATGGCCAGCGGGAAAAACGACACGTCGACCGATTCGCGGTGCGCGTGACTGGTCGAGTCATGCGCCTGATAGAGCATCTTGTAGCCGACACCGGCCACCACCAGCCCGCCGGCCACCCGCAGCGCCCCGTACGAAATCCCGAACATCGACAGCACAAGGTTACCGCCGATCAGCGACACCACCATGATGGCCCCGGCGTAGGCGCAGGCGGTAAACGCCACCCGGTTCTTTTGTGCCGGCGTCTGTCCGGGCGTGAGTGACAGGAACATCGGAATTTTCGACAGTGGATTGGTGATGACCACAAAGCTCAGCATGGCACCGAGGAAATACTGGGAGAAAAGTGATGCGAGGGTCATGCAGCTGTCCTGACTGGGCGGACGGTCGTCGAAAACGCGGCATGATCGGCTTTCTGTCCGACATTGCACTTCGTCAAAGCGACGTCTTTTGTCAAAATCCGGTTTTGTGCAAAGGAACTTCTCAATGCTGAACATTATTGGTCTCGCTCGCGCACTTCCCAAGGCGGAATTGCACCTGCACATCGAGGGCACGCTCGAACCTGACCTGACCTTTGCGCTGGCCCGCAAGCACGGCGTGACCCTGCCGTATTCCGACGAAGCAGCCCTGGCCGCTGCGTACCGGTTTGACAACCTGCAATCGTTTCTTGACCTCTACTACGCCGGCGCCAGCGTATTGCGGGACGAGGAAGACTTTTACCTGCTGGCACGGGCGTACCTGCAACACGCACACGCAGACAATGTGCGCCATGTGGAAATCTTTTTTGATCCGCAGACCCACACTGCGCGCGGCATCAGCTTTGAAACCATGCTGGGTGGCCTGCGCCGGGCCTTGCTGGAAGCCGAGACACGGCACGGCATCACTTTCCGCCTGATCATGTGCTTTTTGCGCCACCTGTCCGAAGGCGAAGCCATCGCCACGCTGGAAGCCGCCAAACCGTTCCTGCACCGCATTGACGGTGTCGGACTGGATTCCAGCGAAGTGGGGCATCCGCCTTCCAAGTTTGCCCGCGTGTTTTCGTACTGCCGTGAGCTGGGGCTGCCGGTCGTGGCGCATGCCGGTGAAGAAGGGCCGGCGGCCTATGTGCACGAGGCGCTCGACCTGTTGCAGGTGTCGCGCATCGACCATGGCGTACGCTCGACCGATGACCCGGCGCTGGTGCAGCGGCTGGTCGCCGGCCAGACGCCGCTGACGGTCTGTCCACTGTCCAACCTGCGGCTCAAGGTAGTGGACGACCTGTCGCAGCACAACCTGCGGCAGATGCTGTCGCTGGGCCTGAATGTCTGCATCAACTCGGATGATCCGGCCTATTTCGGCGGCTACGTCAACGACAACTTCGAGGCCTGCATTACGGCGCTGGACCTGAGCGCCGATGAAGTCCTGCGGCTGGCCAAGAACAGCATCCGCGCCAGCTGGCTCGATGAAACCCGCAAGCAGGCATTGCTGGACGAGGCCGACCGGGTTTACATCCACTGGCTGGAAAGCAGCGTGTAAGCAGGGCAGAGCCGGCCAGAGAAGCCTGGCTGCATCGCAGGCAGGCGGCTGGCCGGGCAAGCCGGAGGGCGGGGACGGGCAGTGTCCTGCCTTGATTTCAGGGATAAGGACACACGTCTGCCCGGGTGAAGAAAAACGGCCCGTCCGGAAGGAACGGGCCGTTGGCCTGAGGGGGGCGGGGCAGTCAGTTGCCCAGTCGCAGCGGCACGTACAGGGTGTTGTCCATGCGCTTGACCAGCAGGGCGACATTGTTGCCGGCCGCGTCGATCAGCTTGCGGAACTCTTCGATGCTGGTGACCGGCGACTGGTTGACGCCGAGGATGATGTCGCCGTGCATCAGGCCGGACTTGGCCGCCGGGCCACCGACCTTGTCGATCAGCAGGCCGCTTTGCACGCCCAGCTCCTTGCGCTGGCTGGCCGACAGTTCGCTCAGGGTCAGGCCCAGCTTGTCGAACGTGGTGGACGGTATCTGCGACGGGGCTTTCTGCTGCGGGGTTTCCTCCGTGCCGGGGTTGCGCATTTCGGCCAGCGTGGCGTCCAGTGTCACTTCCTTGCCCTTGCGCCAGACACCGAGCTTGACGGTCGTGCCCGGCTTCATCTGTCCCACCATCATCGGCAGGTCGGTCGAGCTTTGTACCTTGCGGCCGTCCAGCGTCAGGATGATGTCGCCCGGTTGCAGGCCGGCCTTGGCAGCCGGGCTGCCTGGTTCCACCCTGACCACCAGTGCACCGGCGGCCGTGCTCAGGCCGAACGAGCGGGCCAGCTCCTGGCTCAGTTCCTGGATATGTACGCCCAGCTGGCCCCGGCTGACGCGGCCATTGGCTTTCAGCTGTTCGGCCACGCTCATGGCGATGTCGATCGGAATGGCAAAGCTGATACCCATGAAGCCGCCGGAACGGCTGTAAATCTGCGAGTTGATGCCGACGACCTGTCCCTTGAGGTTGAACAGCGGTCCGCCCGAGTTGCCCGGGTTGATGGCCACGTCGGTCTGGATGAAGGGCACGAAGGTATCATCCGGCAGGCTGCGGCCCTTGGCCGACACGATGCCGGCTGTCACGGTATTGTCAAAGCCGAACGGTGCACCGATGGCGGCTACCCACTCGCCCACTTTCAGGGTGTTGGGATCACCGATCTTCACGGTCGGCAGGCTGGCGGCATCGATCTTGAGCAGGGCCACATCGGTCCGGCGGTCCAGTCCGACCAGCTTGGCGCGGATTTCGCGCTTGTCGGTCAGCTTGACCTGGATCTGCTGGGCACCCTGCACCACATGGGCATTGGTCAGCACGAAACCGTCCGGCGACACGATGAAGCCCGAGCCGTAGCTGATGGAGTCGCTTTCTTCCGGTTCCTGGTTGCCGCCACCCGGCGGCATGAAGCGCTTGAAGAATTCGAACAGGGGATCGTCTTCCGGGATCGGGAAAGGCAGCGGCGATGGATTGCCGGCCGATTCCGGTCGGGTGGCAGCGATGTTGACCACGGCCGGGCCTTCCTGCTCCACCAGCGAGGTGAAGTCGGCCAGCAGCATGCCCGGTGCCGGTGACTGCTGAACGATGGGCTTGGCCTCATTGCCGCCGCTCCAGCTCTGGTAGAGTTCGCGGGCCTTGTCGCAGCCGGTCAGCATGGTCAACGGGAGTGTCAGGGTCAGGAGCAGGGCTGCGGGGCGTAATACAGCAGGCATGGGTCAACCTCGTGAAAATAAGTGCGCATTCGGGCTGTCGGCCCGCATGGTGTGTCCTAAGCCTAGTGCGATGCGGAAGGACTGGCAATCCACTTGCATGAAGTCATGCACGAAATGGCGGATTTTCACCTTTTTGCATGAAAAACGGCTTAGGCAATGGTTTTGTCCGGCCATTCGCACAGGTCATTGACGACGCACGGCTGGCAATGCGGCTTGCGGGCAGTACAGGTATAGCGGCCAAACAGGATCAGCCAGTGGTGCAGGTCGAGCTTGTATTCTTTTGGCGTGACTTTTTCGAGCTTGAGTTCGACCGCCAGCGGCGTGCTGCCCGGTGCCAGCCGGGTACGGTTGCAGATACGGAAAATGTGCGTGTCCACCGCAATGGTCGGCTGGTTGAAGGCAACGTTCAGTACGACATTGGCGGTCTTGCGCCCCACCCCCGGCAAGGCTTCGAGTGCTTCGCGCGTGGATGGCACCTTGCCCGCGTGCCGCTCCAGCAGCAGGCGACAGGTGTCGATGGCGTGCCGCGCCTTGCTGCGAAAGAGGCCGATGGTCTGGATGTAGGGGATCAGGCCATCCTCGCCCAGCATCAGCAGTGCTTCGGGTGTATTGGCGACCGGAAACAGTCTGGCAGTGGCAGCGTTGACACTCTTGTCGGTTGCCTGGGCCGACAGCATCACGGCAATCAGCAGCTCGAACGGCGTGGAATACACCAGCTCGGTACGCGGACTGGGATTGGCTTCGGCCAGTCTTGCGATCAGCTGGCGGCGTTTGTGATCGTTCATGCCGAAGCGGCTCCGTTGACAGTGGCTGGGCGGGATTGTGCCTGCCGGCGGCTTTCCAGCCAGTTTTTGCCGGCGATCAGGCAGGCCAGTCCCAGAAAGGCACCGGGAGGCAGCAGCGCCAGCAGGAACTGGTAATTCTCCGGTGCCAGATGCAGGGTCAGCGCGCCGGCTGCCGGGCCAAAGACCAGATCGATGCCTGAGAACAGCGTGCCCTTGCCGAAGAGCTCGCGCATGGCACCCAACAAGCCCAGCACGCCGGTCAGGCCCAGTCCCATCATCAGGCCGTCCCACGCCGACTCGCGTACCGGGTTTTTCGAGGCAAATGCCTCGGCCCGGGCCAGCACGATGCAGTTGGTGGTGATCAGCGGAATGAAAATGCCCAGCACGTTGTAAAGCCCGTGCACCCAGGCATTCATGGCCAGATCGACCATGGTGACCAGCGCAGCGATGATGGTGATGAAAATCGGATTGCGGATTTCGCTGGGCACCCACTGGCGCACGGCTGCCACCGCCGCGCCGGACAGGGCCGTCACCAGCGCGGTGGCCAGCCCCAGCGACACGCCGTTGACGATGCTGGTGCTGACCGCCAGCACCGGGCACAGCCCGAGCAGCTGCACGACGCCGGCGTTCTGCTTCCAGATGCCGTTGAAGGCGATGCTTTTCCAGGGAGAGGATTCAGCGGCCGGCAGATCGGGCGCCGGTTGTCCGTGTTGCATGATGCTTACCTCGTGCTGCCGGCCAGTTCGGCACGGTAGTCGTGGAAAAAGGCCAGGGTTCTGGCGACTGCCGCCACCACGGCCCGGGGCGTGATGGTGGCGCCGGCCATGTAGTCGAACTGGCCGCCGTCCTTCCTGACACGCCAGGCTTCCGGCCGTTCAAGGCTTTGTCCGTCAAACCCCTTGATCCAGTCGCTCTTGCCGATGTCGATGTAGTCGCCCAGTCCGGGAGTTTCCTTGTGGCTGACCACCCGCACGCCGGTCACGCGTCCGTCGCGGTCAATGCCCACCAGCAGGCGGATCTTGCCGCCATAACCGTTGGGAGCGGTCGATTCGAATACCCAGCCGACAGCTTTGCCGGCCTGTTTGGCGACAAACACCTGGCTCGGACCATCGTTGTCCAGCCGGGCGGCCTGTTCGGCTGACAACAACAGTGCATCCTGCGCCGGATTGTTGTCGTAGCTGCCGGGAACCAGGGTCTGTGCCACTACGGCGAGTTTGGCGCGCTCTTCGTTGGCGCGCACGGTCTTGTAGGTCAGGGCGTAGACACCGGCCATCAGCGCCGTGGCAATGACGGCGAACACCAGGAGGGTCAGCGCACTGTTGCGGGCTTCGTGCAGGGTATCGTTCACGGGCGCCCCCTTGCTGTCTTGTGGCCGAAAACCGGTGGCTGGGTGTAGCGGTCGATCAGCGGAACGGCCATGTTCATCATCAGGACCGAAAAGGCCATGGCATCAGGAAAGCTGCCGAAGGTCCGGATCACCCACAGGCACAGCCCGGCGCCGGCTCCGAACACCAGCTTGCCGCGCGGCGTGGTCGAGCCGCTGACCGGGTCGGTGGCGATGAACCAGGCGCCCAGCATGGTGGCACCGGCAAACAGGTGCAGCACCGGGCTGGCATAGCGGGCAGGATCAATCAGGTGAAAAAGACCGGACAACAGGCCCAGAGTGGCCAGCAATGCCACTGGCGCCTGCCAGCTGATCACCCGGGCGGCAAGCAGGGCCAGTCCGCCGGCCAGCCAGGCCAGCGCCACCCACTCGCTGCCCACGCCGGCCAGCAGGCCGAAAATCGGACTGGTGCCGGAAACCAGCAGGTCATGCCCGGCCGCCAGCTGGGTTTTCAGGAAATCCAGCGGGGTTGCCTGGGCAATGGCGTCAAAGCTCATCCCGCCAGGCAGCTCGCGGGTCAGGATGTAACGGAACTGCTCCATCGCCGACAGCGGGCCGTGCGGTGCCGCCCACTGCGACAACTGGGCCGGGAACGACACGATCACCACGGCAAAGCCGACCATGGCCGGGTTGAACACGTTGTTGCCCAGACCGCCGTACAGGTGCTTGGCCACCACAATCGCAAAGAAACTGGCCACGACGACCAGCCACCACGGTGCCAGCGAAGGCAGCGACAGGGCGATCAGCCAGGCTGTCACCAGGGCCGAGCCGTCCAGCAGGAAGGGACGCAAGGCCACCCGGCGCAAGTGCAGGCAGGCCGCTTCAAAAAGGTAGCAGGCTGCGGTCGCCAGCCCGATCTGCAACAGGATGCCGGCCCCGTAAAAGTGGACATAGACCGCAAGCCCGGGCAGCAAGGCCCCCAGTACGTAAAGCATGATGCGGCTGACGCTGGCGGGACGGGCAAGAAACGGTGAAAAGCGCATAAGCGTCAGGAATTTTCGTCAGGTTTGTCGGCTGCTGCCTTGGCAGCCTTGCGGGCAGCGGCCCGTTCCATGGCGGCACGGATGGCCGCCTGCTTGTCTTCGGACAGGGCCGTGGCAGCCGGTGCCGTATCGGCGGGTTTGCTTTCCGGCATTTCGGTAGAGGGCTGCCCGCCTTCTGCGGCTTTGGCAGCCTTGCGGGCGGCGGCCCGCTCCATGGCCGCACGGATGGCTGCCTGCTTGTCCTCTGGCAGGGCAGCGGTAGCCGGTGCCGTATCGGCGGGTTTGCTGTCAGGGACCGCGGTAACGGGCTGGCCGCCTTCCGCGGCTTTGGCTGCTTTGCGGGCAGCGGCCCGCTCCATGGCCGCACGGATGGCTGCCTGCTTGTCATCGGACAGGGCAGTGGCAGCCGGTGCCGCTTCGGCGGGTGTGCTGTCAGGGACCGCGGTAGCGGGCTGGTCGCCTTCCGCGGCTTTGGCCGCCTTGCGGGCAGCGGCGCGTGCCATGGCGGCTTCGATGGCCGCACGTTTGCTGTCATCCGGCATGCTGCCGGTTGGTGCGACGGGCTGTGAAGCGGGCTGGACATTCTGGGCTGCGGCAATCGAGGCTGCGGCCTTGGCAGCCAGCCGGGCGGCTTTTTCCTCTTTTTCGCGCTCGATGCGGAATTCCCGGAATTCATGCCGGGTGCGGGCGATCTCTGCGGCTTTTTTGTCTCGTTCGGCCGCCCAGATGTCGCTTTTGGCAAAGCGGTAATAGTCCACCAGCGGAATCTGGCTCGGGCAGACGTAGCTGCAGGCACCGCATTCGATGCAGTCGAACAGGTGGTGTTCCTGAGCCCGGCCGGTCTGGCGGCTTTTGGCAAACCAGTACAGGTCCATCGGCTGCAGGTCGGTCGGGCAGGCTTTGGCACACTCGCCGCAGCGGATGCAGGGCAGGGCAGCCGGCCGGGGCGGGAACAGCTTGCGGGTCTTGCCGATCAGGCAGTTGGTGGCCTGGGTGATGCCGGCACCGGGGTCAGGCAATACGAAGCCCATCATCGGGCCACCCATGATGATGCCGTCGTGTCCGGATACCAGCCCGGCAGACTGCATCAGCCAGTCGGCCGGTGTGCCGATCAGGGC
>JAGPIM010000187.1 GCA_018055005.1 Laribacter sp.
TCGTCGTGCGCCTGCTGGGCGAACCGGCCTGGCAGACCCTGAACGAACTGCGGGCCGAGCGCCGTACCGGCCGCTCCGCGCGCATGCTGTTCGAGGTGCTGGGCGACATCTGGGTCGTCGAGCGCAACCCCTACCTGGAAGACGACCTGCTGGAAAACCGCCCGCGGCTCAAGCTGCTGGTCGAAGCCATGCGTCACCGCCTGTCGGAAATGGAAAAGCGCCGCGCCGGCAATCCGCGGGTCGAATCGCTGATCGCCGCCAGCCGCACTGCGGTCGACCGTTTCGAAGCACGCTTTGAAGCTACCGCCCAGCTGCGCCGGAAAATCCAGAAACGCCTCGCCGGCATCACCCGCCGCGACAACATCTGCTTTGACGGCCTCGCCCGCGTCAGCCACGCCACCGACGCCACCGACTGGCGCATCGAATTCCCGTTCGTGGTGCTCAACCCCGACAGCGAAGCGGAAATGGCCGCCCTGGTCGCTGCCTGCTTCGAGCTCGAGCTCACCATCATCCCGCGCGGAGGCGGCACCTGTTACACCGGCGGCGCCATTCCGCTGACCCCGTATTCGGCGGTGATCAATACCGAAAAGCTCGACCGCTACGGCGAGGTTGAATACCTCGACCTGCCGGGTGTGGACGGCAAGGTCGCCACCATCCAGTGCGGTGCCGGCGTGGTCACCAAGCGCATCGCCGACGCGGCCAGTGCAGCCGGGCTGGTGTTTGCCGTCGACCCGACCTCGATCGAAGCCTCCTGTATCGGCGGCAACATCGCCATGAACGCTGGCGGCAAGAAAGCCGTGCTGTGGGGCACCACGCTCGACAACCTCGCCAGCTGGAAAATGGTCGACCCGGACGGCAACTGGCTGGAGGTAGAGCGCATCGGCCACAACCTCGGCAAGATCCACGACGCCGAGGTCGCCCGCTTCAAGCTCACCCGCACCCGCCCGGACGGCCGCACGCTGGTCAGCGAAGAGATGCTGGAGATTCCCGGCAGCGCCTTCCGCAAGGTGGGGCTGGGCAAGGACGTGACCGACAAGTTCCTCGCCGGCCTGCCCGGCGTGCAGAAGGAAGGCACCGACGGCATCATCACCAGCGCGCGCTTCGTGCTGCACCGCATGCCGAAGCACATCCGCACCGTCTGCCTCGAATTCTTCGGCACCGTGGCGCAGGCCACCCCGGCCATCGTCGAAATCACCGACTACTTCAAGCCGGAAGGCGCCGGCCTCTTGTCCGGCGTGCAGCTCGCCGGTCTGGAACACCTCGACTGGCGCTACGTGCGCGCCGTCGGCTACGCCACCAAGGCCAAGTCCAAGGGCCGGCCCAAGATGGTGCTGCTGGCCGACATCGTGTCGGACGACGAAGACGCCGTGTCGGCCGCCGCCAGCCATATCGTCCATCTGGCCAATGCCCGCGCCGGTGAAGGCTTCATTGCCGTCACCCCGGAAGCGCGCAAGAAATTCTGGCTCGACCGCAGCCGTACCGCCGCCATCGCCAGGCACACCAACGCCTTCAAGATCAACGAAGACGTGGTGATTCCGCTGCCGCGACTGGGCGACTACTCCGACGGCATCGAGCGCATCAACATCGAACTGTCGATCAAGAACAAGCTGCGCCTGACCGATGAGCTGACCGAGTTTTTCCACGGCCGCCTGCCGGTCGACAAGCTCGGCACCGACCTGCCGTCGGCCGAGCTGATCGGCGACCGCCGCGAAACTGCGCTGGAACACCTCGCCACCCTGCGCGAACGCTGGCAGTGGATTCTCGACCACCTCGACGCGCCGTGGGCCGACTACGTGCGCCGCTATCCGCTGGCGCCGCTCGAAGCCACCCAGCCGCCGGAACCGCCGCAGACCGTGTTCCACGCCATGCGCGACTTCGTGCTGCGGGTCAGCATCAAGCGCGAGCTGCTGGAAGACCTGGAAGTATTGTTTGCCGGCAAGACCGACACGCCGATCATCCAGGCCATGCGCGCCATCCACACCCGCATCGTGCGCGGCCGCGTGTTCGTGGCCCTGCACATGCACGCCGGCGACGGCAACGTGCACACCAACATCCCGGTCAACTCCGACGACTACGACATGCTGCAGACCGCCCACCGGGCGGTGGAACGCATCATGGCGCTGGCGCGCAGCCTGAACGGGGTGATTTCCGGCGAGCACGGTATCGGCATCACCAAGCTGGAATTCCTCACCGACGAGGAAATCCGCCCGTTTGTCGACTACAAGCAGCGCGTCGACCCGGAAGGCCGCTTCAACAAGGGCAAGCTGTTGCCCGGCGCCGACCTGAGCAATGCCTACACGCCGTCGTTCGAACTCCTGGGCGCGGAAAGCCTGATCCTTGAGCAGTCGGAGCTCGGCAAGATCTCCGACATGGTCAAGGACTGCCTGCGCTGCGGCAAATGCAAGCCGGTGTGCTCGACCCACGTGCCGCGCGCCAACCTGCTCTACAGCCCGCGCAACAAGATCCTCGGCGTCGGCCTGCTGACCGAGGCGTTCCTCTACGAGGAGCAGACCCGCCGTGGTGTCAGCTTCCGTCACTTTGACGAGCTCTCCGACGTGGCCGACCACTGCACGGTGTGCCACCGCTGCGTCAAGCCGTGCCCGGTCAAGATCGACTTTGGCGACGTGTCGGTCGCCATGCGCAACTTCCTGCGCAAGACCGGCAAGAAGAAGTTCAACCCCGGCACCGCGCTGGGCATGGCCTTCCTGACTGCCAAGGACCCGACCACCATCAAGGCCATGCGCAAGGGCGTGATCGAATGGGGCTACCAGGCGCAGCGTTTCGGTTCGCAGCTGGCGCGCCGCTTCGGCCTGGTGGGCGGGCAGATGGCTCACCCGCCGGCCACGGTCGGCAAGGCCGACATCAAGGCGCAGGTGATCCACTTCATCAACAAGCCGATGCCGGGCGGCCTGCCGAAGAAAACCGCACGGGCGCTGCTGGACATCGAGGCGCCGGACGTGGTGCCGGTGATCCGCCAGCCGCAGGTGGCCGAGGACGCCGAAGCGGTGTTCTACTTCCCCGGCTGCGGGTCGGAACGCCTGTTCAGCCAGGTGGGACTCGCCACCCAGGCCATGCTCTGGCACGTCGGCGTCCAGACCGTGCTGCCACCGGGTTATCTCTGCTGTGGTTATCCACAGGCCGCGTCGGGCAACGATGACAAGGGCGAGGCGATCACCACCGAAAACCGCGTGCTGTTCCACCGGGTGGCCAACACGCTCAACTACCTCGACATCAAGACGGTGGTGGTGAGCTGCGGCACCTGCTACGACCAGCTCGCCAAATACCGCTTCGAGGACATCTTCCCCGGCTGCCGCATCGTCGATATCCACGAATTCCTGATGGAAAAGGGTATCAAGCTGGAGGGCGTCAGTGGCCAGCGCTACATGTACCACGACCCGTGCCACAGTCCGATGAAGACCTACCAGCCGCTCAAGGTCGCCAACGAGCTGCTCGGGGGCGGCGTGGTACAGAACGACCGCTGCTGTGGCGAATCCGGCACCTTTGCCGCCAGCCGGCCGGACATCGCCACCCAGGTGCGCTTCCGCAAGCAGGAAGAAATCCAGCGTGACCTGTCGCGTCTGGATGCAGGCACCGGCCCGGTGAAAATCCTCACCTCCTGCCCGTCCTGCCTGCAAGGGTTGTCGCGCTACAGCCCGGATACCGACACCGAGGCCGACTACATCGTGGTCGAACTCGCCCGCCACCTCCTCGGGGAAAACTGGCTGCCGCAGTACGTGGACGCCGCCCGTGCCGGCGGCATCGAGCGCGTGCTGCTGTAAAAACCGCCCTCGCCCGGGTAACCATCACCGCCCGGCCAGCAAAAACGCCGTGCTCCTGAAAAGGACACGGCGTTTTTCTTCATCCGGACAGCGGGGGCACCAGACACGGTGCCGGACAAATTGCTGCGGCACTTATCCGGGCAGTCCGACCGCCCGGGCACCCCGCCCCTGGATCCCTTCACGCAACGAAGCCTGCAATTCACGACAACGCTCCGGTTGCCCCTGGCATTGCCGGCAGTGCTCGTGCCAGTTCTTGCTGCCCTCAAGGAATCCGCGGGAACAGGTCAACAGGCGTTGGATGCAGGCATTGTGCGACGACAGATCAAGCGGCATGGCGAAGTCTCCGGAATAAATGCGGGACACGGCCCGCAGGGCATGTGCGCATTTTATGACAATTACATTAAAAAGACTTGATTTAGCCCAATGTCCGTTCCGGTGGACATACCCGCGCCAGCCACAGGGTCCAGGCCAGTCCGCCCGCCACCCCTGCCAGCACGTCGCTGAAATAATGCACGCCCAGCAGCGGCCGTGACAGGGCCGTCAGGACCACCAGCACCACTGTCACCACCGTGATCGCCCACCGGGCCGGATTCGACCGACACCCGGCCAGGCATGCCAGCGCCAGCGCCACCCACAGTGCCGTCCCGCCCATGGCGTGCCCGCTGGGGAACGAACTGCCGAATACCTCGGTCACGGTTGCCGCCGCAGGTCGCGGCCGGGCAATCCACAGCTTCATGACCCCGTTAAGCGCCCAGCCACCGGCTACGGCGCCCAGCACCAGCGCTGCGGCCCGCCGCCGCTGGCGCCAGACCAGCCAGCCGGCCACCACGCCGGCCAGCGCCAGCGTCGGAGCGAACTTCCCCAATCCGTCCCACAGCTGCGCCAGCTGCGGCCATGGCGCGCCCAGCGATCCCAGCCATGCCGCTGCTGCCTGGTCCACGGCAGCCACCGGGGCCGATGCATGCCACAGTGCCAGTGCCAGCAGGCACAGGGCCCATGCCACGATCCATTTCATGGCCGTGCCAGCGCCTTGAGTGCCAGCCGGATGCCGGCCGCCACATCAGTCCCGTCCGGCACGCTTTTCAGTGCCGCCTCGGCCTCGCGCGCCGAATAGCCCAGCGCCTGCAAGGCCTGGCTGATGTCGGCGCGTTCGTCGTTTTCCACCAGCAAGGCAGCCCCGGCAGCCGGCACCGGCGACAGCAGGTCCGCCGACGGCAGGCTGCCCAGCTTGCCGCGCAATTCCAGGATCAGCCGCTCGGCGGTTTTCTTGCCGATGCCCGGCACCCGCGACAGCGTCTTGATGTCTTCCTGCGCCACCGCCC
>JAGPIM010000042.1 GCA_018055005.1 Laribacter sp.
GCGCGTGCTGGCCCCGAAAGCATTCGAGCCCGACACCGGGTTCGAGCTCGACATCATCTTTGAATACTGACCAGACAGGACAGACAGATGCCCACGCTCACCCCGTCGCCCAATCCGGCACTGACCACCAGCCTGCCGGCGCTGACCACCAACAGTGTTGCCCACCCCGACACCTGGAACCCGACCCACCAGACCCTGCTCGACAACGACGTGCATCTGGCCACCGCCATCAGTGACCTGTCGGACAGCCTGGGCAGCCAGGTCGGCGACCTCGGACGCCGCGTCGCCGGCGTCGAAGCCACCAGCCCGGTGGCCGTGCAGAACGCCGTCGGCCTGGACTGGCTGTATCGCGGCAACCGCGTCGCCTTCGAGCTGTTCACCGCCGGCTACACCCTGATCGACTTCACGCCGGTACCGGTAATCAGCGGCGTGGCGGCTGACGACTCGATCGACGTCGCCGACACCAGCGCCATTCGCGCCGGTGAATACTATGTGCTGACCGACGCGGCCGGCAGTGCCCTGGTCCAGGTCGCCTCGGTGCTGTCGTCGACCCGCGTGCGCCTGTCGGCCAACCTCGCACGCAGCTGGGACGCCACCGCCAGGATCACCCGCAACAGCCTCACCGTCACCAGTCCCGGCCGCGCCCGCGGCGAAGCCGGGGCCATCTGGCTGTCGCGTGTCGTCAACATCGGCACCGACCTCGAGGGCGGCGCCGTGGTGATCCGCCGCTCGCTCAACGCCGCCGATACCCGGCTCTACTACCGCGACGCCTGGCAGACCACCTGGAAGGAATGTGGCTGGTCCTATCGCCGCCAGGGCGGCGACATTCCGGCCGGCTTCGCCGATTACGAGTACTCGCTGCCGATGCGCGGCGACGGCTGGCTGCGCATGGACGTCGCCACCGAAGCGGTGGATCTGCGCCATCTCGTCGTCATCGGCGCCGCCACCGGACTGGGCGGCTACCTCAACCCGGTCAACCGCCCGAATGCCCCGGCCATCAGCTCGCCGGCCAATGCCGCCACCGGCCTGATGGAACGCCCGACGCTGTCGCTGGCCGGCTACACCAGCCCGCCGGGCGTGGCCCAGGCGGGCGTACAGTTCCAGCTCGCCACCGCCAATGCCTTCGCCACCGTGCTGCACGACTCCGGCGAACAGCCAGCCGGCCTGAGCTACACCGTGCCGGCCGGCGTGCTGGCGACCAACACCACCTGCTACCTGCGCGGCCGGGTCAAGGACGCTGCCGGCCTGTGGTCGGACTGGTCGACGGTAACCAGCTTCACCACTGCCGCGTCGTTCGCCTACGTCGCCGCACCGGTCATCACCGGTCCGGCCAACAATGCCGTAGACGTGCCCGAGCAACCGACGCTGTCGTCCAGCGCCTTTGCCGTGGTCGGCGGCGCCGATACGCACGCAGCCAGCCAATGGCAGGTCCGCGCGGCAGCCGGCACCTGGGCCACACCGCTGTGGGACAGCGGCACCGACGCCACCAACAAGACCAGCGTGGTCGTGCCGGCCGGCAAGCTGCTGGCCGGCCAGGGCACCTACTACGTGCGCGTGCGCCACCAGGGCACCGGCAAGGGCTGGTCAGAATGGGGCGCCGAGAGCAAGTTCGTGACGAAGCAGGCCTTCGCCAATGTGATCGGCATCGTGCTGGCCGCCACCGGCGGCGGCTCCGGCACCTGGAAGCGCGTGGACGAGAACGGCGCCGACAAGGTCACCGACGCCGCGTTCTTCAACGCCCATGCCACCTATGGCGGCATCAGCGGCGTGACCATCGATGGCCAGGCCATGATCAGGATCCCGGCCTTCCATGTGAAGACCGGCACCGTGGCCAGCGGCGCCTATGCTGGCAAGCGTGCCTGGTGGATCTCCGACCAACCGCTGGCGGGGTACGCGCTGCACCCGGCCTTCATGGATGCCGGCAGCCCGATCAACCAGTTCTACGTCGGCAAGTACCAGGGCACCAACGACGGCGGCACCAGGCTCGGCTCCGTCGCCGGCGCCACCCCGCTGGTCAACATCGATTTCCCGACCATGCAGGCGCGCGCCAACGCCCGCAACACCGGCGGCGTGACCGGCTTTGGCCTGTGGAACTACTACCAGCTTGCGGCCATCCAGCTGCTCGCGCTGATCGAAATGGGCGGCGCAGACAGCCAGACCCTGATCGGCCAGGGCAACGTCAGCGGCTCGGCCGCGCTGGCCACCGACCACGCCACCGTGGCGCAGGCTTCCTGGCGCGGCATCGTCGGCCTGTGGGGCAACGTCTGGCAGATGGTTGACGGCCTGCAAACCGACGGCAGCAGCAAGTACAGGATCTGGGACAAGAACGGCAACAAGACCTACCAGACCACCGGCCAGACAGCCCCGGCCAACGGAACCTATCCTGTCACGTTCTCGACCGACAGCGGCGCAAGCCACGACCTGTCGATCGGCTTCGTGCCGGCGACCGGCGATAGATCCATTTCCAACAGCAGTACTGGCGATTACTTCTATCAGGACGCCAACTGCGGCGCGTACCACGGTGGCTACTGGGGCGACAGCGTGCGCGGTGGCCTGTTCTGTCTGTACGTCAACTGCCCTTTGCAGTACTCCGCCCCGCACGTCGGCGGCCGCCTCGCCAAGGTGTAAGGCGTCAGGGTTTTAGGTGTCATGTTCCCGTCAGCGTGCCGGGCGCGCTGGCGGGCTTTGGAAAAGGGAAACCGAATGCAAATCAACAATCACGTCCTGACCATCGGGGATATCAGCCAGACCCTGCCGCAGCTGGCGGTGCCGGCCACCGTCGACATCTGGTCGGTGCCGGCCGACTACCGTGGCAATGGCCACTTCGTCGCCGTGACGCCAGCCGGCCAGGCGCCAGAGATTCCGGCGTGTAGCGGCGCTGCCGCCACGCTGCTGGCATCGCTGCCGCTGGAGCCGCATCCGGAGGCCGTGCTGGACGCCGCCCGCGCCCGGCATCGCGCGCGCATCAATGCCGCCTGCGCCGCAGATCTTGACGCGCTGTCCGCCAGCTACCCGCAGGGCGAAATGCAGAGCTGGTCGCAGCAGGTAAAGGAGGCTGATGCCCTTGCCGCCGACCCCACGGCGGCCACGCCGCTGCTGGGCGCCATCGCCGCCGCCCGCGGCCTGTCCGTGGCTGAACTGGCCGGCCGGGTGCAGGCCAAGACCGCCGCCTACTCGCTGGCCTCGGGCGAGCTGATCGGACGGCGACAGGCGGCGGAGGACCGCATCGCCGCGGCGGCCAGCATCGAGGAACTGGAGGCGGTTGCATGGTGAGCCAGCGCCTGACCCTGCTGGCCCTGTGGGTGCTGTGCCTGCTGGCCAGCGTCGTGGCGGCCGTGTGGATGCTGGCAGCCAGTCTGGCCGGTTCATCGCGTGCGTGGCGGCTGGCAGTCGCTCATGACCAGCTTGCCAACACAGCGTTTGGCGGCGCGGAGGACGAAACCATCAGCAGCCGCGCCGGCAAGGGTGCCGCTCGGGGTGTGCTGCACTGGTGCATCGTGTGCCGCCTGCTCGACAAGATCGATCCCGGGCATTGCGCGAGGTCGATTGAGCCGGATGAAGGTCGGTTCTGAGCTCAGGCCAGCCATCGAGTCAACGTCAGACCACCCCGCCTGTGCGGGGTTTTTTACATCCAGACCAGGAGAATTCCATGCCCGGACAAGGCAGTTTTTACCACGGCGTCACCGTTACGCTGATTGACTCCGGGGCGCGCACCATCGCCCTGCCCTCCAGCTCGATCATCGGGCTGGTCGATACCTATACCCCGGCAGACGGGCTGGTTGCACCGGACATCCCGGTACTGGTGACCGGCAAGGGCGATGCGGCCAAAAAGTTCGGACCGGCCAGCGCCATCTGCAAGCGCATGAACGAAATTTTTGATCAGGCCGGTGCCGTGGTGGTGGCAGTCGGTGTGGACGTGGCCACGGCCGGTGCGGGGCTGACCAGCGCCATCATCGGCGGCGTTACTTCTGCTGGTGCCCGCACCGGCCTGCAGGCGCTGCTGGATGCCAAGAGCCGCACCAACCAGACGCCGCGCCTGATCGTCGCGCCGGGGCACAGTCGCACGCCGGCCGTGGCTGCCGCCATGGTCGCGCTGGCCGACAAGCTGCGCGCCATTGCCATCATCGACGGGCCGGATACTGACGACGAAGCGGCCATGGAGTTCGTCAAGGACATCGGCAGCAAGCGGGCATTCGTGGTCGACCCGGGCCTGCGGGTGTGGGACACGGCCACCAGCGCCGAAGTCACCGTGCCGGCCAGTGCCGCCACCGCCGGCCTGTTTGCCCGCAAGGATGCCGAGGTCGGATTCTGGGCCAGCCCGTCGAACACCGAATTCAGCAACATCCTCGGCACCACCCGGCCGGTCGAATACCTCTATGGCGATCCGGCCAGCCGCGCCAACCTGCTCAACGAGGCGTTCATTGCCACCGTCATCCGCGACGGCGGCTATCGCCTGTGGGGCAACCGCACGCGCTCGGCTGACCCGAAGTGGAGCTTTGTCACCCGCGTGCGCACCGTCGACATGGTGATGGACGCCATCCTCAAGGGCCACCAGTGGGCGGTCGACCGCGGCATCACCAAGACCTACGTCAAGGACGTGACCGAAGGGCTCAATGCCTTCATGCGCGACCTCAAGGCCATGGGTGCGGTGATCAATTTCGAAGCCTTCCCCGACCCGGAAAAGAACACCGCCAGCCAGCTGGAGCAAGGCCGCGTCTACTGGACCATCCGCTTTACCGACGTGCCGCCGGCCGAAAACCCGATCTTCCAGGTGGAAGTCACCAACCAGTGGATTACCGAAGTCCTCGACTTCGGCAGCTAAGGAGCCCGCATGATTCCGCAAGTCCTCACCAACCTGAACCTGTACGTTGACGGCCGTGGCTTCGCCGGGCGCGTGACCGAAATCCAGCTGCCCAAGCTCAAGCGCAAGACCGACGGCTATCGCGCCGGCGGCATGGATGCCGAAATCGACATCGCGGTCGGGCTGGAAAAACTCGAAGGCGGCTTTACGCTCATGGGCGTCAACCCCGAGGCGCTGGCGTTTTTCGGCATCGCCAACGGCAGTGACTTCAACGGCACGTTCCGCGGTGCCATGACCGACCAGAAAGGCGGTGTCATCAAGGTCGAAGTGACCTGGCGCGGCCTGCTGTCCGAGGTCGACATGGGCAGCTGGAAGCCGGGCGACAAGGGGGAGACCAAATACACCGCCAGCCTGAGTTACTACAAGCTGGAAATCGACGGCCGCGCCATCTACGAAATCGACCCGGTCAACTGTGTGCGCATCATCAACGGCACCGACGAACTCGCCGCCGAGCGGGCGGCCATCGGGTTGTAATGCCCTGCGTCAAATCCCCGGAATTCCGGGGATTTGGCTGCGGTTTACATACGGGAAAATCCCGTATGTAATTTGGCGCATTGCCCGCCATATATCCCAATGGCATAGTCATGGTTTTTTTGTCTGGAGACACCATGCTCAAGTCCATCGCCCTTGCCGCCGCGCTGGCCCTTTCCCTGTCTGCCTGCGGCGGGAGTGACAAGCCGGCCGCCCAGTCCGAAGCCCCTGCTGCCCAGGTCACCAAAGCCAAGCCGACGTTTGACATGACGCCTGGGCAATTCCATGCGGGGTATGCTGAACAGGCAAAAAATGTATTCGACAAGAAGTTCGCTTCCCAGAAGATCGATATCCAGCCCGGGGAAGTGAATGACGTATTCAATCTGGATTTGAATGGCTACGGGACGGCAGTCTGCGCGGTGGATAAGAAAAGCGGGAAATTGCTTTCAATAACCCTGTTTACCGACCCAAAGCTGGATAGCGGATTGCCATCATTGGCAACGTCCATGTTTTTGATGAATCTCATAAGCCAAGACGTGCCCGCAGATAAGCGTAATGACGCTTACACAAAAGCACTAAAGGAAGTGGCAAATTCAGGCTCGGAAAAATTCTCCAATTTCTTGCTTGGCAATGTGAAGTACTCGGTTGGTAGCGTGAATGGAACATTCATGTTTAACGCCGAACCCAAAACCTGATTCACCCTGCCCTCATCACCCATCCCGCCCACCCGGCGGGTTTTTTCATTCCAGGAGCCACGACATGAACGACATCATCGTCACCCTCAAAAAGCCCATCCAGCTCAACGGCGTCACTGTCAACCAGCTGCGCATGCGCGAGCCCACGCTGGGCGACCAGCTCGACGTCAACCAGCTGGCCAAAAACAACGAGGAGCGCGAAATCATGATGCTCTCGCGCCTGTGCGACTGCGCCCACACCGATCTGCGTGCCCTCACCCTGCGCGACTACGCCGCCCTGCAAGACGCCTTTTTTCGCCTTGCCGCTGACGAGCCTGCCGGAAAAAACATGGTGGATTCTGGCGCGGCGGCTGGCGGCTGAACTCGGCTGGGGCCGGGCCGAGGTGCGCGCCTGCCCGGTGCGTGAGCTTCCGGACTGGCTCGGCATGCGTGACTGACACATAGGGAGGCGGAAATGGGCAAGGATCTGGCAATCGGCATCGTGATCGGCGGTGCCGTATCGAACACCCTCGGCGCGGCCATCGGCCGCACCACCGGCATGGTGGGCGAGTTGCAGCGCAAGCTGGACAACAACCGGGCGCTGATGAACACCATCGGTGCCACCCAGCGCCTGCAGCGCGATTATCAGGAGGCGTTCAAGGCGGGCGACAAGGGGGCCGAGGCCATCCGCCGCCGCATCAACGACCAGATCGAGGCGCTGAAAAAAGCCGGCGTCAATGTCGGCAACCTCGAGGCGAGCTACGCCAGGCTTGGCCGCACCGTCAAGGGTATGCAGTTGCAGCAGATCGGCGCCACCCAGATGCAGGGCGGCGTCGAAATCGGCAAGACCGCTGCCGTGGGGGTCGGCAGTTTTGCCATCCCCACCAAGGTATCCGCCGACTACCAGGCCATCATCCGCGATATCGCTATCAAGGCTGGCATTGCCAATACCGGGCAGGAAAAGGCGCTGGACGCCGCCATCCGCAAATCGGCAGCCGCCAGCGGCATGAACCAGACCGACATGGCCAATGCGGCCAACGAAATGGCGGCCAGTGGAATGGAGGTGGGGAGAATCATTAACCACCTTGACTCGGTCGGGAAATTTTCTGTCGGGCAGAATGCCAGTGGCTCAGAAGTCGCCCAGATGATTGTCTCAATGTCTCAAGCCGGGGTGAAGGACGGTGAAATGTCCAGGGCACTGGATGGGATCGCGTATCAGGGTAACCAGGGGAGCTTCGAATCAAAGGACATGGCCAAGTGGATGCCCAATCTGTTGCCGGAAATGAAGCGGCTCGGGATTTATGGACGTGATGCCGTCATCGAGCTTGGTGCCATGTTTCAGGTGCAGAAAAAAGCTACAGGCAGTGCCGACGAAGCCGCCAACAACATAAAAAACTGGATCTCCAAGATCGGCGCCGAAGACACCAAAAAGAACTACAAGGACGTCGGCATTGACTATGAAGGCTCGATGCAGGCGCACATCAACGCCAAAATGAGTCCGGTCGAGGCGTCGATGGAGCTGGCCAAGCAATACATCGAAAAAGTCGACCCGAAAAAAGCCGCCGAGATGAAAAAGAAGGCCGAGGAACTGGCGGCCATCAAGGATGACGGTGAGCGGCAACGGCAGTTGAATGCTTTCGAGGAGACCATGAAAACGGGCTCCCTTTTTGGCGACATGCAGGTCAAGACGGCCTTGAATGCATTCATGCAGAACCGGCAGGACTATTACGACCTGAAAAAAGGCGCCGAATCCGCCGAAGGCGTACTGGACAAGGGGCTGGAGCAGCGGCGCGAGTCCAGTGCGCAAAAATGGAAAGAAGCGGCCAACGCTTTCGAGTCCGCACTGGTCACGGTCGGCGATGCCATCCGCCCGGTGACCGACCGGTTGGCGGATGCCGCCAGCGGGGCCATCAAGCTCGGCGCCGCGTTTACCGAGGCGAACCCGGCCGTGGCGCTGGGTGCGCTCGGGGTGGCGATTGGCGGGCTCGGAATCGGGGCGGCCAAGATCGGTGCCGGCGCTGGCACCTGGGTAGTGGGCAAAGCGCTCGAGCGGGTCGGCCTGAAAGCGCCGGGCAGCAAGGGTGCGGCCGGTGGCGGGGGAGTCGTCGGCCGGGCGCTGGATGCCGTCAGTGCCAGCGGCCCGGACGTGCAGAAAGTCCACGTCATCAACTGGGGTGATGCCCCGTCCGGTGGCAAGCCGGGCGGAATGGATCTGCCGGCCGGGGGTGGCAAGCCAGCCGCTGCCGGTGGCATCGGTCGCACCGTGTCGCGCTTTGCCAGGGTGGGTGGCGCGCTGGCGGCGGTCGGCACGGCGGGGTATCTCGCCTACGACACGTTCCAGAACGCCAAGACCGCCGACCAGAAAGCCGAAGGCTACGGCGGCGCCGGTGGCGCGCTGGCGGGCGGACTGGCCGGCGCCAAGGTGGGGGCGCTGGCCGGTGCCATGCTCGGGCCGATCGGCGCCGCGCTGGGTGGCCTGATCGGGGGCGGCATTGGTGCCTTCGGCGGGGAAAAGCTCGGCGGGCTACTGGGCAAGCGCCTGTTCGCGGGTGGGGGTGACGACAAGCCGTCATCCGGAGGCGGGCCGGGCATCGGTGCTGCACTGGCAGCCGGTGGCGTGGTGATCGGCGGGGCCATGCTCGCCCGCCGTCGCGGCGTGGGTGCTATCGGGGCCGCCGCCCTGCCCGCGCTGGCGGCACCGCCGGCGGCCGGCGCACTGGCCGGTCGCGGTGGCAGCTTTGCCGGTGATCTGGCCACCGAAGTCACCAAAAAGCTGATCGAAAAAGGGGCCGAGAACTACGTGAAGAAAAAGGATGAGGCGGCCAGGCCGCCGGCGGCTCCGCAGACCTTTACCTTCAACCCGACCATCCAGGTGACCGTGAAGGGTGACGTGAAAGACCCGAAACAGGTGGCGACCGAAATCGCCCCGCACCTGAAAACCATTTTTGACAACTGGCAGGCGCAGGCCAGACGCAGCGCCCTGTATGACACGGTGGGGGTGTAAATGAGTTTTCTGGACAAACTCAAGACTGCCGCGCGCGAGGCAGCTGACGGCGTGGTCGCCGGTCGGCGGGGTGGCAGTGCCGGCGCCCTGCCCTTTGCCCAGTCGGCTGCCGGTACCATGGATGACGCCTGGCGTGCCCTGTCTGGCCGGCCGGTGATTCCCGGCATGGCCGAACCGGCCGGCCGGCAATTGCGCTCGATCGGTCTGTCGACCACGCAGATGGGCACCTGGGCCACGCCGGGCGATGCCCTTCAGACCACCCTGACCGCCCTCTCCGGCAGCCAGAACAAGATCCTCGCGACCGTGGCCGGGGTACTGGCCAGTCAGAACCCTGCGGCCATGCCCTTCGGCCAGTTGCCCGGAATCGGCTCGATCAATTCGGTATTCGGCAGTGGCGCCGCGCCGGCACAAAGCTGGCAGTTGCAGGTCAGCACCGACAGCGAGGCGTTTTATTTTGCGCTGGGAGCAGCGGCATTCGACGAATTGCGCCGGCGCAGCCAGTACGTGCTGTCAGCGCAAGACCGCCTCACCCGCGCCCAGGCGGTGCAAGGCGTAGCGGTCGGCGGGGAAACCCTGTCGGTGTCCGGCGCCATCTGGCTCGCGCAGCACGGCGCCGGGCATCTCGACACCCTGCGCCGCTTCGGCGAAACCCTGCGCCCGGTCACGCTCACCACCGGTTACGGCGAGCAGTTGGGGCGCTGGCAGATCGCCAGCATCGACGACACCCAAGGCGCGCTGTTCCGCGACGGCGCCCCGCGCAAGCAAACCTATTCGATCGAGTTCACCCGCTATGGCGAAGACTATCAGGACGTGTGACGGCGACATCCTCGACGTGATCTGCCGCATCCATTACGGCCATCTGGCCGGTACGGTCGAGGCCGTGCTGGTGGCCAACCCGGGGCTGGCCGGCAAGCGGCAGCCGTTCAGTGCCGGGGTGATCATCACCCTGCCCGACCTGCCGGCACCGACCCGCGAAACCGTTACGCTGTGGGAGTAGCCGCATGAAACCCGTATTCAGCATCCGGCTGCTGCCGGACACCGACCTGACACCGGTCCTGCAGGACCGGCTGATGAGCATCCGCATTACCGACAAGGCCGGGCTGGAGTCCGACGAGCTGGACATTAGTCTGGACGACCGCGACGGCGCGGTCGCGCTGCCGAAAAAGGGCGCCGAGCTGGAGGTGTCGCTTGGCTACGAGGAAACCGGCCTTAACCGCATCGGCCGCTACCGTATCGACGAGGTGGAATGCAGCGGCCCGCCGCAGCAGATGACCCTGCGCGGCCGTCCGGCCGACATGGCCGGCAGTATCAAATCCACCCGGCGCCACGCCTGGGAAAACACCACGCTCGAGGCGGTCGTGCGTGACATCGCTGCGCGTAACAAGCTCAAGCCGGTGTGCAAGGTCAAGGCCGGCATCGACCGGCTCGACCAGATGAACGAAAGCGATCTGCATTTCCTGAGCCGCATCGCCCGCCAGCACGATGCCACCGCCACGGTGAAGGGCGGGCAGCTGCTGGTGCTGCCACGCGGCGGGCAAAGCCGGTCGGCCAGCGGCAAGACCCTGCCCACACTGGTGATCGCCCGCGAGGACATCAAGAGCTGGCGATACAGCACCAACAGCCGCAACGCCTCTGGCGGCGTGCGCACCAAAAGTCATAACCCGAAAACCGGCAAGACCGAGGAGATACTGGTGCCGGACCCGGACAACCCGCTCGCCCCCATCCGCACCGTGCGGCACACCGCCTCGAGCAAAGGGGCGGCCGGCAGCAAGGCCAAGGCCGCGCTGGATGCCGCCAGGCGCAGCACCGCCACGCTGTCGTTCACCCTGCCCGGCCGCGCCGACATCGTCGCCGAGCGCGTGGTCAGCGTCACCGGCATCAAGCCGGGCGTGGACGGCCAGTGGCCGATCGAGTCGGTCGTGCAGACATTCAGCCAGTCCGGCTGGGAAACCAGCGTGGAATGCGGAGCCGGCAAGGACCAGCACAAAAAATCCGCCGGCAAAAAGACCGGCAAGAAAAAGGTCAAAGGTGATGGCGAAGTGCTGAAACCGGCCGGAAAACTCTAAACCAGACCCCGGACCACCGGGGCAGACAACAACCGGGGTAATCAATGGACCAGACATGGAACTTAACGAGGCGGCCAATGCCGCAAAAAATCCGGCCAGCTATTCGGTCATCACGTACTGCTGGGTAGTGGCCCT
This sequence comes from Laribacter sp., assembly GCA_018055005.1. GTDB lineage: Bacteria > Pseudomonadota > Gammaproteobacteria > Burkholderiales > Aquaspirillaceae > Laribacter. The sequence goes on from JAGPIM010000042.1 coordinate 11,212, forward strand.
GTCGCTGCTTGGCGGCATTTCCGGCGCGGTTCGCCGCGCCCGTGAGGACGGTCGGGTCACCCTGCTGGAGATTGTGGGCGAGCTGTCGATCAGCGCCTTTGCCGGCGTGATGACCTTCTATCTGTGTGAATGGTCGGGCACGGACCAGCTACTGTCTGCGGCGTTTGTCGGCATGTCCGGGCACATGGGCAGCCGGGCTATTTCCGGGCTGGAAAAGGTCTGGGCCAAGCGCATGGGCTTTGACGTGCCTGCCGATCCGCCTGGCCAGTCCTGACCGGCTCCCTATTGCAATCACCCCGCTTCGGCGGGGTTTTTTATTGGAGGTGCAACATGGCCCGCATTTCTGCTGCCGAGGCCGGCAGCCCCAATCATCTGGCGTTTCTGGACATGCTCGCTTACGCCGAGCTTGGGCGTGACCTGCTGGAAAAATCCGACGACGGTTATAACGTGATCGTGGGCAGCACGGCCCGCCGCCCGGACCTGTTTGACGGCTATCTCGACCACCCGCGCAAGCTGGTGACCCTGCCGAAGCTCGGCATCAAGTCCACGGCAGCCGGTCGCTATCAGATTCTTTCCCGCTACTACGATGCCTACCGCAAGCAACTGGGGTTGTCGAATTTCGGTCCGGTCAACCAGGACCGGATTGCGCTCCGGATGATCCGCGAGTGCAAGGCCGGTGATGACATCGCCTTTGGTGACATCGCCACGGCCATCCACAAATGCCGCTCGCGCTGGGCCTCCCTGCCCGGCTCCGGTTACGGGCAACGCGAACACGAGCTGACCCGGCTGGTAGCCGTGTGGGAACAGGCTGGCGGGGTGCTGATCGCATGAACGGATGGCAACGGATCGCGGTGGCTGCATTGGCTGCCGCTTTGTTTTCTGGCGGATGGTGGACCGGGGCGCAGCGTGAGCGGTCAGCCTGGCAGACTGAAAAGCTGGCGATGTCGGCAGAGCGGGACCGGCAGATCGATGCGGCACGACAGGCTGAAAACCGTCTGCGCACGCAAATCATGGAGGCACAAGAAGATGCAAGGAAACGGGAAGAAACGCTGGTGGCTGATGCAGCCGTTGCTGGCCGGGCTGCTGACGGGCTGCGCCGCGAAATCACCGCTCTACGACGCGGCCTGCCCGCAGCTACCGCCGAAGCCAATCGTCACACGGCCGATGCCGCTCTCGACGTATTCGGAGAGTGCGTCGAACGATATCGAGCGGTGGCAGAAACGGCTGACGGGCACGCAAACGATGTGATGACGCTGGATCAGGCGTGGCCGGTGTCTGATTGACCATGGCAACAACCACAAAAAACAAACCCCGAACTGTTGGACGCAGGTCGGGGTTTTTCTTCGTCCAGACACATGATTTAGCGGAGAAGACATTTGAAGTATACCAAAGGACACTTCCAAATGACACGTCAAGGCATTGATCTCAAAACAACATTGTCACCCTGGCTGCGATTCTGCGTCGGCACGGCCATCCTCTTGCTGGCAGTAACGCCGCTCATCCTGGCGGTTCGATGGTGGTAAGCATTTATTTACCATTGAGCTATCCGGGCTAGCCTGCGAACACAGATCCAATATTGGACAAGGTTATTATGTTTTGAAAACAATAATTTATATATCAAATAAACATACTGGTAAAAATTGATACGTCATAATAACTTGTTCGCAATTCACAGAAACACAGCCCAATATTGATCGGCGTCAACATTTTGCAATCCAATTGACATATCTGGATTTGATTGATTTAGATTGGTTGTGATGGCGAGGTTGGTTTCATTTCAAATAATGAATCATTATGAAAGGGTAATTATGAGTAACGAGTTTGAGACGGCAAAAACCGCAATAGAAACAGCCGACAAAGCACTTGATCTTTACAATAAAGTTTTAGATCAACTCATCCCATGGAAAACATTTGAAGAAACCATCAAAGAGCTGACACGCTACAAAGATGAATACTCTCAAAAGAGCTCGACTCTTGTTGGTGAAGTAAAAACCCTGCTTCTTGATTGTCAAGACAAGTATTTCGAATCCACTCAATCTGTATATGAATGGTGCGGGGTAAGTGGTCAGCTTCTGACTGCCTATTTGAAACTTTTTGAGGAGCCTAATGAAAAAAAGGCAGAGGCACAAAAAGCCATCCTCATAAAGGTATTGGATGAAGGCATCTTAAAAATGAAGGCATCTATGGATTGCTTAGGGCGATGCTCCAGCAGTTTCAATGCTGCCGCAGGTAAATTGCTGGCATTAGAGAGTCAATTGTCTAATGACTTCAATGAGGAGAGTTCATTTTTCCAAGGTCAGGTAGATAAAGTTCGCAAAGAGGCTTATGCCGGTGCTGCTGCCGGACTAGCCGCAGGACCGTTTGGGCTTATCATTTCCTATTCAATTGCTGCCGGGGTTGTCGAAGGGAAGCTGGTTCCTGCTCTTAAAGAAAAATTTAAATCAGTAGAAACTTTCTTTAAAGCATTAAAGGACAAGGTGCAAGGAGCATCCGTCACTATAGACGAAACAAAATTGAAGCTTGAAAATGAAATATCTGCCATCAGTGAAATGAGCGCACAAACAAAAGTCACAAGAACCTATGTGGATTTTGATGATCTTATGATGGACCTTCTAAAAGATGCGGCAGGAAAGCTAATTACTCAGTGCAATGAATACCAGAAGAGGCATGGCAAGAAATAATTCTGCATATAATTGATACTTTATTTTAATCGGGCAAGAGCATACCTTGCCCGATTTTTAATACAAGCCTGCTTTATCAATTCTGTAACAAAGGATTTCTACGGGCCGGCTAGTACTGGCTTTTTGCGGAGAGTGCCGAATGGGCTGCGGCGCATTTCTTCTGTACGCCGGCCAGCAGGCTCATGCAGAGCCGAAGCTCGGCCCGTACACTGTCCATGCGGACGGTCTTGCTTGAGTCGAGCAGCCGGAGACCGGGGATGATGTCCTGAAAGATGCCGCATGCCCTGTCGACCATGAAGAAAGTGCTGTGCAAATTGGCGGCGTCGATCTCGCTGATGGTGACATCGGTCGGGGCGTTGCCTTTCACGGCACGGCGGGCCGGCTTGCCGTCCATCCAGTAGGCGGCGAGCGCCCGGTAGCACTCGCGCTTGTATTCGATCAGGCGTGGGCGGATTTCTTCGCGGCAGCGATTGGTGTCGATGCCGAACAGCCAGCCGTTGAGGTAGTCGAGTGGCAGGCAAGCGCGCTCGCGTCGCTTACCGTCTGTGGCAACCATTTCCATCATGGAAATGGTTGAGGCTAGAACGTCATCCCGCATGATGCGTTTGTATTGAGCTTCCCAATCCAGCCCGATGGCCTCGCAGATCGGCTTCATGGCGACAAGTCGTTCACCGTCTGGCGTGGTGACGACCGTTAGCTGGGTTCCGTGGAAATCGACGGTGGCAAGTTGGGTAGTGGTCATTGTGGTGTTCTCCGTATCAGTCGGATGGACCACCGCACAATGGGTGGCCGGGAGGCTGATAACCCGAACACACTCGGGCGGACTTCTTCCCCTTGCGGGTGTTGTATCCGTCGCCCTCCCGGCCATAGACCGTGAGTACGCGCCATTAACCGTGGTCATGATGACCATGGTTGAAAACGACGAGCGCAAAAAATCCACGGCTGACGGGCGTGGTGTGATCCGGTGTGTTAAGAGTTATCAGGCTCTTACCCCAGAATGTAGCCGCGTCAGGCGTGGTCGTCAATCCAGTTTGCATGACCAGAAACGGGCCAGCCCCGCATGTTCAACCACCATTTCCGCACCATGCGGTCGCGGGGGGTTTTGGAACAAAATCGGGTTTTTTGGAATGAGCGATGCCCGGAAAGCGGGCAAGAAAAAAGGCGTTTACTTTCGTAACGCCTTGATCCTCTTTAGCTTTTGGCGGAGAGGGAGGGATTCGAACCCTCGGTACGGGAAACCGTACGCCTGATTTCGAGTCAGGTACATTCGACCACTCTGCCACCTCTCCGCATTGTCCGTTGCGCCTTGCGCTGCGAACAGGTTGCGAATAATACCTGAATAAAATCCGGATGCAACACCTTTCGCAAAAAAACCAGTATCCAGCCCTGCTTCAGCCTGACTAACATGACGATCCCCGGTCACAACCGCAATCTGCATATGATGACTCCTCGCAATCCTTCCCGTTCAGTTCACCTGCAAGTCAACCATCACCTTCATCATGTGCGCATCTGGGGTAATGACAACTGGCCCCGCCTGTTCATGCTCCATGGCTGGATGGACCACTCTGCCACCTTCCAGTTTCTGGTAGATGCCTTCACCCGGCGCTATCAGGTCATCGCACCGGACTGGCGCGGCTTTGGCAGCTCGGACAGGAACAACGGCAGCTACTACTCGCCTGACTATCTGGCAGACCTGGACGCCTTGCTGGCACATTTCAGTCCCCGGCATCCGGTAAACCTGATCGGCCACAGCATGGGTGGCATGATCGCCAGCCTGTACGCCGGCATCCGGCCTGAGCGGGTAGCCAGCCTGGTTTCCATAGAAGGATTCGGCATGCCCGACAGCCAGCCCGCAGACGCCCCCGAGCGCTACGCACGCTGGCTGGAACAAAAACGTTCAGGCATGGACTTCGGTCCGCTGACGTCACTTGAGATGCTCGTAGCCCGCATGCAGAGGCGCCAGCCGCACCTGACGCGGGAACGGGCTCTCTGGCTGGCAGAACAATGGACCACCACTGACCCGCATGGCGTTCTGCACTATCGTGCTGATCCGAAGCACAAAATGGTCAACCCGGTGCTGTACCGGCTGGAAGAAGCCAAGGCCTGCTGGCGACGCATTGCCTGCCCGGTACTGTGGGTCATTGGCGGTGCCCCCGAACATTCGGCTTCGGCGCAGGCGGTTTTCAACACACTGGATGAGCGCCGCTCATGCTTTGCCAGGCTGAGCGAGGTCACGATCGCCAACGCCGGACACATGGTGCAGCAAGAGCAGCCAGAGGCGCTGGCAAAAGCGATCGAGGATTTCCTCTCCGGCATCATCGCCTGAACCGGCTTCAGCGCCTCACGGCTCAGAAGGCCGAAGCCCCCTTCCGGTCGTCACAGGTCCAGGATGACTTTGGCCGCCACCGCGATCTGGTACAGGATCTGGCTGATACCGCGGGTCACTTCAATGTTCTTGCTCTCCACCTTCGGCAACACCATCACCTCGTCACCCGCTTCGATCTTGGTCCGGCCGCTGGCCTGGATCGCCTCGCCATTGGGGCGGATCAACACGACCTTGCTGGTATCCGAACTTTGCGTATAGCCGCCGACAAGGTCGATGTAATCACGGGCGCGCAAGCCTGACTCCCAGCTGACGGCAGCCGGAAACAGCACTTCGCCGTGCACCATCACCACGCTGGTCTTGCGCGGAATGCGGATGATGTCGCCGTCTTCCAGCAACATGGTCTTGGCGGTTTTCTCGTTCAACACCACCTGCCCCTTGGGCTCGACCTTGCGCGCCTGCTCGACAAACTTGGCAATCAGCGCCGCTTCCTGCGTACGCAGGCTGGCTTCCTCACTGGTACTGGAGCGGGCCGACAAGGCTGTTTCCTGCAATTTCTGCAACGAGATGTTGAGCATCTCGCGCTGGCGCTCGGCCACGGACTTGCGATAAAGCTGGAGCTGGTCCAGCCGCGACATCGAATTGGCATTGATGTGGTCCAGCACCTCGCCCATGGTCGCGCCATACGGCAGCACCAGCGCATGCTCGCCCGAATGGGCGCCTTCGATGCGTACCTGGATCGTGCCGGCATAGCGGTCTGCCGTCACGTTGAGCTGGTCACCGTCATACAGCATCACTTCCTTGCGCGCCTCGGCCAGCGGGTAATACTCGCTCATCTGCCGGGTGCCCTGGCTGCGCAGCACGCTGACGTG
>JAGPIM010000188.1 GCA_018055005.1 Laribacter sp.
GTTGGTGATCTATGGTTCAAAGCGCTCCAGTCACGGCAATGCCTATTTCACCGGTTTTGGTGCCGCCAAGCGGATCGTGTTTTACGACACGCTGATCAGGCAGCTGGACCCGGACGAGATCGAGGCGGTGCTGGCGCACGAGCTGGGTCACTTCCGCCTGCGCCATGTGGCCAAGCGCATCACCGTCACGCTGGGTCTGGCCCTGGTACTGCTGTGGATTCTGGGCGGACTGGCCACGCTGCCGGCTTTTTACGCCGGACTCGGGGTTCCGACCCCGTCACCGGCCGCCGCCTTGCTGCTGTTCATGCTGGTGGTGCCGGTGCTGACTTTTCCGTTCACCCCTCTGGCCAGCTGGAGTTCGCGCCAGCATGAATTCGAAGCTGATGCCTTTGCCGCCGGGCACGCCAGTGCCGCTTGCCTCGTCAGCGCGCTGACCAAGCTCTACCGGGACAATGCCTCCACCCTCACGCCGGACCCGCTGTATTCGGCTTTTTACGACTCACACCCGCCGGCTGCCATCCGCATCCGGGCACTGGAAAACCTCCAGCCCGGCTGATTGTGGCTATTGCAGTCAATACTTGTGGCAGCAATCCTGACCGGGCATGCCCGGGAAAGCAGGACTGCATCGCACATTTACTTCCGTACCACCGTTTTTTCCGGAGGCTGTCATGAACCCGCTGGTCCACCAACACTGCCAGACATCCGCACCACCATTGACGGCAGCCGACATCCACACCCTGTCGCTGCTGGTACCTGCATGGAAGACCGATACCGGCTCACTGGTACGGACGTTCGACTTTGCCGACTACGCCGCTACAATGGCGTTCGCCGGTGCCATTAGCTGGCTCGCCGTGCGCGAGAATCACCATCCGGATCTTGGCATCCATTTCAACCGTGTCGTGGTGCATTACAGCACCCATGACGCTGGCGGACTGACCCGCAATGATTTTGTGTGCGCCGCCAAGCTCGACCTACTCTATCTTCTGTGACCCAATCCTCCGGACAAATCATCAAGAGCCACGGCCGCCGTTACGTTGTCGAAGCCAGCGACGGCCGCCGTTATGACTGCACCACGCGCGGCAAGCGCACCGACTACGCCTGCGGCGACCGGGTCGACCTCCTGATCCACAACGACGAACAGGCCGTGATCGAAAGGGCACAGCCGCGCCGCAGCCTTTTGTACCGGCAGGACGACTTCCGCCAGAAGCTGATCGCCGCCAACGTCACCCAGCTGGTGGTGGTACTGGCCGCCGTACCGACACCCGCCCCCGAGTTCCTCGACCGCTGCCTGATTGCCGCCGAAGCCAGTGACATCGCCACACTGATCGTGCTCAACAAGTGTGATCTGCCGCAGACCGCCAGCCTGCGCACCAGCCTCGGCTTTTATCGCGAGATCGGCTACGACCTGCTGGAGCTTTCGGCACTGGGCGACATCTCCGCCCTGCGCGCCCGGCTGGCCGGCCATACCAGCGTGCTGATCGGCCAGTCCGGCATGGGCAAGTCCACCCTCACCAATGCCCTGGTACCCGAGGCACGGGCGCGTACCAACGACATTTCCGAGGCACTCGATACCGGCAAGCACACCACCACGCATGCCGAGCTTTACCATCTGGACGCGCACAGCGACCTGATCGACTCTCCCGGCCTGCAGGAATTCGGGCTGTCGCATCTGGAAGCCACCGGACTGGCGCACTGCTTTCCGGAAATGCGCCCGCTGCTGGGACATTGCCGTTTTCACAACTGCGCCCATCTGGTCGAGCCCGGCTGTACGCTGATTGCTGCCCACGCCGCGCACGAACCGGCCGGCCAGCGGCTGCCGCTCCTGCAAAAGCTCACGCGCCAGCTCAAGCGCTGATTGCCCGTGTCATGACTGGTACGTGAGCCGGATGGCTGTCGCAGGTAGAATGGCAGCCATGACCGAATCCTGCTTTCACTGCGGCCTGCCGGTGCCAGCCGGCACCGATTTCCCCGTCCGCTACCGCCAGTCTCCCCATGCCACCTGCTGTGCCGGCTGCCAGGCCGTGGCGCAGACCATCATCGACGCCGGACTGGACGACTATTACCAGCACCGCACCGAAGATGCCCGGCGGGCCGAACCGCTGCCGGCCGACCTGCTGGAGCAGATCCGGCTTTATGACGCTCCCGAGCTGCAACAGAGCTTCGTGCATTGCGAAGGCAACGAGCGCGAAGCGGCGCTGATGCTGGAAGGCATCACCTGTGCCGCCTGTGTCTGGCTGAACGAGCAGCACCTGAAAAAGCTGCCGGGTGTACTGAGTGTAGACGTGAACTACTCCAGCCTGCGCGCCCGGGTGAAATGGGACGACAGCCGCATCCACCTGTCACAGATACTGGAAGCCATTGCCAGCATCGGTTACCGCGCCCACCCGTATGATGCCAACCGCCAGGAAAAGCTGGCGCAACAGGAACGCAAAAGCCAGATCAACCGCCTGTGGGTGGCCGGCCTGTCGATGATGCAGGTGATGATGTACGTCGTGCCGACCTATCTGGCACCGGACGGAGACATCGACCCGCAGTGGCTGTGGATGCTGCACTGGGCCAGCCTGGTCCTGACCCTGCCGGTGGTACTGTATTCGGCATGGCCGTTTTACAAGGGCACCTGGCGTGACCTGCGCAGCCGCCGGGTCGGCATGGACGTGCCGGTCACCATCGGCATCCTGACCGCATTTTTCGCCAGCTGCTGGGCGCTCTTCCACCACATCGACCACGGCATCTATTTCGATTCGGTGTCCATGTTCGTGTTCCTGCTGCTGGGTGGGCGTTACCTGGAAGGCATTGCGCGGCGGCGGGCCGGCGATGCGGCCGAGCGGCTGGTCAAGCTGATTCCGGCTTTCACCCACCGGCTGGCCGGCTGGCCTGCCAGCCGCGAAGCACACGTGGCCACCGTCGCCAGCGTGCGTTCGGGTGATGTCTTGCTGATCAAGCCCGGTGACACCCTGCCAGTGGACGGCGTGGTGCTGGAAGGCGAATCCAGCCTGAACGAATCCCTGCTGACCGGCGAAAGCCTGCCGGTACGCAAGCAGGCCGGCGATGCGGTGATTGCCGGCTCGGTCAATACCGCCAGCCCGCTGGTCATCGAAACCAGCCATGTGGGCGAAACCACCCGGCTGGCCGGCATCGTGCGCCTGCTGGACCATGCCATGGCACAAAAACCGCGGCTGGCCGTGCTGGCCGACCGGGTGGCCGGCTGGTTTGTTGCCGGCCTGCTGCTGGCTGCTGCGGCCGCCTTCTGGCTCTGGTACGGCATCGACCCTGACCGGGCCTTGTGGATCATGGTGGCCGTACTGGTGATTTCCTGTCCGTGCGCGCTGTCGCTGGCCACGCCGGCAGCCCTCACCGCGGCCGGCGGCGCACTGGCCGACCATGGCGTGCTGCTGGCACGCGGCACGGCACTGGAAAGCCTCGCCCGCGTCACCGACGCGGTGTTTGACAAGACCGGCACCCTGACTACCGGCGTGATGCAGCACAACGCCACCGACCTGCTTGATCCGCAACTGACCGAAGCCGAAGCCCTCGCCCTGGCCCGCGGACTGGAATCCGGCAGTGAACACCCGATTGCCCGCGCACTGCTGGCCACGGGCGAGTCCGTTCCGCTGGCCACCGGCATCAGCAACCATGTCGGTGCCGGAGTTGAAGGCCGGATTGACGGTCGCCGCTACCGGCTTGGCAAGCCGGAATTCGTGGCGGCGCTGACCGGCACGCCGCTGGCAGCATCCGAAACGTTTGGCGGCACCGACAGCATCGTGGCGCTGGGATCGGACACCGGCTGGCTGGCGCTGTTTGCCATCGGTGATCGCTTGCGCGACGAAGCCCGTGCCATGGTCGACAGCCTGCACGCGCGCGGCATCCGCGTGCATCTCGCCAGCGGCGACAGCCAGCGCGTGGTGGATGGCGTGGCCGGCCGGCTCGGTATTGAAGACGCCCGGGCCAACCTGACACCGGAAGCCAAACTGGCGCTGGTCACGCGTTTGCAGGCAGAGGGATGCACGGTGCTGATGGTGGGTGACGGCGTCAACGATGCGCCGGTGCTGGCGCAGGCCAATGTCAGCGCCGCCATGGGACAGGGGGCAGACGTGGCCCGGCTGAGTGGCGACATCGTGCTGATCGGTGAAGGACTGACGCCGCTGCTGCCGGCCCTTTCCATCGCCCGTCGCACCCGTACCGTCATCCGCGAGAATCTGGCCTGGGCTGTCGGTTACAACGTGGTCGCCCTGCCGTTGGCCTTAATGGGCTGGGTGACGCCGTGGCTGGCCAGCCTCGGCATGGCGGCCAGTTCGCTGCTGGTGGTCGGCAATGCGCTGCGCCTGTCCCGGCGACCGGCATCACGCACCGTACGGCCGAAGGGCTGATGCAGACAAAGGCCCGATACTGCCGGGCCTGTTTTCTGGCTGATCCGTGCATGAGGTCATTGCCGCAATGCGGGCCGGTGGGGCAACGCCTGGCGCACCGATTTCCGGGCAGCACCGCACTGCCTGCCAGACCGGCAGGCTACCCGGTTTTCGTTCAGTGGTCCGCACGGCTTGCCCGCAGGGTCAGGGGTAGCCATGTCGTGATCGTCATGACCGGCAAATGACTGCCCGCGCTCCGGCGTACCGGATGTACAGCAGCTTGCGCTTGCCGGACGTACTGGCATCCGGTCTGGCAAACCCCGGCAGAGCATCCGTCAAGGCAGGCAATCCGTCCTGATGTTGCGACACATGCATCCCTCATGCTCGCTGCCCCCGGACACAACAGGGCATAGTCCGCATGACAGCAAGCGGGTGCCCCGCGACTGTACAAGCTGGCGGGCAAAACCATACTCTGGAACCGGCATTCAACCCACACAGCGCCATCCAGCCATGCCAAACGGTCGACACAACATGTTTTATTGATGCCATCGTATTGACCGGATTAGTAACCTGCGTTACTTTCACGCACATGACATCCTGCAATCCGCTCCTGCATCTGGAAGACGCCATCGGCGAAATCTCCCGCAAGATGCCCGGCTCTCCGCGCACCGAGATCATG
>JAGPIM010000189.1 GCA_018055005.1 Laribacter sp.
GGCCGGCTGCCAGCGGCAGGCATGTTGAAGCGAGGGCAGCCACAGAAGCTGCCCCGTCAAAAATGACGAGGAGGGGGCATGACCACCCTGAAGTTGAATGTCGTAGGGGCCGGAAAAGTCGGCCGGGTACTGGCACGTCGCTGGCAACAGGCCGGCGTGGCCGAAATCGGTGGCGTATGCTGCCGGCGCTCGTCTTCGGCCGAAGAGGCCGTGGAGTTCATCGGAGCCGGCCAGGTGTGTTCTCTGGCCACGTTGCCCGCTGCCGACCTGTGGCTGATCAGCGTGCCTGACAGCCAGATTGCCGGCGTGGCCCAGGCACTGGCCGGCCGTGACAGCCTGACACCGGCGCTGGCCGTGCATGCCAGCGGTGCCCTGACCGCAGCGGTGCTGGCGCCACTGGCCGAGCGTGGCTGGCAGACTGCCAGCGCCCACCCTGCCCTCAGCTTTGCCGAACCTGAGCGGGCCCAGGCCACATTCGAGGGGACGCCGGTGGCGCTGGAAGGCATGGAAGATGCCTGCCAGGTGCTGGATCCCTTGCTGGCGGCCATCGGCGCCCGGCCTTTTCTCCTGTCCAGCGAACACAAGCCGCGTTACCACGCCGCCTGTACCATCGCCTCCAACTATGTGGTCACCCTGGCCGACCTGGCGTGGCGGGTGGCCCAGGAGGCCGGGCTGGATGCGGAGACCGCGCGTGACGTGCTGGGCCCGCTGGCGAGCCAGTCGCTGGTCAATGCCTTCCAGTTTGGCCCGGCTACGGCCCTGACCGGGCCCGTGGTCCGCGGAGACAGCGGCACCGTGGCCCTGCATCTGGACGAACTGACCGATCCGCTGGACGAGCAGGCATACCGGGCGCTCGGGCGCCTGGCCCTGCGCCTGGCCGGCGGGCGGCTGGATGCCGAACACCGCGACGCCCTCTCGACCCTGCTGGCCGAACCACGGGGATGAGCATGCCAGCGTGTCTGCTCAATGGCGAACCGGCCGACCGGATTCCGGTGACCGACCGCGGGCTTGGCTACGGTGACGGCCTGTTCCGTACGGTGCTGCTGAAGCAGGGCCGGCCCACGCTCTGGCACTGGCACTGGCAGTGCCTGCTACATGACTGTGCTGCCCTGGGGCTGCCCTTGCCGGCCGAATCCGTCCTGCTGGCAGAGCTGGCACAACTGGCCGCCGCCTTGCCGCTGGCCGTCGGCAAGATCGTGCTGACCCGTGGCAGCGGTGCCCGTGGTTATGCCATGCCGCAGCCCATGGTGCCGACCCGGCTGGTATCCGTCGCCGGTTTTGCTCCGCAGCCCTGTCCGGACGGTGTGACGGTGCGCTGGTGCCGGCTGGAGCTGGCCAGCCAGCCGCGGCTGGCCGGGGTCAAGCACCTCAACCGGCTGGAAAACGTGCTGGCGCGGGCCGAATGGGATGATCCGGCCATCCGTGAGGGGTTGCTGTGCGATGCCGAAGGCTGGCTGACCGAGGCCTGTGCCTGCAATGTGTTTGTCGATTTCGGTTCGCATGTGGCCACGCCCTTGCTGGACCGCTGCGGTGTCGCCGGGGCCGCCCGTGCCTGCCTGCTGGATCGCCTGGCAGACTGCCTTGGCCGTCCGGTCCGGGTTGAGCGCATTGCCCGTGCCGCTGTCGGTGAGGCGCAAGGCCTGTGGCTGTGCAACAGCGTGGTGGGCGTGCTGCCGGTCCGGCGGCTGGATGCGCTCGCGTTCGGGTTGCCGGATTCGGCCCGCGTGGCGGCAGACATCCTGGCGGCGGCCTGACTCCGGTGACGGAGCGGGGACGGAGCAGGGACGGGAGGCGCCTGCGCCGGAATCTGGTTGGTTGCTTTCCCTGCGCGGCAGCATTGCCGACTGATGCGGCAAGTGCCCTGCCGGACGGCTGTTGGCAGTGGTTTGGGCCGGCCTTGATCACGTCATGCAGCGGCTGGTCCGGCAGTCATCCGGGCTGGACCGGTGCTGTGGCGCGCAAGTTCGCCTATGATGTCCGGCTCAACAGCCAAGGGGACGGCAGTGCGGATCGGCAAGTTGGTGATTATCGGGGTGGGCCTGATCGGTGGCTCGTTTGCGCTGTCGCTGCGGCGGGCGGGGCAGGTCGGCCAGGTCGTCGGCGTGGGGCGCAGCCGCGAGAATCTGGAGCGGGCGCTGGAGCTGGGCGTGATCGACTCCTGGACCCAGGATGCTGCTGCTGCCGTGCAGGACGCCGACATGGTGCTGGTAGCCACGCCGGTCGGGCAGATGGCGCAGGTGTTCGCCACCATTGCGCCAGTCTTGCCACCCGATGCCATCGTGACCGATGCCGGCAGTACCAAGTGCGATGTCGTGGCACTGATGCGCCAGCATCTGCCCCGGCAGCTGTCCCGCTGTGTGCCGGCTCATCCGATTGCCGGGTCCGAGCTGTCCGGCGCGGCTGCCGCCCAGTTCGCCCTGTTTGAAAACCGCACCGTGGTACTGGCGCCGCTGCCGGAAACCGACGACGGGGCGGTGGCCTGTGTGCGGGCGGCCTGGCAGGTGGCCGGAGCCAACGTTGCCTGTCTGCGGCCGGAGCAGCACGATGCCATTTTTGCCACGGTCAGCCATTTGCCGCACCTGCTGGCCTTTGCCTATGTGGACACCGTGCTGGCCAGACCCGATGCCCGGCAGTGCTTTGATTTTGCCTCGACCGGTTTTCGCGACTTTACCCGGATCGCCGGCAGCCATCCGGAAATGTGGCGTGACATTACCCTGGCCAACCAGGCAGCCCTGCTGGCCGAGCTGGACGCCTTTTCTGCCACGCTGGCCCGGTTGCGGGCGGAAGTGGCGGCCGCGGATGCCGGAGCCCTGGAGGCGCGCTTTGCCCGCGCGCGTTCGGCCCGCACGGCCTGGGCCGAGCGCTTCAACCGGCGTTGATCAGGAAACCCTACCTGGCGCTGATACGGAGCGGACGATTCCGCTACAATCGCCGTTTTTGTCACGGCTTTTCCTATGCAGGCGATTGCCATTGATGCCGTCAGCAAACGCTACGGTGACTTTACCGCGCTCGACCGGGTCAGTCTGGCAGTCGAAGAGGGCGAATTTTTTGCCTTGCTGGGCCCCAATGGTGCCGGCAAGACCACGCTGATTTCCTGCATGGCCGGTCTGGCCCGGCCTACGGACGGGCAGATCCGCATCATGGGGCACGATGTGGTCCGTGATTACCGGGCAGCCCGGCGTGTCCTTGGCGTGGTGCCGCAGGAACTGGTGTTCGATCCGTTTTTTACCGTGCGGGAAACGCTGGTTTTCCAGTCGGGTTATTTCGGCCTGCACCACAACGACGACTGGATCGATGAAATCCTCGCCCGGCTGGGGCTGACCGACAAGGCCGGGACCAACATGCGCGCCCTGTCGGGTGGCATGAAGCGCCGCGTGATGGTGGCGCAGGCACTGGTGCACCGGCCGCCGGTCATCGTGCTGGACGAACCGACTGCCGGCGTGGATGTGGCCCTGCGCCAGAGCCTGTGGGCTTTCGTGCAGGAACTCAACCAGGCCGGCCATACCATCGTGCTGACCACGCACTATCTGGAAGAAGCCGAAACCCTGTGCCACCGCATCGCCATGCTCAAGGAAGGGCGGCTGATTGCGCTGGAGGACAAGGAACGCCTTTTGTCGCGAGGAGAAGAAACCCGGCGTGTCCGCTTCGTGCTGGTGCAGCCGGCAGAGTTGCCGGCAGAGCTGCTGCCGCTGCTGGACAGCCGTGACGACGAAGGCGTGACGCTGAAACTGGCTGATTACGACCAGCTGGAGGGCATCCTGGCGTGCATGCGTACGGCCGGCGTCAAGGTCAAGGAGCTGCGGACGGTCAAGACCGATCTTGAGGATGTATTCGTGAGCATGATGCAAGGGCAGGGGAGCTGAAATGTCCGGATTTTTGACCCTGTTCAAGAAGGAAATCCTGCGGTTCTGGAAGGTGGCCTTCCAGACCGTCGCTGCACCGGTGCTGACGGCTCTGCTGTATTTGCTGGTGTTTTCGCACGCCCTGTCCGGACGGGTGGACATGTATCCCGGCGTCAGTTACGTACTGTTCCTGATCCCCGGCCTGATGATGATGTCGATGTTGCAGAACGCGTTTTCCAACGGCAGTTCCAGCCTGATCCAGAGCAAGATTACCGGCAACATCGTCTTTATCCTGCTGCCGCCCCTGTCCGAACTGGAGGTGTTTTCCGCCTATCTGCTGGCGGCAGTGGTGCGTGGCCTGGTGGTGGGGGCCGGCGTGTGGCTGGTCACGCTGTGGGCCGGCTTTCCGCCGGTAGCGCATCCTGTATGGCTGCTGCTGTTTGCCGTGCTGGGCTGTGGCGTGCTGGGGGCGCTGGGCGTACTGGCCGGGGTGTGGGCTGACAAGTTCGACCAGCTGGCAGCCTTCCAGAATTTTGTCATCATGCCGCTGACTTTCCTGTCTGGCGTATTCTATTCGGTCCACAGCCTGTCACCTTTCTGGTACGCGGTAAGCCACCTCAATCCGGTGTTCTATATGATCGACGGCTTCCGCTACGGCTTTTTCGGCGTGTCCGACGCCGATCCGTGGCTCAGTTTCGCGGTGGTGGCCGCAGCCTTCGTGCTGGTGTCCGCCATCGTGCTCCAGGTTTTGCATTCCGGTTACAAATTGCGACGCTAATCCACCATGATGACTCCTGACCAAGTCCGGCAGCTGATTGCTGCCACTCTCGACTGCACCGCCATTGACGTGCGCGGTGACGGTCACCACTTTTACGCCAGCATCGTGTCACCGGCCTTTGCCGGCAAGCGGCTGGTCGAACGGCACCTGATGGTCAAGTCGGCCCTCAAGCCCCAGTTTGACGACGGTACGCTGCATGCGCTGTCGATTGAATCGGCCAAGACTCCCGAAGAACTCGCCAAGTAACGCCCAAGGCTGATTTGCATGGAAAAACTCAAGATCACCGGTAACGGTCCGCTCAAGGGCGACATTACGGTTTCCGGTGCCAAAAACGCGGCGCTGCCGATTTTGTGCGCCTCTTTGCTGACCGCAGACACGCTGCGGCTGACCAACGTGCCGCAG
>JAGPIM010000043.1 GCA_018055005.1 Laribacter sp.
GGTCGATTGCACCCTGGTTAGCCTGATTGGCGGCGTCAACCGATGCCGGATCCTTGGTCACGCCATTCAGCGCACCGTTGGCAGCGTCCAGAAGACCGTTGGAAGTGTGGTCCAGACCGGCCTTGTCGGCAGCCGACGCAAAGCTGTCGGAAACGGCAACCTTGTTGGCGATCAGTTGGGCATCGTCACCCTGTGCACCACCGACGATGTCGATGATGATGCGGCCGACGGCATCCTTGCCGCCTGCAGCCAGCACGTCAGACCAGTAAGCCAGACCGGCAGCATCCGGAGCGCGGCCAAGCAGGTTCTGATAAACCTGGGTCAGGAAAGCCTCACGAGCAACCGGATCGTTTACCAGCGTCGGATCTTTCAGCAGCGGATAAGCGGCCTGGGCTTCAGCCTGGTCGGAAAACGACTTGGCGATGACTTCCAGTGTGACGCCTTCCTTCTGGCTTTCAGCCAACCAGTAAGCAAGACCATCCGGATCCGCAGCACGGCCCCAGTAAGCAACGTAGAGTTCGTGAATGTTTTTTGCGGGAACTGCCATGTGTAAAGCTCCTAAGTCTAGACAGGAAAAACCGCACACTGTGTCCGCGCCAGTGCACCTCTGTCGCGAACCACCACTGCACTGAAGCAAGCGGGTGGTGACTACCCGTTTGCTACCGCACAGCGCAAGGCGTCAGTGTGGGCGAATCGAACAACTTGCCATTTTCAAAAGCAAGCAGATTTACTCGCTCAGTGTCATTCAACAGATGTAAAAATGCCAAATCAATATGATCATGGTCACATTAATTACACTCGTTTACGACTATTCGCATAGTCGCATATTTCAACTCAGCCAGCAAAGTGAATCACCCACTCAATTGCACGACAAAGCAATATGACAAACATGAAATAACATGACGTTTTTCATAATTTTTGTCATTTTTACGTCAACCAATCAGATTTTTTTATACTATACACATATCAATGATTAGCCAGACCGCTACTGCTCATGCATATGTAATGCACATACGGAAAAACGAACTTATTAACATAAAAATCATGCACCATTCCGGTAAGCGGCCTCGCAGACCAGAAAAAACCCCAAGAATGTAAATTCATAACATACTGAAAAAAAAGAATATTTTATATTTTACACATTGCAAAACAATGCTTTACCCGTAAATCATCATTAAAATGCTTATGCCATATATGCATTATCCAACCAGGATCCACCCGAATCAGCACCGCCAAGCACGGTTACGCCGCTCCATGCACAACAATGACATAAACATACAAATAAAATAACGAATGACAAATATGCTATTCGACATGTCAAATCCGGCCGCTTACCCCAAAAACCAATGCCAAACAAATATAAATATATTCAACCACCCCCATGTCCTGTATAAAAATTCAAATTCAATATACCAATGTAATTTTATTCCCGATTTGACAGTTTATTTATTTCAAAAAAGGATATATGCAAATGCAAAATGAAAAAAAATAACTTCATGTTGATTTAAATGATGAAAATCCATTTTTTTTAAATTAAAAAACTGATTTGCATTTTGCCATCCATGAAACAAACAGCTACAATCCGCTGCCACTTTTTACAACAGTGGCCAGACGCCACCCCTCGGGTTGCTTACCGTTTTGGCAGGTGCACCTACTGCCAAAGCAGGATCCGATAGCCGAAGCAAGGATGTACCGCTTAGGTCAGGCGTCTGTTTCACCTCATGTTCGACTAGGTCTAGACACGCAAGGAGTCACAAAATGGCTGTAGCTGCCGCAAACATCCACGAGCTGTACATCGCTTACTTTGGTCGTGCCGCCGACAAGGCCGGCCTCGACTACTGGCTGGCCGAAGGCCAAAAGGAAGGCGTCACACTGGAAGTCATCGCCAAGTCGTTTTCCGACCAGGTTGAAGCCACGGGCCAGTACCGCCTGCTGAACGACCCGGCACTGGTTGCCAGCGCAGCAGAACGCGAAGACTTCCTGACCGATGTCTACCAAAACCTGTTCGGCCGCGCCCCGGATGCTGCCGGTCTGGCCTACTGGTCTGACGTGCTGGCCAAAGGTGGCAAGGATGCTGTCGGCCGCATCATCATCGACATCGTCGGTGGTGCAGTCGGTGACGATCACCAGCTGATCGCCAACAAGTCCACCGTTTCTGACATGTATGCCAAGTTGCAAAACGATCTGAAAATCCAGATGACCGATGCCGACATGGATGGCAACGGTGTTTTTGACTTCGTCGATGCAAAAAACGCACTGAATGACCTGCTGAAGAACGTTCCGACCGACCCGGTGGCATTCGAACTGTTCAAGAGCCAGGTGCAGATCGAAGCAGAACGCGTGGCAGCACAGTCCAACGAACTGGTGATCGGCACTGGCGACACCACCGCCCCCTTCGAGGCCAAGGCATCCAGTGGCGACGACGTCGTGGTACTGAATGCAAGCAGCAACCTGGATGGTTACAAGTCGATCAGTGGCGGCACGGGCAGCGACACCCTGCGTCTGGAAGTAGCGGTCGTCGACAAGACCGATGCCAGCAAGTTCTCGGGGTTCGAAACCCTGCAACTCAAGGGTGTCGCTACTCAGGACGTCACCCTGTTCTCCGGTATCAAGCATGTCGAGGTTGCCGGTACGTCCACGGTTACGCTGAACGACGGCACGCTGGTCTCCCTGCTTGACGGCGCCAATGTCACGCTCACTGATAAAGCAGCAAGTGCCACCGACTACGCTGTCGTTGAAACCAACGGCGATGCCACGCTGACGGCAAATGGCTACGAACTGCTGTCGCTGACGGCCAAACAGGGGGGTTCGGTGGAGCTGAATCAGGATGCCCTGACCAAGCTGGTAATCAACAATGTCGCCGTCGATGACGCAGCTACCCCCCTGGATGAAAGCCTGCTGACGCTTGATGTGACAGGTGCCAGCAAACTGACAAGCATCAATGCCAGCGCCTCCAAAGGCTCGCTGGATCTGACTGCCGACTCTTCCGTCGCCTCGGTAAGCACCGGTGCCGGCAATGACAAGATCACCATTGAAGGCGATCTGGCTGCCAAAGCCGGCAACACGCTGGCCGGAACACAATCCATCGATGCTGGTGCCGGCAATGACAAGATCACCTTTACTGGCAATGTAAATGGAACCACCCCTGCAGATGGGGCCTCACTGACCATCAACGGCGGCGCCGGCAATGACACGATCACGCTGGATGGTTCCTTCACAGGCAACACCACGCTGACCGGCGGTGAAGGCAAGGATCTATTTGACCTGACTAAAGCCACAGGCACCCTCAGCATCAGCGATTTTGTTTCCGGACAGGACAAGCTCGCAGTGGGCCTGACGAAGACCACAGATTTCGGCGGTGATGTCACGAGCCAACTGGTGCTGAACAAGGACGGGTCTGTCGATCTGGCTAATACCCTCTCCGGCGCCAAGGCAGATGGAATTGTTTACTTCCATCACGGTGACAATACCTACGTGTTGGTCAATGACAATACGGCCGGTTACTCTGCCGCAAATGACCTGCTGATCACCCTGACCGGCAAGATCGACCTGACCCTGACTGATGTATCCGGGGTTGCCGCGGTCTAATAGATAATGGCGACGACCGTCTGACCGGCTTCTCCGCTGGTTGTTGCGACAGAAGCCGGCATCATCCGGTTCAACTGCCCTGCGAGCATCTGCCCGCAGGGCAGTTTTTTCTGCCTTGGGCTGCTCATGATGTGCCGGGATGGATTCCGGATTTGTCCCTGTATCTCATGGCATTTCCCGGCACAGGTGCGAAACCGGCAGGTCATGCTGCTGCCAAAGCCCTGCCCTTGCGGGAGATCCTCCCTGAAATAGCAGGGGTAAGGAAGAACAGGATACCATTCAGGACTGCCCGACCATCCTGGCGTGCGGCCCACCCCGGCTGCAACGGACAGGTGAGGACGTAACGATTTCCAGGGATTCCTGACCGACAATACTCCGCTTCATGCCGGGGGAACCTGGCACCTGCGGCATGCAGGATTTGTTAGCAACCCTTGTCACGAGAATGGACTGAACCCTGCGTTACAAACGCCTCCGGCGGCAGATGGAGACAGCTACGACCGGCAGTCTCTGGTGTGAGCGACTGCCGGAGCATGGATTTGGTCACTGGTCAGCAGTTCAACGGTTCAACGGTTCAACGGTTCAACGGTTCAACGGTTCAACGGCCAGAAAATCCGCAGCGTTGACTGTAGTCAATCATTTTGGCGGGGAACCTGCCGCTCATGGTGGATTTCATGCGGACAGCAGCCGACTATGCACGAAACAAGATCGGGCGCCGGTAAGTGGATTACAACGGACCCAGACCGCACAGTTCACCAGAAGCAGAACCCGGGCAAGTTCCGGCCCGCTCCCCCTGAAGCCGGAAATCCCTGACTTCGGCTGCCTGTTCAAGCAAGTAAAGAGTCTACCGAGCCATCAGATTTTGCCCGGTGCCAAGGCGCGGTAAACCGCCAGCGTTTCCCGTGCACATTGTGCCCAACCCAGCTGTGCTGCACGTGCAAGCGAATGCCGGCGTGCATGTTCACACCACGTTTCATCATCCAGAAGGATGCGCAAACCATCGCGAATGGCATCAACATCACGCGGCTCGACCAGCCAGGCTGCACCGGCAGCTACTTCAGGCAATGCCGAGCAATTACTGGTCAGGCAGGGCACACCGCAAGCCATCGCCTCTATCAAGGGCAAGCCGAAGCCTTCGTCAAGAGATACCAATACAAACCCGCGGGCACCAGCAACTATCCCGGGTAAATCGGTCTGCGGCACATAACCCAACCGGCGCACGGTCCCATCCCTTTCAGCATCACCCAGGCGGGCAAGAAGTGTTTCGTCATTCCAGCCATTCCCCCCGGCCAGCACCAGCGGGCAACGTTCGCGGTCAGCACGCGGCAAACCCAGATAGGCCTCTAGTAACCGCTCCAGATTCTTCCGTGGCTCAAGGGTTCCAACAGTCAGCAAATAATGCTCTGGTAATTTCCAGCGTTCCCGCAACATCGCCAAAGCAGCCGGAGGACGTGGACAAAATGCCGGATCGTAACCGTTGAGCACGGCTACAACTTTATCTTCTGGCAGGGAAAAACGATCAAGCAACTGTTTGCGAACGTGCTCCGACACGGTTATAACCCGCCCCGCACGCTCCAAGGTATGCGGTAATTCCCGCTCCAGCCAGCGGACCCGGTGAGCGGGATGACATTCTGGAAACTCGAAACAGGACAAGTCATGCACCGTCGTGACGAGTGGCCCATCATATGGTAGTGCAATGAAATTAGGCGTATGCAGTATATGGTCTGCTGCGCGTTCAGCCAGCACCCGACGCAGGCTCAACCGTTTGAATCTCTGGTATGTCGCACGCAACAGCGGTTTGAATGGTAAACGCCCGGCTTTTGCCAGTGGATTCACCGGCTGGCACAACCCCCGTTCTACATACTCCAATTCCGTAAGCCGTCCCCACTGAAGACAATGCAACTCGATGTCCGTAGATAAACGGGAAAACTCACGAGCCAGTGCTAACGCATAATAGCCAATACCAGTAAGAGGCGGGCGTATGGCATCAGCATCAAACAAAAGGCGAATCATACACATCTCCAAGCGCCACTACCGGGGGCTTTAAAAATTAAAGTACAGAAATACACTGGGGACTTCACTGATGATGGCCTTGATCGCCAGCAGCCCCAATATGGTGACACCAAACATCAATGCTGCTGATGGCATCTCTGGTAAAACCCCATCTTGCCGGTACCCTACGACAGTCTGACTATTAGGCAAAAGCAGAACAATGCTACAGCCAGCCAGCACCCACACAATATGAGTAGAGGCGTGAACCTCTAGCAGATCGGGCAGCAAATTCGCACCAAATGCTGGCCATGCCCATGAACCCGCTGGTCCCTGAAGCAGGGCCTGCCAGATCACCAGAGTAGTGGACAGATCTGGCGCCCGAAATGGTACCCATGCCCATGCAACCAACAATAAGGTTAGCGTCCAGCCAAGCAAAGAATGACCAGGCAGTCGCATCCATAATTGACGTAGTTTCCCACACGCATGCCAGCCATGATTAAGGCTCAAATAAAAACCATGCAGCGCGCCCCATAATATGAAATTCCAGCTTGCTCCATGCCAAACCCCTCCGATCAGCATGGTAAGCATGAGATTGCGTTGACGCTGCCAGCGCCCATTACGGTTTCCACCGAGAGGAATATACAAATAATCACGTAAAAAGGTCGATAAAGTGATATGCCAGCGTCGCCAGAATTCAACGATAGATGTGGCTCGATAAGGTGAAGAAAAATTCAAAGGCAGCCTCACCCCAAACAAGGCAGCCAACCCAATTGCCATATCGCTGTAACCTGAAAAATCAAAGTAAATCTGTAGCGTATATGCAATAACGGCCATCCAGATAGAATGTCCCGCCTGTGGCTGATCAAAACCTGGCCCTGCTATTAATGCAAAGTTGTCAGCCAATACAACCTTTTTGAATAAGCCAATCAATAACAACGCCAGCCCGCACCAAGCAAAAGCAATACGCTTCTCACCCAATCTTCGCCGCAGATGATGGAAAAAATAACGGTGATGGACAATCGGTCCGGCAATCAGCTGCGGAAAAAACAATACAAACAAAGAATAATCAACCAACCTGCCATTGCGAACCCTTCCTTTCCAGCAATCAATCAAATAGGCAATCTGCTGAAAAGTATAAAACGAGATTCCTAACGGTAGTAACAAAGAGAGCGCGCTGCCATTACCAACACCGACAAGAGCCAAGTTGGCCAAAATAAAATTACTATATTTGAACACCCCCAGCACAGCCAGGTTAAGTGTGACACCAGCAATCAACCAACCACGCCTGACCTTACTATTTTGGGATGCAGGTGAACGCAAGTGCTCTCCCAGAAAAAAATTAACCAAAATCAGAGACAGTAGTAGCAACAAATTGCCGATATCCCACCAAGCATAAAATGTTAATGATGCCAACAATAACATTGCATATGCAGCATAGCGGCCAATGAAACGCAAAATCAGCCAATAGCCCAATCCACACAAGGGCAAAAAAACAAAGAGAAATATAGTGCTATTGAACAGCATGGGATATGAAAGATGGTGGGCAATATGCCTGTAAATCGGATCCCAACAAGGCTATCAGCTTGCGGGTGTGCAGTGTACGACCCTCTGCACTCAGATGGTATTCAGTATCAAAAAACAATGATTTGTCATACATGAAATTCCTTGGATTTCCCACATAAACCAAACCATGCTCGCGTGCTACCAAAGGCAAATCACTATAAAACGTCCGCTCCAGTACATCGTCTTGGTATTGTGGTTCAAATGCCATTGCCGCTGGCAGTAATATGAGACAAGCTCCACGTTCAACCAGCTTGTCTGAAAATGTTCTCAATTCTTTCCATGCCAAGCTGTTACGCCACTGCTGATGCCCATAATCATGCGGTGGACTATGCCCATATAGCCAGTCATGCATAGCATCCGAGCGTTCGGTGAGACTGCTGTGTGTCTGATCTCCCCATTCATCAAGGTGATGTGGTCCATATATGCCATCAGGCATTGATTTCATCTGAGGCAAAAATATCTGGCGGATTAACTGTGCAGCCGGGACTTGTACAGAAAATTTGGCAGCCATCCATGGCCGCTGGATTAACCAACCGGGGTCACTCTCCAGAATATGCTTTACAAGTACTTCGCTGAGTTCGCCATTCCATGTGTACATGTGGTATTCCAGCGGGGCCAGCACTATATCTCCCGCACGAATCGTGCGTAACCCATGGTCAAGTACATAAGGAAGCAACAGACCAGCATTCACACCAAGGTTGACAACTGGCCGCTCATATGCAACTGACAAAGTCGGCGAGCGCATACCAAACATGGCGTTGGAACCAGCCAATAGCAACAGCCGTGGCCCATCTTGCGCAGATGCAGCAGCCTCCTTATATGCCAGGCTTCTGGCAATCCAATCCTGATTCGATGGAGGACGTTGTATCGCCAGCAGCAACAAACCACTCCAACCACTCAACAGCAACACCAGCGCAAGCCCCACTCCATACAAAGGGGAGCGATGCTGCCATAAAAAACGAAAACGAACATAATCCATCACTACGATTATCCAGAAGATCACTCTTGACATCAAACAGTGGATTTTCCTTTCATATTTGAAGATCGTGACTCGCCCCACTGCTCCTGTGAACAGCCGATCATGTTCGCAGCATTAGGTTTATGGCCTCATTTTCACTTTCTGTAGCCAGCAAATGACGTGATACCTGCCTGGCGACACGCAATGGATGCGCATTGAGCACCTGCGGCCCGGCAGGCCACTCACTGGTCAGAAAGTCAATAACTGCCGGCTTGTGAGGACTGTGCGCTGGATTGCTCACACGGCCAGTTCATGGCGTGACTTGCCTTGGGAATTTGGCAACTGGCATTCGGTCCATGCTCGCTTATCCCGATGGGAAACCTGTAGCGTCTGGTACCGGATGGCTGAAACCTTGCAGGATCAGGCTGATCTGGAAGAACTCTTCATTGATTCAATCATTGTCAATGCTCACCAGCATGCTGCCGGAGCACAAAAAATGCTGATGATTGGTCGCTACAAGGCGGGCTGAAGACCACGGTCGATTCATTGGGGAATCCCTTGCGGAAGATTCTCTCCCGGGGCGAGAAGACTGACATTTCCCGGAGCAAAGCCCTTATCAAGGCGATTACCAAACGTAAGGCTATCGAACAAACCAGTACTCAGCGGGTGATTCCGCTTCGCCACTATCGACAAATGCCGCAACACATTGACTGGCATCGCTCGACAAAGCGTGCAATCTGGTCGAGCACATCTTCAAGACCGGCTCGAACAGTTCCACCGTCTGGCTACGCATGACAACAAACCAGATCATCGCTTCAGTGCATTTCTTTGCCCGGGTTGTGCTTGTATCTGCTCACAGCAGGCACGCCCATTCATTTCAGCATGATCCAAGTCAAATACAATGCTATGGGCATTGATCTGGAATGCACGGCTATTTATGACAAATGATTTTTATGGCTGAATAGCCGCTTCTTCATCTTGCGCAGTCTCGGGACACCCACTGGTCATGAGACGAATCCGTCAATCCGAGCTCCAGCTTCACCAGCCTCTGCCCTGGTCGTTGTACGACGTCCAGGGCAACCTTCTGTTGCGACAGGGGTTTGTGCTCAGCATTCCGCGCCATGTAGACATGCTGTTGCATCGTGGCGTTTACGTGCATGACGAGGACAGCGGGATGCTTGCTGCCACGGAAACCAGTGCTGCGGCCATGGTTTCTTCTTTTCATGCAGAGCCTGCCGGAGCGGTGCCGGAACGGCATCAGCGTGTACCGGAGGCTGTCGGGGTGGCTGGCCGCCCTGACATTCATGCTTACGAGATCGGTGGCCGGCTGATGCAGGCGCTGCGTCGCCTGCATTTGCAGGTACAGGCAGACGTGACCCGGGCCCGGCTGGCAGGGCAGCTGGCGCAACTGGCCGACATGCTGCTGGCAGGGCTGGACCGGGACCAGGATGCCCTGCTGGCAGCCTGTCA
Source organism: Laribacter sp. (assembly GCA_018055005.1). Classification (GTDB taxonomy): domain Bacteria; phylum Pseudomonadota; class Gammaproteobacteria; order Burkholderiales; family Aquaspirillaceae; genus Laribacter. Next base: position 9,569 of record JAGPIM010000043.1, read on the forward strand.
CCTGGAGCGGCAGGCTGCATACATTGATGTGCAACAGGTACTGGGGGCCGTGGTGGCTGTGCGGGCTGCACGCGAGGCCGGCATGGCGGAAACGGCACAGAAAAGCCTGGCATGTGCTGCACTGGGGCGGGATCTGGCCCTGGTACCGGTCCAGCCGCAGCTGGACAAGTGGACCGGGCCGCTGAGTGACGAGCTGCACCAGCACATCCGCCGGCATCCGGAGGAAGGTGCGCGGCTGGTACGCACGGCGGGCGTGCAGGACGGCATGTGGCTGGACATGATGCTGCACCATCACGAGCGTTACGACGGCAGCGGCTATCCGCATGGTCTGCGCGGTGACCAGTTGCATCCTGCCTGCGCCTTGCTGGCCGTGGCCGATTCCTACGCGGCCATGGTGACGTCGCGTGCCAACCGCGAGGGCCGGTTTCCGCAGGAGGTACTGCGGGAGCTCTATCTGGCCAGTGGCGTGCTGTATTCGCCGGCCGCAGTGCGGCTGGTCATCAAGACGCTCACCCCGTATCCGCCGGGCACGCTGGTGCGGCTGCATGGTGGCGAAGTGGGCGTGTTCCGCAATGGCGTGCGCAGCGGAGAGCGTTCCGGTGTCTGGGTCCTGTACGACCCCAGCGGGATGCCTCTCTTGCGGCCGCAGGCGCGGCAGCTGGATGTCCGCAAGGACATTGCCGGTCATGTGCGGCCGGAAACCTGCCGCTCGGCGGCGCTGATTCTCAAACAATTGTGGTGCAAACCGCTGGAGGGACTGACCGCATGAAACGCAACCTGCCGATTGTCGACCGCCAAGTCGCTGTGCCGCACGGTGTCATGCTGGTTTCCAAAACCGACCTGGCCGGCATCATCCGTTATGCCAACGATGCCTTTGTCAGCATCAGCGGATTCGAGCGTGAAGAACTGATTGGTCATTCGCACAATATCGTGCGGCATCCGGACATGCCGCCCGAAGTGTTTGCCGACATGTGGGCGACGCTCAAGTCCGGCGAGCCGTGGCGCGGCACGGTCAAGAACCGCCGTCGTGACGGTGCCTATTACTGGGTCGATGCCTGCATCGTACCCATCCGCCAGCATGACAAGACCGTGGGTTACATGTCGGTCCGGCAGGCCGCCTCCGGACAGGCGATTGCCAGGGCCTGCCAGACCGGACCGGCGGTATCCCAAAGCTGGCAGCAGCGTCTGCTTGCCCGGCTGGGGATCCGCAAGGGGTTTTATCTGGGCACTTTTTTTGTGGCACTGTCGATGCTGGCGGGCGGGGTGCTGGGTGTGGGCGGGCTCTACATGGCAGACCAGAGCGTCAGGCAGCTGACCCGCCAGCATGTCGTGCCGCTGGAAGTGGTGGCCCGGATGAGCCGGACGCTGGCAGATACCCATCGGGCGCTGACCGTGCTGCGCTACGATGTTTCCGGTGCCGTCCCGCCTTCCGAATCCGGCCAACGCCGGCGCGAGCTGCAACAGGGGGCCGAGGCAATCAGCGCTGACCTGAAGCAGTTGATGACCCTGCCGGTCGGACCGGGGCAGAAAATACAGACCGAGCAGCTGCGTACGACCCTGCAGCAGTTGCAGCAGACCGGCCTGCAACCGGCCGACCGGGCGCTGGCCAGCCGCAACTGGCGGGAACTGGACCAGTTGCTGGGCGACAGCCTGCTGCCGTTGGCGGCGCGTGCCGAGCGGCAACTGGAAACGCTGGGCGTGGCGCTGGCTGAAACTGCCCGGCAGGAGGAGCAGGATGCCATTGCCCGCAATGACCTGATCCGGTTCCTGGCCATCGTGGGCATCGCCATTTCATTGCTGGCCGTGGTGCGGGTGGGGCGTCTTTATCTGGCCAACATCATCGATCCGCTCAATGAAGCCATCAACCGTTTTGACCGCATCGCCCAGGGCAACCTGTCCGGCGAAATCAACCTGGGCGGCGTCGGGGAAACCGGGCGGCTGAACCGGGCGACGGCCACGATGCAGCTGCATCTCAAGGTCATGCTTGACGAAATCAGCCTGATGGCGCGCCAGATCGATACCCAGTGCCTGCGGCTGAAAGACATCCTGTGGCTGGTGGTTGAGCACTCGGAAACGCAGCATGACCAGGTATGCCAGGCCAATGAAGCCCTGATGCAGATGGCGGACGAGGTCAACCGGCTCGGACAGGGCATGTTGTCGTTGTCGGAGCCTGAAGGCGGCGGGGGAGGCAATACGGGCTGGCCGGATCTGGATGCCGGTATCCGGCTGGCAGCGCTGGGTGCGGCGGAAGCGGAAGCCTGCGTGCGCGAGGTCGCGGCCCGGATCGTGGATAACCGCGAGGCGGTCCAGAGTGCCTGGCATGCCTCCGAGGCGCTGGAAAGCACGTCGCGGGAACTCAAGCGGCTGGTTTCGCGGTTTGCGCTGGTCGCGCCCCATGAGCCTGAGAGTGCTGTGAGCGTCCCCCCTTCACACGTAGAGGCTGGCAGTTTGTGATGCGAATGGATTTTTTGTATCGGGAAAACACCTCAGGTGTTACGCGTTCAAGACAGGGGCTGTACGAATGGGGCAGCTCGCCTGCCACGAAGGTGAATCCGGATACTAGAATGTCGACATTGAAAACGGTTTCGGAGGAAAAAATGCACTGGTATCTGGTTCATACCAAGCCCAGACAGGAACAATTTGCTTTGCAAAACCTGCAACAGCAGGGTTACCAGTGCTACCTTCCCATGCTTGCGACAGAAAAGCTCCGCCAGGGACACTTGGTGATGAGTGAGGAAGCCCTGTTTCCCCGCTATTTCTTTATCCGGTTGAGGCTGGGGCAGTCGGACAAAAGCTGGGCACTGATCCGCTCGACCCGGGGCGTGAACCAGCTGGTCCGGTTCGGCACGGAACCCGCAAGGATCGATGACGGCCTGATCGAGCGTCTGCGGGCTCATGAAGCAGCAAGAAGTACCAATCCCGAGCCGCTGTTTCGTACCGGAGAACGGGTACGCCTGACCGAGGCACCGTTTGCCGGCATCGAAGGCATTTACCAGATGGCAGATGGCGAGAGCCGGGTCATGGTGTTGATCGAATTCCTGACCAGGCCCGTTGTGGCCCGTGTCGCTGCAGGCAGTTTGCGCAAGGTGGTCTAGCCTTGCGGGCCGGCATGGTTTTGCCCGTTTTGGCGCCCTGTCTCAGGCCAGTGCCAGCCATCCATGCCAGCCGACATACATGCCCGTCAGGATGATCAATACGCCCGAAACATAGGGTGCCTTGCGGGCAAACTCCCCAAACCCGCTCCAGTGGCCGGCCATGTGACGCACGCTCAGTGCCGCCAGAACGCCGGAGGCTACGATCGTCAGGGCCAGTCCCACGCTGAAGCCGAGTACCAGTGTGGCGCCCAGTGCCGCTTTCTTGAGTTGCAGGCAGAGCAGCAGCACGGTGATTGAAGCCGGGCAGGGAATCAGGCCGCCGGTCAGTCCGAACAGGACAATCTGGCCGGTCGTGACCTCCCGGTTGGCAAAGCGCCGACGGATGTCATCCGCGTGAGCCCGTTCATGCGCATCCTGGCCACCAGCATCCGGCATGGATACAGCCGCGGTGTGGTGATGCGGATGGCGCTCGGCAAATCCGATTTCGTAATCATGGCTGTGCGTTTCATGGTGCAGGCCCAAACGGGCAATGAATTCGTGCGGTTCCGGTATCGGCTGGTGCGATTCGATAAAGCCATGGTGCTGGGCAAACGTGAATTGCTGGCGGCGGCCGTCGGGACGCTCGGTTTCCAGCCGGACCTGATCGGCTTGCCAGCCATGGTCATGCGCACCTTCAAAGAACAGCCGGAAGCGTGGCGGCACCCCGTCTTCGAAGACCTCAAGGCGCACCGTGCCATGATCGGTGGAAATCGATCTTGCTTCGTCGTCATGGTGATGGGGAGTGTGGATGACTCGCTGCTGTTGCCTGGTACGCCACAGCATCCAGAGGGCAATGGCGATGATCAGTACGCCGGAGGCCAGCTGGAAATAGGGCTCGGTGGTTTCCGCGCTCCAGTTCTGGCCAAAATACAGGCCGGCCATGGCCACGGCCCAGACAACCACTGTATGCGACAGGGTCGCGGCCAGCCCGAGCAGGATGGCCTGTGTCAGAGTGCCGCGGATGGCCACGATGAATGCAGCCATCATGGTTTTCGAGTGCCCAGGCTCCAGTCCGTGCAAGGCACCCAGAAGGATGGCGCTGGGAACAAACAACCAAGCATTGCCTTGCTGCAAGAGGGTCGAAAATTCGGTCATGTGACACTGGCCATGGCGATGGTTGAATCATTGCATGATACTACCCCCTAGTATCCATATGCTACCCTCCAGTATGTTTTTTTGATCAGGAGTCCTGCAAATGGCACATACCCTGCGAGACCAACCCAGGCTGTTGGCACGCGTGCGGCGTATTCAGGGACAAGCTGCAGCGCTGGAGGCGCAGCTCGTCAGCGGCAGTGATTGCAGTGCCGTCCTGCAGCAGATTGCCGCCATCCGGGGGGCCGTGAATGGCCTGATGGTGGCGGTCATGGAGGGACATTTGACTGACCATCTGGTCAATGAGCCGGAGCTGGCACAGCGGCAGCATGATCTGGACGTGATACTGCAGATCATCAAGTCGTATGTGAAGTAGGCTCTGGAGCCACCGCGGATACTGGTCAAGGGTTGACGCAGACCGGATGGAGCGGTGAATGGAGCGGTGAAAGGCTGCATGGCTGGTGCAGCGCGGGATGAAATTTGATTTACATCAAATAAAAGTCGTGGCAATTTGGCCGGACGGGCTTCGAGAAGGGGCGCGTCTCGTTTTGTTTGCAAGCCCCGTTAGCCGGGGCTGCTTTTTTGTCTGCTCAAGCCTGCCGGATTTGCCCGGTGGATTCTGGCGAGGCCGGCAGCATGCCGGCCTGCGCGCATGATGATCCGTTTCAGCGAATGCCGTTCATCATCTTTTGCAACGGCTTGGTCAGCAGCAGCAGGATGATGCCGCCACACGCGGCGAACCAGACAAACAGCATGAAGAAGTCATGCAAGGTGACGATCTGCCAGCCCAGAAAGCTCGGTGCCGGCTGGCCAGGCTCCGGATAGAAACCGGAGAAGAAGCCGGCCAGCCAGTTGGCTGCTGCATTGGCAGCAAACCACACAGCCATCATCAGCGAGGCAAACTTGGCCGGTGACAGCTTGTTGACCAGTGACAGGCCCACCGGAGACAGGAACAGTTCGCCCATGGTGTTCATGAAATACATCGCTACCAGCCACAGCAGGCTGATCTTGATGGCCGGAGCCACGCCCTGTACGCCTACCGAGATGACCCAGAAGCCGCCGGCCAGCAGCAGCAGGCCCCATGCCATCTTGGTCGGCGAAGCCGGTTCGCGTCCCGCCCGGCCCAGACGTCCCCACAGCCAGGCCATCACCGGCGCAAAGATCAGGATGAAAACCGGATTGAGCGACTGGAACCAGCTGGCCGGGACGATAAAGCCGGAACCGAACAGCTCGCGGTTGACCGACTCTTCGGCGAGATAGGTGAGCGATACGCCTGCCTGTTCGAATACGGACCAGAAAAACACCACGAAAAGGCTCAGGATGCCGATGACGATCATGCGCTGGTAGTCAATGCGTGTCAGTGGCTGGTCAAGGTGCTGCCCCTGGCCGGCTGCCCGGTTGTCAGCGGGAGAAAGACCCAGTGCATGGCCATCCGGGCCGACCAGATAGCGGTTCTTGAACAGTGAGAACGTGATGACCGACAGCAGCATGCCGACACCGGCTGTCAGGAATCCCCAGCGGAAATCAGCCGGATTGCCGGTGTCTCCGAGATAACCGCAGATCAGCGGTGCCAGGAACGACCCCAGGTTAATGCCCATGTAAAAAATGGTATAGGCAGCATCCCTGCGGCTATCTCCCGGTGCATACAGGTCACCGACCATGGTGGAAATGTTGGGCTTGAAGAAGCCGTTGCCGATGGCCAGCAGAGTCAGCCCGGCATAGAACAGTGGTACGGCCAGTGCTGCGTTGTAGTAAACACTGCCGGCCCAGAACAGCACGAATTGCCCTGCTGCCATCAGCAGGCCGCCCACAAGGATCGAGCGCCGGTTACCCCAGTAGCGGTCCGCCACGTATCCGCCTACCAAGGGGGTCAGGTACGCCAGAGCGGTGTAGCTGCCGTACAGGTGCGAGGCCATCTGCTTGTCAAACGCCAACGCGCCCAGCATGAAAAGTGCCAGCAGTGCGCGATTGCCGTAATAGGAAAATCGCTCCCACATTTCTGTGGCGAATAGCAGGTACAGCCCGCGTGGATGTCCTTGCGATGCCGAATACATAAGTATTTCCTTATGAACAAGGGTAATTTTAAGGCGCTCGCTTTCGTTATAGAGCGAGCGCCCGGAAGGGAAAGGTTATCGCGTCAGCGACAGGTGCGATAGCGGCAAAGCCGTGGTCTGCTTGATCTCTTGCAGCACAAAGCTCGACTTGACATCGGAAACGCCCGGATGAGTCAGGAGGTTGTTCAGCACAAAGCGTGAAAAATGCTCCAGATCTTCAAAATAGACGTGCAGGAGGAAATCCATTTCACCGGTCATGGCAAAGCAGGCGATGACTTCGGTCCAGCCTTGTACGGCTTGCCCGAAGGCGCCGATCGTCTCGGCATCGCGCTTTTCCAGTGCGACCCGTACGAACGCCTGCAGGCCGAGCCCGATCCGGCCTGGCTCCAAGAGGGCAACGTACTGGCGGATGACGCCGCTCTCTTCCAGCTGCTTGAGGCGACGCAGGCAGGGTGATGGAGACAGGGCCACCGTTTCGGCCAGTTCCACATTGGTCAGCCGGCCGTTTTTCTGCAAGGCGGCCAGAATCTTCAGATCGGTTTTGTCCAGTTCGATATTTGGCATTTTGTGCTACAGGGTTTCGGCGTTATGGGCCGATTTTATGCTATTTATTTGCCGTGGGCGCAACTTTGCAACATGAACTGAAAGTCGATGGACGTGAATCCATTGGTTTGCCAGCGCCATGCCACGCTGCATTTTGAAATTTTTCATTTCAAAAACATCAACTTGATGATGCTGCGTCCGAGTTAACGAAGATTGGGCCAAGGTGTTTTTGCACGGTTTACTGGTTTTTTTGATATCCGGAGGTTGACGTTGAATCAGGTTTCCTGTTTAATTCGCCACCTCGACGCAGCGAACGCAGCGAAGACGGCCAGGTAGCTCAGTTGGTAGAGCAGCGGATTGAAAATCCGCGTGTCGACGGTTCGATTCCGCCCCTGGCCACCAA
>JAGPIM010000044.1 GCA_018055005.1 Laribacter sp.
GTTTTGAACGCCATTTTTGGATTCCCATGGAAATCAAGGTCAATTTTCTCGACAAACTGCGTCTTGAGGCCAAATTCGACGACTTTACCGTCATCGCCGACCAGCCCATCCGCTACAAGGGCGACGGTTCGGCGCCGGGGCCGTTCGATTACTTTCTGGCCTCGTCGGCACTGTGCGCGGCCTACTTTGTCAAGCTCTACTGCGACACCCGCAATATCCCGACCGAACACATCCGCCTGTCGCAGAACAACATCGTCGACCCGGAAAACCGCTACCAGCAGACTTTCAAGATCCAGGTCGAGCTGCCGCCGGACCTTTCCGAGAAGGACCGTCAGGGCATTCTGCGTTCCATCGAGCGGTGCACCGTGAAAAAGGTCGTGCAGACCGGCCCCGAATTCGTGATCGAGGAAGTCGAGAATCTTGACGCCGACGCGCAGGCTCTCCTGACGATCAACCCCGATACCGGCAAGCAGACCTATATCGCCGGCAAGGACCTGCCGCTGGAAGAGACCATCGCCAACATGTCCGGCCTGCTTGCCGGACTGGGCATCAAGATCGAGATTGCCTCATGGCGCAACCTCGTGCCCAACGTCTGGTCGCTGCACATCCGCGACGCGCATTCGCCCATGTGCTTCACCAACGGCAAGGGCGCGACCAAGGAAAGCGCGCTGGCGTCGGCGCTCGGGGAATACATCGAACGGGCGAGCTGCAATCACTTCTACAACGACCAGTACTGGGGCGAGGAAATCGCCAATGCGCCTTTCGTGCATTACCCGAATGAACGCTGGTTCAAGCCGGGCAGGAAAGACGCGCTGCCCGAAGGGCTGCTCGACGACTACACACTGGCCATCTACAACCCGGATGGTGAGCTGCGTGCCTCAAATCTGTTCGACACCAACTCCGGCAACACCGAACGCGGTATCTGCGCGCTGCCCTACGTGCGCCAGTCGGACGGTGAGACGGTGTATTTCCCGACCAACCTGATCGACAACCTCTACCTGAGCAACGGCATGAGCGCCGGCAACACGCTGGCTGAGGCGCAGGTGCAGTGCCTGTCGGAAATCTTCGAGCGCGCTGTCAAGCGCGAAATCCTTGAAGGCGAAATCACGCTGCCCGATGTGCCGGCCGAGGTGCTGGCCCAATATCCGGGCATCGTCGCCGGCATCGAAGAACTGGAAAACCGGGGCTTTCCGGTGCTGGTGAAAGACGCCTCGCTCGGCGGCCGGTTTCCGGTGATGTGCGTGACGCTGATGAACCCGCGCACCGGTGGTGTTTTCGCCTCGTTCGGCGCCCATCCGAGCATGGAAGTTGCCATCGAGCGCAGCCTGACCGAACTGCTGCAAGGCCGCAGTTTCGAAGGCCTCAACGACCTGCCGCGCCCGACCTTCGAAAGCCACGCCGTGACTGAGCCGAACAACTTCGTCGAACACTTCATCGATTCCAGCGGTGTGGTGTCATGGCGCTTCTTCAGCGCCAGGGCTGATTACGACTTCGTCGAGTGGGATTACTCCGGTCAGGGCGAGAATTCCAACGCTGACGAAGCCGCAACCCTGTTCGGCATCCTCGAAGCGCTGGGCAAGGAAGTGTACATGGCGGTGTATGACCAGCTCGGTGCGACGGCCTGCCGCATCCTGGTGCCGGGCTATTCCGAGATTTATCCGGTCGAAGACCTGATCTGGGACAACACCAACAAGGCGCTGGCCTTCCGCGAAGACATCCTCAACCTGCACCGCCTTGACGACAACGCGCTGGAGGCGCTGCTCGAACGGCTGGAGGACAGCGAGCTTGACGATTACACCGACATCATCACGCTGATCGGCGTCGAGTTTGACGAGAATACGGACTGGGGACAGCTCACCATTCTGGAGTTGAAGCTGCTGATTCACCTTGCCCTGAAGCAGTTTGCAGAAGCGCATGATCTGGTCGGCGCCTACCTGCAGTACAACGACAACACGGTCGAGCGCGGACTGTTCTATCAGGCCTTGAATGTGGTGCTGGAAGTGCTGCTGGATGACGATCTGGAACTGGCTGATTACGAGGTCAATTTCCGCCGGATGTTTGGCAATGCGCGGATGGATGCAGTGATGGGATCAGTGGACGGTAGCGTGCGCTTCTTCGGCCTGACGCCGACGAGCATGAGCCTGGAAGGCCTCGACAGGCACCAGCGCCTGATCGACAGCTACAAAAAACTGCACACGGCGCGGGCCAGGGCGGTGCCTGTCTCCGGCTAGGCTGGTAAAGCATGGCTTGATCAAGCACTGGCAAGATCGGCTGTCCGGAGTGTTTCCGGCGATGACGAGGTTGCCGTCCTTGTCGGATGCGCCGACGCTCCGGATTCACCTGCTGTCTCAGGAGCCGCCTGCCCAATGATGACCTGATCAGGGTTGGTCGGGCCGGTTGCTGCCCGGCGGACCCCTGCGCCGGTCTGGTTGCGTGGGCGTCGGGCTGCCCCGGATATCGCCGGCGGCAAGCCGGCTCAGCTACAGGCTGGAAATCCATGGCAGCGGCGCTGGCCCGCCGTGCCCACGACGGCAGCAAAAAACCCTTGAGGCATCAGGGACGCCTGCCGGTCGGCGTACTGACAGGACGGGAGCACCAGTCAGCCAGGTGCGACCGCTTGTCGTGATGGTTGCAGGAGCATACGGATAGATGGTCAGGTCGTCCCCGATACTGGCCGCTGCTCCCGCGTGAGTCACTCCATGGCCGGCCATGGCGATGCAGATGAGCAATGCTTGTCGGCCCCCCGTTACGCCAGGTTGCCCAAACCTTCGCATGACCAGGTCTCTGCCCGGGCAAGTGGCAGCGGTCGCTCCGGGATGCCGGAGCAGAGGCTTTCACGGTCCGGGGCGCACAGACCGGCGAAGCTGCCGAGGCTCAAACGACTGCGTGACAAACTGGCTCGCGTCACCATGGAGCATGGCGCCCTGAAAAAGGCGCTCGCCATTTTCCTGCTGCCCGCGGCGCGGGATGCCGCACGATTCAGGCGCTGTCGGATTGCTGGATGCCGCTCCGGTCTGGCGCATCACAAAACGCATAGAGGCCATTCTGCATTCGGACCGGGGAAGCCGGTATTGCACTTTTGATGACCAGGCATTGCTGTCGTGGTACGGGATGATCGCGATCATGGCGTTTCAGCGATTGATGCAGGCTGTGGGCAGGGATGCCGATCCGGGCCTCTTGCATGCTCTCATTCGTTTTCAAATGCATTTTTATACCGTTTTTATACCCGCGCATCCGGTTTTTACGCCGGGTTTACAGCGGTTTTTTTATCTTTTCCCTGTCCCGTTTTATCCGAAAAAAGGGCTGGGAAATGTCCGTAACAACTTTCAAGGAGCGTCTCCATGCATGCTGATCAAGCCTGGACGCTCTGGCTGGCCGGGTCGATTGCTGCCGGGCTGTTTGTCTATCTCGTCTACATGCTGCTGCACGCGGAGGAGATCGAATGAACCACTCTGCCATAGCCCAGACCGGGCTGTATTTGCTGGTGCTGCTCGCGCTGGCGTGGCCGCTGGGCCGCTATCTGGAAGCCTTGCTGGCGGGGCGGCTGGCACAGCGGCTGGGCTGGATGGGGCGCATCGAAAGCGGAGCCCTGCGGCTGATGGGGGCGGCGCCAGACGAGGAAATGGGCTGGAAGCGTTATGCGGCAGCCATTCTGCTGTTCAATCTCGCCGGCGTTGTGCTGCTGTTCCTGCTGCAACGCTGGCAGGGCATGCTGCCGCTGAATCCGGCCGGGCTGGGTGCAGTTGCGGCTGACTCGGCCCTGAACACGGCCGTTTCCTTTGTCACCAATACCAACTGGCAGGGCTACAGCGGCGAAACCACCATGAGCCTGTTGACGCAGATGCTCGGGCTGGCTGTGCAGAATTTCCTGTCGGCAGCGACCGGTATCGCGGTGGTGGTTGCACTGGTTCGCGGTTTTGTCCGCAGCGGCGGGGGGGCCATCGGCAACGCCTGGCTGGACCTGCTGCGCTCGACCCTGTGGCTGTTGCTGCCGCTGTCCATCGTCGTGGCACTGGTGCTGGTGTGGCAGGGCGTGGTGCAGAACTGGCATGCCGGCCTGACCATCAGTTCGCTGGAATCCCATACCACCCAGCTGCTGGCCAGCGGACCGGTGGCCTCGCAGGAGGCCATCAAGATGCTGGGCACCAATGGCGGCGGTTTTTTCAATGCCAACTCGGCACACCCGTTTGAAAATCCCACACCATTCAGCAACTGGCTGGAAATGCTGTCGATCTTCCTGCTGCCGGCAGCGCTGGTGGTGACGTTCGGCCGCATGGTCGGCGATCCGCGCCAGGGCGTGGTGTTGCTGGCCGCCATGACTGTGCTGTTTGTCGGTGCCTTTGCCGTGGTGTATCTGGCCGAATCGCAGGCCAATCCGCTCCTGACGGCGCTGGGGGCTGCCGGCGACAGCGGCAATCTGGAGGGCAAGGAGGTGCGCTTCGGCGTGCTGGCCTCGTCACTGTTCGCCACCATCACCACCGCCGCCAGCTGCGGCGCGGTCAATGCCATGCACGACAGCCTGATGCCGCTCGGCGGCGGCATGACCATGCTGCTGATGCAGCTGGGCGAGGTGGTGTTCGGCGGGGTCGGTTCCGGACTCTACGGCATGCTGCTGTTTGCCATCCTGGCCGTATTCATTGCCGGGCTGATGATCGGTCGCACGCCGGAATATCTCGGCAAAAAGATCGGCGCACCGGAAATGAAAATGGTGTCGGTCGCCATTCTGGTCGGGCCGTTGCTGGTGCTGGCCGGTACCGCCATTGCCGTGTTGACCGAAGCCGGGCGTGCCGGCATGGCCAATCCGGGCGCCCATGGTTTCTCGGAAGTGCTGTACGCCTTCTCGTCGGCGGCCAACAACAACGGCTCGGCCTTTGCCGGCCTCAATGCCAACACGCCGTTCTACAACCTGATGCTGGCTGTCGCGATGTGGTTCGGGCGCTTTGCCGTCATCGTGCCGGTGCTGGCCGTGGCCGGCAGCCTGGCCGGCAAGCCGCGACTGGAGTCCACCTCCGGCACCCTGCCGACGCATGGCCCGCTGTTTGTGGTGCTGCTGGTGCTGTCGGTGCTGCTGATCGGCGCGCTGACCTACATCCCGGCGCTGGCCCTCGGGCCGGTGGTCGACCATCTGCAACTGTTCTCCCGTTGAGTAGAGGGCATTTCCCATGTCCCATGATAAAAAACTGCCGCTGTTCGAGATGAGCCTGGTCAGACCGGCGTTGGTCGAGTCCTTGCGCAAGCTGTCGCCACACGCGCAGTGGCGCAGTCCGGTGATGTTCGTGGTCTGGGTCGGCAGCCTGCTGACCACCGTGCTGGGGCTGGATGCCGCCTGGCGCGGTGCTCCCGGCACCGGCTTCATCTTCGCCGTGGCCGCCTGGCTGTGGTTTACCGTGCTGTTTGCCAACTTTGCCGAGGCGCTGGCCGAAGGGCGCGGCAAGGCGCAGGCGGCTGCCCTGCGCGGCTCGCGTCGCAACGTGATGGCCAAAAAGCTGGCCAATGCAGACCGCCACAGCGGCATCCGGCTGGTGGAATCATCCGACCTGCGACTGGGCGACCTGATCCTGGTCGAGGCCGGCGATACCATTCCGGCCGATGCCGAAGTGCTGGAAGGCGTGGCGTCGGTGGACGAATCTGCCATTACCGGCGAATCCGCGCCGGTGATCCGCGAATCCGGCGGCGATTTCTCGTCGATTACCGGCGGCACCCGCGTGTTGTCGGACTGGCTGGTGGCGCGGGTGAGCGCCAATCCGGGCGAGGCGTTCCTCGACCGCATGATTTCGATGGTGGAGGGCGCCAAACGCCGCCGCACCCCGAACGAGATCGCGCTGACCCTGCTCCTGCTGGCACTGACGCTGATCTTTCTGCTGGCCTGCACCACCTTGCTGTCGTTTTCGCTGTTTGCGGTAGAGGCTGCCGGAGCCGGCGTGCCGATCAGCCTGACCGCCCTGGTGGCGCTGCTGGTGTGCCTGATTCCGACCACCATCGGCGGCTTGCTGTCAGCCATCGGTGTGGCCGGCATGAGCCGCATGATGCAGGCCAATGTGATTGCCACCTCCGGCCGTGCCGTCGAGGCGGCGGGGGATGTGGATGTGCTGCTGCTCGACAAGACCGGCACCATCACGCTGGGCAACCGGCAGGCGACGGCTTTCCTGCCGGCGCCGGGCGTGACGCGCGAGGCACTGGCCGACGCGGCGCAACTGGCCTCGCTGGCTGACGAAACCCCGGAAGGGCGCTCGATCGTGGTGCTGGCCAAGACCGACTTCGGCCTGCGCGGCCGCGACGTGGTGGATGCGGTGTTCATCCCGTTTACCGCTCAGACCCGCATGAGCGGGGTGGATCTTGGCACCCGCCGTATCCGCAAGGGCTCGGCCGATGCCATCGAGCGCTATCTGGGCGAAGCCGGGCAGGCGCTGCCGGCCGGGGTGCGCCAGCTGGTGGACGACGTGGCCCGTCGTGGCGCTACACCGCTGGTGGTGGCCGATGACCAGACCGTGCTGGGCGTGGTCGAGCTCAAGGATATCGTCAAGGGCGGCATCAAGGAGCGGTTTGCCGAACTGCGCCGCATGGGCATCAAGACGGTGATGATCACCGGCGACAACCGGCTGACCGCTGCCGCGATTGCGGCCGAAGCCGGGGTGGATGATTTTCTGGCCGAGGCGCGCCCGGAAGACAAGCTGGCGCTGATCCGCCGCTATCAGGAGGCCGGCAAGCTGGTGGCCATGACCGGCGATGGTACCAACGATGCCCCGGCACTGGCGCAGGCTGATGTGGCGGTGGCGATGAACAGCGGCACCCAGGCAGCCAAAGAGGCCGGCAACATGGTTGACCTCGACAGCAACCCGACCAAGCTGATCGAGATTGTCGAGACCGGCAAGCAAATGCTGATGACGCGCGGCGCGCTGACCACCTTCAGCATTGCCAACGACGTGGCCAAGTATTTCGCCATCATCCCGGCGGCGTTTGCACTGACCTATCCGCAGCTTGGCGTGCTGGACGTGATGGGGCTGGCAAGCCCGGCGTCGGCCATCCTGTCGGCGGTGATTTTCAATGCGCTGATCATCGTGGCGCTGATTCCGCTGGCGTTGCGCGGCATTGCCTACCGGCCGCTGGCTGCGGCCTCGCTGCTGCGGCGCAATCTGCTGATCTATGGTGCCGGCGGCCTGCTGGTGCCGTTTGCCGGCATCAAGATCATCGACATGGCGCTGGCCATGACCGGACTGGTGTAAAGGAAACCTGCCATGAAACTGACTTCTGCCCTGCATTCTGCTGAACTGGCTATCAGCCAGACGGCGGCTCCGGCTGCCATGCCGGCAACCTCCTGCCGTGGCCTGCTGCGCCCGGCGCTGACCCTGCTGGTGCTGCTGTCGGCGCTGACCGGGCTGGCTTATCCCGCCCTGATCACCGGGCTGGCGCAGACCCTGTTTCCCTTTCAGGCCAACGGCAGCCTGGTGCGCGACGGCGAACGGGTGGTCGGTAGCGAGCTGATCGGCCAGTCGTTTACGGCAGCACATTACTTCCACGGCCGGCCATCGGCGACAGCCGAGCGCCCTTACAATGCCATGGCCTCGGGGGGCAGCAATCTGGGCCCGGCCAATCCGGAACTGGTCAGGCAGGTGCGCGAACGGATCGCGGCGCTGGCCCCGGTGCCTGCCGGCCAGACAGTCCCGCTGGACCTGGTGACCAGTTCGGCCAGCGGGCTGGACCCGGACATTTCGCCGGCTGCGGCGTTCTACCAGGTGGCGCGGGTGGCCGAGGCCCGCCGGTTGCTGCCGGAAACCGTGGCGCAGCTGGTGCGGGATTTGATCCAGCCGCCGCAATGGGGCATGTTTGGCGAGCCGCGCGTCAATGTGCTGCAACTCAACCGCCGGCTTGACCAGTTGGCGAGCCGCCGTTAACCCGAACCAGACGGAAGCGTGGCCGTTTCATGGATGATTTGCGACCCGATCCCGACCGCCTGCTGGCCGCCTTGCAGGCTGACGAGCAGCGTGCTGCCCGTGGCAAGCTGACCATCTTCTTTGGCGCCTGTGCCGGCGTCGGCAAGACCTTTGCCATGTTGCAGGCACTCCGGCAGCAGCGGGAAGCCGGATGCGAGGGGCTGGTCGGCATTGTCGAAACCCACGGCCGCCAGGAAACGGCCCGGCTGCTGGAGGGGCTGCCGATGCTGCCCTCCCGGCGGGTGGCCTATCGCGGGCACGAGCTGGCCGAATTCGACCTGGATGCGGCGCTGGCGCTGCATCCGCAACTGATCGTGGTCGACGAGCTGGCCCACAGCAACGTGGAGGGCAGCCGGCATCGCAAACGCTGGCAGGACGTGGCCGAGCTGCTGGCGGCGGGGATTGATGTCTATACCGCGCTCAACGTGCAGCATCTGGAAAGCCTGAACGACATCGTGGCCGGCATTACCGGCATTCCGGTGCGTGAAACCGTACCGGACCGGGTGTTTGACGAGGCCGACGAAGTGCGGCTGGTGGATTTGCCGCCCGACGAGCTGCTGTCACGGCTGGCAGCCGGCAAGGTGTATCTGCCGGACGCAGCCGAACGGGCCCGCCAGCATTTCTTCCGCAAGGGCAATCTGATTGCGTTGCGCGAACTGGCACTGCGCCGCACTGCCGACCGGGTGGATGCACAGATGCGTGCCTACCGGGCTGACCGCGACATCCAGCCGGTGTGGGAGGCACGGGACCGCCTGCTGGTGTGTGTGGGCGGAGCGGGCGGGGAGCGGCTGGTGCGCGAAGGTGCCCGGCTGGCAGCCCGCCTGCAGACCGACTGGATTGCCGTGCATGTCGATGCGCCCCGCAGTGGCCGGCGTGCGCGTGAAGAGGCCTTGCAGGTGCTGAAACTGGCCGCCAGTCTGGGGGCGGAAATCACCACCCTGTCCGGCGGCCGGGTGGATGAGGTGCTGGCCGCCTATGCCCGCAGCCGCAATGCAACCAAGCTGCTGTGCGGTGTGCGGCTGCAGGCCGGGCGCCGTTGGCACTGGCAACGGGCCTTGCCCGAGCGGATCGTGGCCCGGCATCCGGACCTGGACGTGATTCTGGTGTCCAGCGGCGAGGCTGCCCGCACCGCGCCGCGGATCTGGCATCCCGTACGGCCGGTGTGGCGCGACTATGGCTGGGCCACGCTGGCCTGTGCGGCCACTACGGCGCTGTCGGCTTTACTGTTGCAGGTGTTTGCTCCGGCCAATGTCATCATGCTGTTGCTGTTGACGGTGGTGCTGGTGGCGATCCGCTGGGGGCGCGGGCCGGGAGCGTGGGCGGCTTTCCTGGCGGTGGGCTGCTTTGACTTCTTTTTCGTGCCGCCTTTCTGGTCGTTTACCGTCAACGACACCCAGTATCTGTTTACCTTTTTCCTGATGCTGGGCGTGGCCTTGCTGATCGGCCAGCTGGCCGCGTCGATGCGCAACGCCGCCCATGTCGCCCGGTTGCGTGAGTTCCGGGCCAAGGCGCTGGCGCGGTTGGCGCGCGAGCTGTCGGGCGCCTTGCAGACCGAGCAGATCGTGTCGATTGCCACCGAACAGCTGGAGCCGCTGCTGACCGTCCGCATTGCCGTCTTGCTGCCGGATGCCCACGAAACGCTGAAAGCGGTCGGGGCGCTGCCGGCGGACCGGGAGGTGGCGCAATGGGTGTACGACAACCAGCAGGAGGCCGGCGCGGGGACGCAAACCCTGGCGGCCACCGATATCCGCTACGTGCCGCTCAAGGCGCCGATGCGTACCCGCGGGGTGCTGGCATTGCAGCTGACCGACAGCCGGATGCCGGACGAACCGGAATGGCGACACCTGCTGGATGGCTGCTGTGCCCAGATTGCGCTGGCGCTGGAGCGCGTTCATTACGTGGAAGTTGCGCAGGATGCGCTGGTGTCGATGGAGGGCGAGCGGATGCGCAATACGCTGCTGTCGGCAGTGTCACACGATCTGCGTACCCCGATCACCGCCATTGCCGGGCTGGCGGGTACGCTGGAAAAAAAGCTGGCTGACCCGGCGCAGCAGGAACTGGCGCACGCCATCCACAGTGAGGCAACGCAGATGAACCGGCTGGTCAGCAACCTGCTCGACATGGCCCGCCTGCAAAGCGGCGGGGTCAAGCTGCGGCTGGACTGGCAATCGCTGGAAGAAGTGGTCGGTTCGGCACTGGGGCAGCTGCGGCCGGTACTGGCCCGGCATCCGGTGCAGGTTGCCTTGCCAGCGGAGCTGCCGCTGCTGGAGTTTGATGCCCTGCTGATCGAACGGGTACTGGTCAACCTGCTGGATAATGCGGCCAAATACACGCCGGCCGGCAGTGGCATCCGGGTTGGCGCTCAGCTGGATAACGGACGGTTGCGGCTATGGGTGGAGGATAACGGTCCCGGGCTGCCGGAGGCGGCCGAAAGCCTGTTCCAGCCCTTTGTCCGTGGTGTGCGGGAGTCCGCCACCTCGGGCGCCGGGCTGGGTTTGGCCTTGTGCCGCCTGATCGTTGAGGCCCACGGTGGCACCATTACTACGGAAAACCAGCATGAAGGCGGGGCCCGCTTTGTAGTGGCATTGCCGGTAAAAACTGCTGTTCCGGAAGAAATCGAATGAACCCGAGCCGCATCCTGATCGTTGAAGACGACCCGAACATCCGCAAGTTCCTGCGCGTGGCGCTGGAGGATGAAGGCCATGCGGTTTTTGAGGCGGAATCGGTCAAACGCGGCCTGATCGAGGCGGCGTCACGGCAGCCGGACCTGCTGGTGGTGGACCTGGGGCTGCCGGACGGCGATGGCAAGCAGCTGATCCGCGAGCTGCGCAGCTGGTCCTCGGCCGGCATACTGGTGCTGTCGGCCCGGGACCGGGAGGCTGAAAAAGTCGAGGCGCTGGACGCCGGGGCCGACGATTATCTGGCCAAACCGTTTGGCGTGCCGGAGCTGCTGGCACGGGTACGGGTGCAACTGCGGCGGCGCAGTGCGGCTCCGGGGGCTGAAACCGGGCGTTACCGCTTTGGCGAGGTGGAGGTGGATGTCAGCCTGCGCGAGGTACGCCGGGCCGGAGAAATAATACATCTGACGCCCATCGAGTTTCGCCTGCTGTCGGTGTTGCTGCGCAATCACGGTCGGGTTCTGACGCACCGGCAATTGTTGCAGGAGGTCTGGGGGCCGAACCATGTGGAGCGGCAGCACTATGTGCGTATCTACATGGGCAACCTGCGACAGAAGCTGGAGGATGATCCGGCCCAGCCGGAATGTCTGCTGACCGAGTTGCAGGTGGGGTACAAGCTGGCCGGAGTCTGTGTACTTTCGTAGTCATCCTGCTGCTTGCTGGCGGATGGTGTCTGGTGATGGTTGGGTTGCTCATGGCATCCCGTGACCGGGATGGCTGTGTTGCCTTGAAATTCCGGACGAGGCAGTCCGTAGTACATGCGGGCAGGCAGGGGCGATATGTGCCAGTTCGGGGCGCTTCCCTTTGCCGGAAACACATGCTCAGTCCATGAATGACGAAGCCCGCTGGAAAGCGGGCTGGCTGGGATCGGGAGCGATGGCGTGACGGTCTGGCATCAGCCCCATAGCAGTGACGCCAGGCAGTCGGTCAGGGCGAACAATACGGGCGTTGTCGCAATGAAGCAGGCCGTGACGATGGCTGCGATGGTCAGGTCATCTTGATTCATGAGCAATCCTTGTTTTTTGATTATCTTAGACGATTGATCCGTATTTGCCTGTTTGTTCTGGCTATTGATCGTATTGATCCTTTCATCCTCTACATCTGGGAAATCATCCAGACGGTCACCAGTGCGGCAGAAAATGCCGTCGAAAGACTGATGCACTGCCCGAGTAGGGCAAACCGGCGGCGATAGATGGCGGCAATCATGCCGCGCGGTGTCAGGGTAAACATGCAAGCCTCATGTATATCCAAATATTCTTATTGGCTATTCTATAGGATAAGAATCCGGTTGTTTGCATCATTTCAGGTACTGTGCAGATCATGCTGTCAGTCATGTCTGGAGAGCAGCTGGATGCCCGGCTTGGGCAGGGGGCAAACCAGCCGTTGCGGTGTCTGGCCGGGGCATGCATGTCCAGAAGTACTCCGCCTGCGGCTGTCATGGCAAGACAATGCAATTTCATTTCCTTGATCAAGGAGACCAGGGTCAGGCAGGTATGTCCCTGCCTGGTTTCTGCTGCGACTGCGCATGCAGCTTGTAGTTTTGCATGCGTGGTTCTCCAGGCAGGAATGCGAGGTCTGCGCCAGCAGACTGCGGAGGATTGAAGACAGTCTGCAAGGCTCCATGATTGCAATCAAGGCCGACAAGTGCTTTGCATGGAGCATCCCGGATGCGGCCCGATGGAATGTTGGAGGGCTTTTAACCGCTATCCAGTCAGAATCCGGCTTTCGTGCCCGCCCCGTATGATTGATTCATCGGTTTTGCTCTGTAATCGTGAATACTCCCGGAGCCTTGACAGACAGATGCATTGAGTTTGTTGACAATACGCCATGGCTGGACGGACTTTTTACTGCCAATGAAATGAGTTCTGCCGTAATCTGTTCGGGATCGTCGACTTTTCCGCGGATCAGCTCTGAGAACTCGTGAAAGCATGAGCTTTTTTTGGCCCATGGAGTTGCATTTCCTTCCGTGTTCAGTTCAATGCACGAGCCAGTGGTAATTTTCTGGTCGCCAGCCATGTTGACCTCATGTGTCAATTTTTTATCGCTGCCTGTCGGATTGGGTTGCTCCTGTTTTTCCAGATTTGATATTGCTGGAATGCCTGATTGAATCAGGTTCAGTTTCATCTGGATGACAAGCAGGAACAGCAGAATGGGTATGACGCCATATGCGGCTGACTTTATATAGCTTCTTTTGCTATTTCCGTGACCGGAATAAAAAATGCACCATATACAAAGGCTGCTGAATGGCCATGCAAGAAAACTGGCGGTCAAATAGATGTTTGGAAACATGTTGCTTGCCTTGATGATCAGGATAGTTTTTATTTATATTTGACATGATGTTCTATGCCATCATGTGAAAATATTAACTAATTAAACATTGTCAGACAATATGTCTGTATTAATGGGTCGCGAAAAATCCAATATGAATTAATGGTGGCAAAATCAGATAAGCACATCATCATTGCCGCTGGTTTTGCAATTCATTTTGAATTATCTGCGTGCATGTACTGTATTCCTGACAGAAAAAAACCGTTTTGTTTATTCAAGTTGCCGAGCGAGCCAATCCCTGTTAATCCATGTTGAGGCCGCCATTGCGGATCTATGTCCGATACGGGTTGTCCGCATGGAATTTCTTGCAAAGTGATTCATGTTGCGGATCACGTTACTGGCGGTTTGTCTGATGGTTGTCGGGCAGGCTCTGGTTCCGCAAATTCCTGGTTATTTTTGATATATGGTGCAATAATCATCAAATGACTTGTCCAGCAGGAAAACGTAATGCGTTCAGCAGACAAACCCGGACGTGGCGGTGCTCGTGCGGGTGCCGGACGACCGGCAGGTTCCGGCCGTATTGATACCTCCGAGCCCTTGACCCAGATCCGGGTGCCGGTCGAAGACAAGGAGGTGGTGATCACGCTGGTCAAGGCACGGCAGGCGGTCCGCCTCGCCAGCATTGAAGAACTGGCCGGGCAGTATCCGGGTGACGTGCTGCTGCCTGCCAGACTGGCGCCGGTGCTGAGCATGCCGTTGCATGCCGCAGGCGTGCGGGCCGGCATGCCCAGCCCGGCGGACGACTATGTCGAAGACACGCTGGATCTCAACCACTACCTGATCGACGACGCACCTTCCACTTTTCTGGTCCGGGCCAAAGGGGAATCGATGACCGGCGCCCATGTATTTGACGGCGATATCCTGGTGGTCGACAAAAGCCGGACCCCGTCCAGTGGCGACATCGTCGTGGCGGCCATCGAGGGTGAATTTACCGTCAAGCGCCTGCAACGGCAGGGTGGACAGGTCATTCTTCAAGCTGCCAATCCCGATTACCCCGATATCGTGCCCAGCTACGAGCAGGAGCTGGTGATCTGGGGCGTGGTGACCGGCTGCGTACGCCGTTTCTGAAAAACGGGTGCGTGCCAGAGCGAACCAAAACACCTGCCGTACGGGCTGTACCGGCAGGTGTTTTCGTCTGCTCCCGATTCAGCCGGGATGCCTGAGTCCGGGAACCGCCATCAGAAAACCTGATGCCCCTGTTTCCACACACCCTGCACCAGCGGCGTATCGGCGTGGGAGCGTACCCGTACCAGATCGGCCCGCTGACCTACAGCGATTTCGCCCCGGTCGGCCAGCCCGATGGCACGTGCCGGGGTGCGGCTGGCGGTGGCAATGGCGGCCGGCAGCGTCCAGCCGGCCTGTTCCTGCAACAGGTACGCCGCATGCAGCAGGCTGGCCGGCACATAGTCGCTGGAGAGAATGTCGAGCAATCCGGCGCGGGCCAGTTCCACCGCGGCAACATTGCCCGAGTGCGAGCCACCCCGTACCACATTGGGTGCCCCCATCACCGTCCATAACCCTGCCTCATGCGCCGCAGCGGCCGCCGCCCGGGTGGTCGGGAATTCCGAAATCACCACACCATCCCGGCAAGCCAGCTCGATGTGCGCCGGGTCGGTATCGTCATGGCTGGCCAGCGCGATGCCGCGCACACGTGCCATTTCCACCACCGCCGCATTGTGCGTGGCCGCATGGCGGGCCTGCATGGCGCGGCGCTCTGCCACGGTTGCCTCGAAGGTGTCATCGGTCCAGCTGACTTTCTTCTTGGCGTAATACTTTTTGTATTGCGCCAGATCGCGGTACTGGCGCTGCCCCGGCGTGTGGTCCATGACCGACACCAGCCGGACCGCCGGATGGTCGATCAGCGGGGGCAGTTCGGCCAGCAAGTCCGGATAGGCCAGCTCACAGCGCAGGTGGATCAGGTGATCGGCGCGGAACACGCCGGCTTCCTGCCCGGCATTGATGGCGGCAAAGGCGGTGTGCAGGGTTTCCAGCCGCACGCTTTCACCTTCCAGATCGCCGACGGACAGGGCGTCCAGTACGGTGGTGATGCCGGCGGCCACGCACTGCGCATCGTGGGTGATGACAGCCGGCAGCATCGGCCACAGCACGCCGTTGCGCGGCATCAGGTGTTTTTCCAGATTGTCGGTATGGACTTCCACCAGACCGGGAATCAGGTCATCGCCACCCAGATCCAGACCGCACCCTGCCGGCAGCGGTTGCTCGTGAATGGCGGTAATCACCCCGTTGACGGTTTCCAGCGCGCCGCACTCGATCACGCGGTCGGCCAGAATCAGGCGGGCATGGTTGAACAGCTGGCTCATGCAGGAATCTCCTCGTCGCGTACCAGCGGTACGGTAAACAGGCGGTCGGCAACCGCCGTGCGGGTGTCTTCATCGTGGAAAATGCCAACCAGCGCCGCGCCGCGCGCCTTGGCTTCGTTCATCAGTGCGATCACCACCTGACGGTTGCCGGCATCCAGCGAGGCCGTCGGTTCATCCAGCAGCAGGACCGGACGCGGCGCGATCATGCCGCGGGCAATGTTGATGCGCTGCTGCTCGCCGCCGGAAAACGTGGCCGGCGGCAGCGACCACAGCCGCTCGGGAATGTTCAGCCGGGCCAGCCATTCGCCGGCCACCAGGCGGGCCGCGGCCTGGGATTCGCCCCGTTCGACCAGCGGCTCGGCCACGATGTCGAGCGCGCCCACCCGCGGAATCACCCGCAGGAACTGGCTGACGTAGCCGAGGGTTTCGCGCCGCACCTCCACTACTTCGTGCGGCAGTGCCTGCGCCATGTCCACCCAGCGGGCGCGGTGACGGATGCGGATGCTGCCGCTCTGCACCAGATAGTTGGCGTACAGCGCCTTCAGGAACGTGCTTTTGCCGGCGCCCGACGGGCCGGTCAGTGCCACGCATTCACCGGCGGCCACTTGCAGCGACACGTCGGCCAGCACCGGCAGCTTCAGGCCACCCTGCTGGTGCAGGACAAAGGTTTTGCCAACCCCGTTGGCGTCAATGAGTAAGGTCATGGCATCAGGCCTGCAAGATCGAAGAAACCAGAAGCTGGGTATACGGATGCTGCGGATCGTCGAGGATCTGGTCGGTCAGCCCGGCCTCGACCACGCCGCCCTGCTGCATCACCAGCGTGCGGTGGGCAAGCAGGCGGGCCACGCCCAGATCGTGGGTGACCATGATCACGGCAATGCCGAAGTCGTGGACCAGCCGGCGGGTAAGGTCTAGAAAACGCGCCTGCACCGACACATCCAGCCCGCCGGTCGGCTCGTCCATGAACACCAGCCGCGGCCGGGTGACGAGGTTGCGGGCAATCTGCAAACGCTGCTGCATGCCGCCGGAAAACTGGCTCGGCGTGTCGTCCAGCCGTTCCGCGCCGATTTCCACTTCGTCCAGCCAGTGCCCGGCAGTAGCGCGCAGTTCGCCATAGTGGCGCTCGCCCAGTGCCATCAGTCGTTCGCTGACATTGGCCCCGGCCGACACGTTCATGCGCAGCCCATCGCGGGCATGCTGGGTGACAAAGCCCCATTCGGTCCGGGCCAGCCGGCGCCGGTCGGCTTCGGCCAGCCGGATCAGGTCGTGCCGTGTGCCATGCTGGTCGACAAAGCCGACTTCGCCCGCATCGGCCGGCAGCCGCCCGGCAAGGGTGGAGAGCAGGGTGGACTTGCCCGAGCCGGACTCCCCGACGATGCACAGCACTTCGCCCGGATAAAGGTCAAAGCTGATGTCGCGGCAGCCCCAGCGCTGGCCATAGCGTTTGCCCAGCGAGCGGACGGAAAGGATGGGCGTCATGCGGGATTCTCCTGCCGGCTCTGGCAATGGTCGGTGTCGGAGCACAC
>JAGPIM010000190.1 GCA_018055005.1 Laribacter sp.
CACGCCACGGGCGCAGCAGCTTGCGGGCCGGCAGCACGGCAAAGTCCGTGACCCGCTTGATGAACACCACCAAGGGATGGCGCACCGAAGCACCGGCAATCTGCAGGTAAAACCGCAGCAGCAATACCAGGATGAACAGGTCGGTCAGGGTCTTGACCAGGAACCGCAGGGTATCGATCAGCATGGGCATCAGCTCCGGCTGAATTCTTCGGACATTTCCACTGCGCGGGCACGGCAGGCCAGCGCACCACGCACGATGGCTTTGGCCACGCCATCGGCCTCAAAGCTGGCGATGGCGCGTTCCGTCGTGCCGCCCTTGCTCATCACCTTGCGCTTGAGGTCACCGGCCGGCTCGCCACTCTGGCGCAGCAGCTCGATGGCACCTTCAAAGGTAGCCAGCGCCAGTTCACGGGCGGTGGCATCGTCAAACCCGAGCTGGCGGCCGGCGGCCTCCAAGGCCTCGACAAAATGGAACACATAGGCCGGCCCGCTGCCGGAAATGGCGATGACGTCATCAATGCCGGCCTCGGTGGCCACCCAGCGGGTCTGGCCCACGGCCTGCAGGATGGCTTCGGCGGCCTGCCGGTCGCTTTCGCTGACCGCTGGTGCGGCGTACAGACCGGCCATGCCCTTGCCGACCATGGCCGGCGTATTGGGCATCACGCGCACGATGCGCTCGCTGCCACCCAGCCAGCGCGACAGCGTGGCCACGTCCACACCGGCAGCAATCGACACCACCAGCGCACCCTGTAACCGGGGCGCCAGCACGGTGCATACGGCCTTGAGCTGCTGCGGCTTGACCGCCAGCACCACGATGCAGTCGGCAGACCACGCAGCCGGCGGCTCTTCCAGCGGCGTCACGCCAAAGCGTTCGGCCAGCATGGCCCGCTTGTCGGCACCGGGCTCCACCACCCGGATGTGCGTGTCAGGCTGCCGGCACAGGC
Source organism: Laribacter sp. (assembly GCA_018055005.1). Lineage (GTDB taxonomy): Bacteria > Pseudomonadota > Gammaproteobacteria > Burkholderiales > Aquaspirillaceae > Laribacter. The sequence goes on from JAGPIM010000190.1 coordinate 945, forward strand.
CGCCGATGATGGCGGTCGCCATGTTGCCGCCGCCGATAAAGGTGATATCCATCACAAACCTGTCCTCCTCAGTTCAGAATCAGGCGACCGGATAATGCCGGGCGCCGAAAATTGCCGTTCCCACCCGCACACAGGTCGAACCGTGTGCAATGGCACTTTCCAGATCGGCCGACATGCCCATCGACAGGGTATCCAGCTCCAGCCCGTCGGCCTCGAGCCTGGCATGCAGCTGTTGCAGGCCGGCAAACTGCCGGGCCAGCTCTTCAGCCGGTGCCGCCGGATCCGGAATGCACATCAGCCCGCGCAGCACCAGCTGCGGCAGCCGGGCCACAGCCTGCGCCAGCGCCGGCGCCTCGGCCAGCGTGCAACCGCTCTTGCTGGCTTCACCCGACACATTCACCTGCACGCAGACCTGCAATGGTGGCAGATGCTCCGGACGCTGGGCCGACAGGCGCTCGGCAATCTTCAACCGCTCGACCGAGTGGACCCAGTGCGCGGTTTCCGCCACGGCCCGGGTCTTGTTGCTTTGCAGCGGCCCGATGAAGTGCCATTCGAGTTCAGGCAGATCCGCCAGCCCGGTCGCCTTGCCGGTCAGCTCCTGCACATAGTTTTCACCAAAAGCACGCTGGCCGCAGGCATAAGCCTCGCGTACGGCTTCGGCCGGAAAAGTCTTGCTGACAGCCAGCAAGCGTACGCTGCCGGACGGACGGGCGGCCGCCATTTCGGCGGCCCGGATCCGGCTGGTCACGCTTGCCAGCGCATCCTGAATGGACAATGTCATAATCTGGGGTCGGGATGGGATGCGAACACCACGCTACGGTATCACGCCCGTTGGCGCCGGGACATGCCGGCTCCCGTCCGCCGCCCGTTTGCTTCCTGTCGTCCCCATACCACCGCTGCCCCAGCGATGCCGGAGCCTTGCATGGATATTGCCGAACTGCTCGCCTTTACCGTCCACCAGCAGGCGTCCGACCTGCACCTGTCGGCCGGGCTGCCGCCGATGATCCGCGTGCATGGCGACATGCGCCGCATCAACCTGCCCCCGCTGTCGCATGATGATGTGCAGGGCATGGTGTACCCCATCCTGAGCGCGCCGCAACGCAGCCATTACGAGCAGCAGCTGGAGCTGGACCTGTCGTTCGAGCTGCCCGGCCTGGCGCGCTTCCGGGTCAACCTGTTCGTGCAGAGCCGGGGCGCCGGCGCGGTATTCCGTACCATTCCCGACCGGATTCCCACGCTGGCATCACTGGGCGCGCCGGCCATCCTCGACGAACTGGTCGCCAGCCCCCGCGGGCTGGTGCTGGTGACCGGTCCGACCGGCTCGGGCAAAAGCACCACGCTGGCAGCCATGCTCGACGCCATCAACGAGCGGCAGGCCGCCCACATCCTGACCATCGAAGACCCGATCGAATTCGTCCACACCAGCCGCCGCAGCCTCATCAACCAGCGCGAGGTCGGCCCGCATACCCGCAGTTTTGCCCACGCCCTGCGCAGTGCCCTGCGGGAAGATCCGGACGTGATCCTGATCGGTGAACTGCGCGACCTCGACACCATCCGGCTGGCGCTGACCGCCGCCGAAACCGGCCACCTGGTATTCGGCACCCTGCATACCAGCTCGGCCACCAAGACCGTCGACCGCATCGTCGACGTGTTCCCCGGCGACGAAAAGGACATGGTGCGCGCCATGCTGTCGGAAAGCCTGCACGCCGTGGTGTCGCAGACCCTGCTCAAGCGCTGCGACGGACAGGGCCGGCTGGCCGCCTACGAAATCATGCTGGGTACGCCGGCCATCCGGAACCTGATCCGCGAAAACAAGATCGCCCAGATGTATTCGGTCATGCAGACCAGCCAGCAGGCCGGCATGCAGACGCTCGACCAGGCATTGCAGACGCTGGTGGGCGCTGGCCTGGTCAGCGCCGACGAGGCCCGGATGCGTGCAGTCGACAAGGATGCACTGGCTGCCTGACGGCAGCGCTCGGCACATGACATGCCACCGGATCACGTCGGACCGGCAGCAGGACGGGACTGGCCTGGCCATCTCGCCGGGCCGGACCAGCGCCAGGCGCCAGCCACCTCACAGACGGGCAGGGCATGCCCGGCTTGCCTGCCCGACGGCCTGACGGCACCCTGCATCCATCCTGTGACTCCGGCCGGGTCTTGCCCGCGCCCTTCCCGATGCTTCCCGATCATCCCCTGCGCCTGTTTTTTGCCGTTCCCCTGCCGACGGGACTGGCTGACCGTGTGGAATCCATTGCAAGGCCACTGGCCCGCGCCACGGGCGGGCGCTGCACACCTGCCAGCCAGTACCACCTGACCCTGGCGTTTCTGGGCGATGTCGCGGCCGGACGCCGGGCCGAACTGATGGCACTGGTGGCCGGCCTTGACTGGCCCGCCGTCCGTCTGACGCTGGACCGGACCGGCAGCTTTGGCAAGGACACCGGCTGGCTCGCCCCCTCGCAGACGCCGGAGCCGCTGCTGGCTGCGGTTCAGAACCTGCACCGGCACTTGCGTCTTGCCGGGTTTCACGTGGAACGCCGGCGCTGGCGTCCACACCTGACCATCCTGCGTCGCCAGCAGACACCGTTGCCTCCAGCCGCACTGGAGCCGCCACTGCTCTGGCCTCTGGAGCGGCTGCAACTGCTGTCGTCGGTCCTGACACCCCGCGGCCCGCGTTACACGCTGGAGGGCGAGTTGTACTGGCCCCACCGCAGCTCACCGGTCTGAGCGCCAGGCAAACCCTGCCGGTACATGTTCCGGAGCGGGCGCAGACCGGCCAATGAACCGCTTCCAGGCAAGCCCGCCACCCGGCATGACTACGGCAACCGGCCGGGCATCCTGCTCTTCCTGCCAGCCTTCGCCACGAGCAACGCCGGGCTTTTCTGTGCCGGACCGGCCATGAGAAAGACGGGAGATGGCCTGCCACACCTGGCCATCACACTGTCTGCATCAACCCCGCGTGACGGATGCCGGCACGGACTGACCACCGTCGGCAACCTTCAATTCGTAACCGGCCCGTCAGTCAGATACTTTCCGGCTGTACCCGACGTACCCTCACCACACGGCAAGCCGTACGATCGAGATACCCCCCGTGATAACCGCGCACGATGCAGATGAGGTACGGTTGCCCCCTGCCATCGCTCCATGCATTTTCACGCAGGCACAAAAAAAGCGGCGGAAAACGCCGCCGCTTTTGTCGTCAGGCCGGTCTGGCCGGTAATCATCAGTGTGCCAGGATCTTCGACAGGAACTGCTGGGCACGTTCGCCGCGCGGGCTGCCGAAAAACTCGTCCTTGGTGCAGTCCTCGACGATGTGGCCGCGGTCCATGAAGATCACCCGGTCGGACACCCGGCGGGCGAAGCCCATTTCGTGCGTCACGCACATCATGGTCATGCCTTCCTTGGCCAGCTCGGTCATCACGTCCAGCACCTCGTTGACCATTTCCGGGTCCAGCGCCGAAGTCGGTTCGTCGAACAGCATGGCGATCGGGTCCATGGCCAGTGCGCGGGCAATGGCCACGCGCTGCTGCTGGCCACCGGACATCTGCCCCGGAAACTTGTGGGCATGGGCCTTGAGGCCGACGCGGTCCAGGAGCTTCATGGCCTTGTCCATGGCCTCGTCCTTGCCGCGGCCGAGCACCTTCTGCTGGGCCAGTGCCAGGTTGGCGGTAATCGACAGGTGCGGGAACAGCTCGAAGTGCTGGAACACCATGCCGACGCGGGCCCGCAGCTTGGGCAGGTTGGTTTTCGGATCACCGACCGAAATGCCGTCAACGATGATCTCGCCCTTCTGGAAGGGCTCGAGGGCATTGACGCACTTGATCAGCGTGGACTTGCCGGAGCCGGACGGGCCGCAGACCACCACCACTTCCCCCTTGTTGACCCGGGTGGTGCAGTCGGTCAGCACCTGGAAGTCACCGTACCATTTGGAAACGTTCTTGAATTCGATCATGGTTTACATCCTCAGCGCACGATGGCGATCCGGGTGTGCAGGCGCTT
>JAGPIM010000045.1 GCA_018055005.1 Laribacter sp.
GTTGTAGCCGATGCGCAGGTGGCGTTGCACCGACGAAATGCTGGCCTTGCGGGTCTTGATGACAATGGCGACGGCCTGGTCGTACAGCGGGTCGCTCTCGCTGTCCTCGCTGCCGCCTTCACCGCTGCCAAAGCCGGGAATGTCGCCGCCCACGCTCTGGGCAGTTTCGCTGGCGGCTTCGCCGGTCAGGATGCCTTCGACGTAGTCCGGCTCGCCTATGGTCTTGAGGTATTCCACCACCCGGTGTACTTCGTCGTCGGCGACAAAGGCGCCGTGGGCCCGCAGCGGGTAGCCGGAGCCCGGCGGCAGGTAGAGCATGTCGCCCTGGCCCAGCAGGGTTTCCGCACCCATCTGGTCAAGGATGGTGCGGCTGTCGACCTTGCTGGACACCTGGAAGGCAATGCGGGTCGGAATGTTGGCCTTGATCAGGCCGGTGATTACGTCCACCGACGGGCGCTGGGTGGCGAGGATCAGGTGGATGCCGGCCGCGCGGGCCTTTTGCGCCAGCCGGGCGATCAGTTCTTCGATCTTCTTGCCGGCCACCATCATCAGGTCGGCCAGCTCGTCGATCAGCACCACGATTACCGGCAGGGTGTCGAGCGGCTCGGGCGCATCCGGGGTCAGGCTGAACGGATTGGGCAGTTTTTCGCCCTTTTTGGCCGCGTCACGGATTTTCTGGTTGTAACCCGCGAGGTTGCGCACGCCGAGCTTGGACATCAGGCGATAGCGTTTTTCCATCTCGGCCACACACCAGTTGAGCGCATTGGCGGCCTGTTTCATGTCGGTCACCACCGGTGCCAGCAGGTGCGGAATGTCCTCGTAGACCGACATTTCCAGCATCTTCGGGTCGACCATGATCAGGCGCACTTCTTCAGGTGTGGCGCGGTAGAGCAGCGACAGGATCATGGCGTTGATCGCCACCGACTTGCCCGAACCGGTGGTACCGGCCACCAGTACGTGCGGCATCTTGGCCAGGTCCGCCACCACCGGCTTGCCGGCAATGTCCTTGCCCAGCACCACGGTCAGCTTGCTGGCCGCATTCTGGTAGGTGTCGGCACCGATGATTTCCGACAGGCGCACGATCTGGCGTTTGGCATTGGGCAGTTCCAGTCCCATGTAGGTCTTGCCGGGGATGGTTTCCACCACCCGGATGCTGACCAGACCCAGCGCACGGGCCAGGTCCTTCATCAGGTTGACGATCTGCGCGCCCTTCACGCCCACTGCCGGCTCGATTTCGTAGCGGGTAATCACCGGCCCCGGATAGGCAGCAATCACCTTCACTTCCACACCAAAATCGGCCAGCTTGCGCTCGATCAGGCGCGAGGTGTATTCGATGGTGTCGGCGCCTACGCCTTCCTGCGAAGCCGGCGGGGCTGTCAGCAGCGACAGGGTCGGCAGCTCGGCTTCGGCGGCCGTATTGCTGGCGGAGGCAACCGGTTTGGGGGCCGGCTCGAACAGCGTGTGCTGCTGCGGCTCGCGGCGCTTTTCTTCCTGCTTCGTCACCTTGGGGGACAGCGGGATTTCCAGTAACGGCGGCTCGATGCGGACCGGGGGCTTGTCATCCTGCTTGCGCTTTTCTTCCTTGACGCTGGCATCGCGCTCGCGCGCCTGCTGGCGGCCGATCTTGCGGTCTTCGCGGGCTTCCCAGCTGTTCCTGGCCCACAGCAGCCCTTCTTCGATACGGGTGCCGATCTTCTCCATCAGGTCCAGCCACGACAGACCGGTAAACAGCGAGATGCCGATGGCCCAGACCAGCAGCAGCAGCATGGTGGCGCCGGCAAAGCCGATGAATTGTTGCAGTCCCAGTCCGACAAAGCGTCCGAGCAGCCCGCCGGGAGCCAGTGGCAGGTTGATGTCGACGCTGTAGAAACGGATGGCTTCGAAACCGCTGGACGCGACGAGGATCATGACAAAGCCGGTCGAGGCAATGGCGGTGACCTTGTCGAGTGCCGGAGACACCCGGCGGATGTTGCGGTAGCCCCAGAGCACGGTGGCACCGCAAAACACTACCAGCCACCAGGCCGACAGGCCGAACAGGTAAAGCAGCATGTCTGACAGGTAGGCGCCGAGCGTGCCGCCCCAGTTGCCGATGGCCGGGTGGCCGCCGATGCTGTGCGACCACGACGGGTCGGCCGGCGTGTAGCTGGCCAGGATCAGGACGAAGTACACCGCCGCGGCCACCATGACCAGCCACCAGGCTTCTTGCAGCAGGTTGGCGAGCCGGGGCGGCAGCGGGGTGGACGAGTTCTTGACGACCGGTTTGCGTTTGAACAGGCGCATTGTGTTCGTGGTTAGCCTTGATGCGACGATTATATAAGCGGGAATCCGGGTAAATCAGTTTGTCGGGGCGACTTTACCCGGATTGGGTGGTGCTGGCATGGCAAACGCATCAGCGGGGATGAATGGCGCCCAGTACCCGCAGGCCGGCCGCGCCGGTGACGGCGGGCAGGTTGCCGGCCTCGCGGCACAGGCAGGCGCGTGCCAGCCACGCAAACGCCAGACCTTCCACCCACTGCGGTGGCACCCCCAGTTCATCGGTGCCGGCAAGACGCACGGCCGGTCCCAGCGCCTGGGCCAGATCAGCCAGCAGCAGCGGGTTAAATGCGCCGCCACCGCAGACGTACACGGCGGCCACGCCGGGTGTGCAGGCGAGGATGGCGTCGGCCGCGCTGCGGGCCGTCAGCAGCGTCAGCGTACGCGCCACGTCGGCCGGCTGCTCGCTGCCTTCAAGGTGCTGCGCCAGCCAGCCGAGGGAAAACAGGTCGCGTCCGGTGCTTTTGGGTGCCGGCAGGGCCAGATAAGGCTCGGCCAGCAGGCGTTCGAGCAGGGCCGGCAGCGGTTGTCCTTGCGCCGCCCAGGCACCGTTTTCATCAAACGGGCGATGCAGGTGGTGCTGGCACCAGGCATCCAGCAGCATGTTGCCAGGGCCGGTGTCGAATCCGCACACCGGCTGGCCGGGTACCAGCCGCGTCAGGTTGGCGATGCCGCCGATGTTCAGCACCACCCGCGCTTCGGTGGCGCTGGCAAACACCGCCTGATGGAATGCGGGTACCAAGGGTGCGCCCTGGCCGCCGGCGGCGATGTCGCGGCTGCGGAAATCCGCCACCACGTCGATGCCGCACAGCTCGGCCAGCCGCGCCGGTGCATTGAGCTGCACGGTATAGCCGGCCTGCGGGGCATGGCGGACGGTCTGGCCGTGGCAGCCGACTGCGGTAACCTGGCCGGCGGCCAGGCCGGCCTTGCGCAGGACCGCCTCCACCGCCTCGGCGTACAGCGGTGCCAGTTCGAGTGCCAGCAGCTGGCTGCGGGTGATTTCGTCGTGTCCCGGTGTTTGCAGGGCCAGCAGGGCCGTCCGCAAGGTTGCCGGGTATGGACAGGCGGCATGGGCCAGTGCCTGTGGCGTGGCGCCGGAGAACCCGGCCAGCACGGCATCCACTCCGTCCATGCTGGTGCCGGACATCAGGCCGATGTAATAGCCGCTGGCTGCGGATTCGATAACGCTGGACATGCAAACGCCCCGTGGGTCAAGACGGGGCGATTGTAGCGGGAGCTGCCGGCCGGGTCAGTCGATGCGTGCCAGCACGCTGCCTTCGGGCAGTTTGGCCACGACATTCATCTGCTGCTGGAAGGCGACGTTCTGCGTGCGGAACTTGCCCAGTTGCGCCACCGACAGCGACGGTGTCGGCAGGGCGTGCACGGTCGGGTCGACCGGCGTGCCGGCCACGCGCAGTTCGAAGTGCAGGTGCGGGCCGGTGGAGCGGCCGGTGGAACCGACGTAGCCGATGATGTCGCCGGCCTTGACGGTCTGGCCGGCCTTGAACTTGCCAAAGCGACTCATGTGCGCGTACACGGTGTCGTAGCGGTTGGCGTGGCGCAGGGTGATCACGTTGCCGTAACCGCCGTCGCGACGCACGTCCAGCACCTTGCCGTCGGCAGCCGCACGGATCGGCGTGCCGCTGCTGGCGGCATAGTCGATGCCGGCGTGCTTGCGGATGTTGCGCAGGATCGGGTGGCGGCGGAAGCCGAAGCCGGAGCTGACGCGGGCGCCGTCGACCGGGCGGGCGTCAAAACCCTTTTTCAGCGCCTTGCCGGCGGCATCGTAGTAGCTGCCGGATTCGGCGTCGTGCGCAAAGTAAAAGGCGCTCCAGCGCTGGTCGCCACGGCGGACTTCGGCGCCGAGCACCCGGCCGGCGCCCATGTCTTCCCCGTCGAAATACAGGGTCTCGTACACCACGTCCACGCTGTCGCCGGACTTGAGCGTGCCGAGATTCACCTGGTCGCCGAAGATTTCCTGCAACTGGGTGCGCACGTCGCCGGGCAGGCCGGCGCGGCGGCTGGAGGCGGCAAAGCTGTCGCTGATGCGGATGGAACGCGGGGTTTCGATGGCGGCGGTTTCCACGGCGTCGGCACTGATGCCCCAGTCGCCCTGGCTGTTCTTGCGGATGCTGACGAGGTTCTGTTCGCCGTTGCGGTCGTCGCGCAGGTAGCGGATGGCAAACAGCTCGCCGCTGTCGTTGGTCTCGATGTGCAGGGTGGCACCGGCCGGCAGGGTCAGGAGTTCGCGGCCGATCTTGCCCTTGCCCAGAAAGCGCATGGTTTCACCCGCGCTGACGCCCTGTCGCTGCATGACGCCGGACAGCGTATCGCCGCGCCGGATGGTATCGGCCCGCCAGTAGCGGGCACCGCTGGGTGCCGGGATGGTGAACGACGGCAGGGCCAGTGTTTCGGTCAGGGTTTCCACCGGAGGCAGCGGCGCCGAAGCGTCGGTGGAAACGGCAAAAGCGGTGGCCGCTCCGGTCAGCGGCAACAGAGCCGCAAGGGCAAACCATCCGGCATGGGATACATGCAGGCTGGCAAGGGCTTTTTGCGGGAGGTCAAGCAGTTTGCGATAATTCATTTTTTTGCGAAAGACGCCGGTAGTGCAAAAGCAGCACCGGTGGGGCTTAACGGACAAATGTGGCTGTCCTGGCAAGGCAGCCGCACTGGCAATGGAGGCAATAGATGGCGGCAATTGTAGCGAAATCGCCTTGGGGCGGAAACCCGCATCTGTCACACTATTGCCAGTAAATCAGTCGCTTAACCGGAGCTTATCCGACAGGCTGATGGAAAAGAGGAATCATGAAGGAACTCTTGCTGTTTCTGGGCCGGATCGTCTGGCTCTTTGTGATGGTGTCGGGCTGGGTGCTGCTGTTCGGGCTGGGCTGGATGTACTTCACCTATGTCAAACCGCACTACGACGAGGCGCGGGAAATGCGCCAGGCATTCGAGCAAGCCGTGGTGGCCGGTGCCGGCCTGCCGGCGCTGCAGGCCCGCTTCGTGCCGACGCCTGATGGCAAGAAGTCACCGGTTGCGCCGCCGGAAGTCGAGCAGATTCCGCCGCAGTACGCCGGTGGCGTGCCGCGTTATGTGCTGCGCTGGCAGCGCACGGATGCGCCGCTGGCGGCACTGGGCGTGGTGTTCCACTTCAGCGCCATCGCGCCGCACGCCGACATGGGAGTAGAGCGTTGAAACTGACCGTTCTGCTGCCTGGCCTGGCCTGGCCGGATGCCGACACGCTGGCGGCGGCCACCGACGGTCTGGTCCTGCCCGAGCTGTCCTGGCTCCTGGCGCGGGCCACGCGCACGCCGCTGGAGCAGGATGCCGACCGGGTGCTGGCGCAGCAGTTCGGGCTGGGTTACACGCCGGTTGCGCGGGTGGCCGGACTGGCCGATGGCCTGGAAACCCGTCAGGGCTACTGGCTGCGCATCGACCCGGTCTACCTGCGCGCCGAGCGCGAGGCACTGGTGCTGGCCGACAGCGGGGTGATGAGCATTTCGCAGCAGGAGGCTGACCGGCTGGTGGCCTCGCTCAACCAGTTTTTTGCCGAAGACGGCCTGCGCTTTCATGCGCCGGTGCCGGACCGTTGGTATCTCGAAGGCCGCCAGCCGTGGCGGGCCGAATTCACCCGGCTGGAAGCCGTGATCGGTGAAAATGTCGATAGCCACCTGCCACGAGGCGAAACCGCCCTGTTGTGGCACCGCTGGCTTAACGAGCTGCAAATGCTGCTGTTTTCGCAGGCCGTCAATGCCGAGCGCGAAGGCGCCGGCGAGCTGCCGATCAACAGTGTCTGGCCGTGGGGTGACGGCGACTGGCCCAACAAGCTGGCCCACCGCTTTGACACCGTGCTGGCCGACGATGCCTTTGCCTGCGGTCTGGCCCGGCTGTCCGGCGCCCGGCTGGAGGCGGCGCCGTTTGCTTTTGACGGCATGCGCGACGTGCCCGGCCGGCGGGTACTGGTCCAGCTTGACCGTCTGGTTGGCGCATCGCAATACCGCGATGCCTTTGGCTGGCGCGAGCACCTCGAGGCACTGGAGACTGACTGGTTTGCCCCGCTGCGGCTGATGCTGACGGCTGACGGTCTCGAAGAGCTGACCCTGCTGGCGCCGGGTCGCCGCGGCTTTGCCGCCACCGTGCGGCCTTCGGCGTACTGGCGTTTCTGGCGCGGCCGGCCCGCGCTGTCCACCCTGTTGTAGTCCGGCCCTGTGGCCGCAGATGGTTGTCCATGACTCTGATTGTTTCCCGCAGTGCTCCCGGCGACGTGGTCGCCGCCCTGACCGGCGACGGCGTGTCGCCCCTGATGGCGCGCCTGTTTGCCGCCCGCGGCATCGAACACGCCAGCCAGCTGGATGCCGGACTGGCCCGGCTGATCCCGTTTTCCCGGCTCCGCAATGCCGAGGCCATGGCCAGGCGGCTGGCCGACGCCATTGCCCGGCACGAGCGCCTGCTGGTGGTGGCTGACTACGATGCCGACGGCGCCACTGCCTGTGCCCTGGCGGTCAAGGGCCTGCGGGCCTTTGGCGCCACGGTGGATTTCATCGTTCCCAACCGTTTCGAGTACGGCTACGGCCTGACGCCGGAGATTGTTGGGCTGGCGGCCGAACGTGCCCCTGACATCCTGCTGACGGTCGACAACGGCATTGCCAGCGTCGCCGGCGTCAACGCCGCACGTGCGCTCGGCATGGAAGTGCTGGTGACCGACCACCACCTGCCGGGGGACGAACTGCCCGAGGCGCTGATCGTCAACCCCAACCAGCCTGGTTGCGACTTTCCTTCCAAGCATCTGGCCGGCTGCGGCGTGATGTTCTACGTGCTGATGGCCCTGCGCGCCGAGCTGCGCGCCCGCGGTGCCTTTGCGGCCGGAGGTGAGCCGAACCTGGCGCAATGGCTGGACCTGGTGGCGCTGGGGACGGTGGCCGACGTGGTACGGCTGGACGACAACAACCGCATCCTGGTCGAACAGGGACTGCGGCGCATGCGCAGCGGACGGGCATCTCCGGGCATCGCGGCACTGTTTGCCGCCAGTGGTCGCCCGATCTCCAAGGCCTCAAGCTTTGACTTGGGCTTCATGCTCGGGCCGCGCCTGAATGCCGCCGGCCGGCTGGATGACATGACCTTCGGCATCGAAATGCTGCTGGCCGAGCGCGAGGACAGCGCCCAGGAGATGGCGCGCGAGCTGGACCGCATGAACCGTACCCGGCGCGAGATCGAGCACGGCATGCAGGACGAAGCCACGCTGCAACTGGCCGGCTTTGATCCGGCCGAGCGCTTTACCCTGTCGCTTTACCGTGATGACTGGCACCAGGGCGTGGTCGGGATTGTCGCCTCGCGCCTCAAGGACCGCTTTCACCGGCCGGCCATCGTGTTTGCACCGGGCGATGCCGGCGAGATCAAGGGCTCGGGGCGCTCGATCGCCGGTTTTCACCTGCGCGATGCGCTGGACCTGGTCAGCAAGCGCGAACCGGGCCTGATCCGCAAGTTCGGCGGGCACGCCATGGCCGCCGGCCTGACGATGCTGGAAGCCGACCTGCCGCGTTTTTCGGCGGCATTCGAACAGGTGGCGCGCGAGTGGCTGGACGAGGCGGCCCTGACCCGGCGCATCGAAACCGACGGCGCGCTGGCCGTGACCGAACTGGCGCTCGACACTGCGCGCGAGCTGGCGCTGACCGTGTGGGGGCAGGGCTTTCCGCCGCCGAGTTTCAGTGACGTGTTCCGGGTGCTGGAGCAGCGCATTGTCGGCGGCAAGCACCTGAAGCTGACGCTGGGCAAGGATGGCGGCGAATTCGAGGCCATGCTGTTCAACCACAGCGAATTCCTGCCCGAGCGCATCGACGCGGTGTTCCGCCTCAATGTCAACGAATGGCGCGGCGTCGAGCTGATGCAGCTCTACATCGACCACTGGCGCGCGGCGGCCTGAGCCGCCGGCGGGAGGTCAGTAGGCGCTGGGGGTGGGGCCGGCGCCGTCGGGCCAGCAGTTTTCGAACAGGATGTCGTCCAGCGGCAGCCGGGCGCCGAAGCCGGCATCTTCGAATTGCGGGCGCGGGTAAAAGGCATCCACCGGCCCGAGGCACAGGACGGCAATCGGCCGGGCGCCGGTGGGCAGTGCCAGCCGGGCCGCGAGCCGCGCCGGCTCGAAAAACGACACCCAGCCCATGCCGATGCCTTCGGCACGGGCCGCCAGCCACAGGTTCTGGATGGCGCAGGCGGCTGAGGCCAGCGCCATGTCCGGCATGGTGCGGCGGCCGATGATGTGGCGGCCGTCGTCCGGCATCAGCACCGATACCAGCAGTTCCGAGCATTCGCGGATGCCCTCGATCTTGAGGCGCAGGAATTCGGCCTGCCGGCTGGGCAGCGTGGCAGCAGTCTGCTGCCGCTCGGCTTCCACTTCGGCATGGATGGCCTGCCGCAGGGCCGGATCGGTGATGCGGATGAAGCGCCACGGCTGCATGTAGCCGACCGACGGCGCGAGCCGGGCGGCTTCGAGCAGGCGTTCGAGCTGACCGGCCTCAAGCGGGACGCCGTTGAAGTGGCGCATGTCGCGCCGTTCGCGGATGGCGCGCCACAGGCCGTGCTGTTCGGCCGGGTCAAAGGCTGCGGAGTTCATTGGTAGCGGGCAATCAGGCTGCGGAAAGTGGGCTGGTAGTTTTCTGCAATATAGGGCTTGAACAGCGCCAGTACCTGGACGGCTCCCCGACGGCCGGCGGCTTCGGTGATCGGCTCCCTGGGGCGGGCGGTTTCTTCGAAGGCGAACCAGAATTTCGCCACCAGCCAGATGTTGGTGACCAGCGGCTCGATGTCTTCCTCGTCGATGCGCACGAGCCCGATGCGGGTGAACTCGCGGAACAGGCTGATCAGGCGTTCTTCGAGGTCGGTGTGGATGAACTGGTGGTATTCCGCCTGCATCTGCGGGTTGCGGGCCAGCAGGCCCGGCAGGTCGTAGAACATGAAGCGGAACTGCCACATGGCCTGGAACACCGTGTCGAGGTACGGCTCGAGGTCGGCCACCGAGATGTCGCGGTCGGTCGGCGCGGCCAGCCGTTCGGACAGGAAGGCTTTGTAGCGCAGGAAGATCTGGTAAACGATCTCTTCCTTGTTGCGGAAGTGGTAGTACAGGTTGCCTGGGCTGATGCCCAGGTGCGCGGCAATGTGGTTGGTGGTGGTCGACCGCTCACCCTGTTCGTTGAACAGGACCAGGCTCTCGGCAATGATGCGGTCGTAGGTTTTGAGGCGCGGCTTTTTCATGCGGAGGCGGCAGTTCGGTCAGGACGGGTCGGTCTGGTCGGCAGACGGGGGCCGGGCAGGATGAAACGCTGCCAGGAAGCGGTGCAGGATGTCCTGCTCGACCGTCTGCTTGCGGATGCGCGGTACGGCGATGCGCAGGTTGAGGCGGACGATTTCATCATCGACGATCTTCAGCGATACGCGCGGCGCAACCGAGGGCGTGTCGATGAGGTGCATGGATTCCAGTGCCTTCATGTGGGCCTGCGCCTCTTCAAGGAACGGTGCGCAGACTTCGCGCGCCGCATCGATCAGGATGCGTTCGGCTTCCAGTACGTCGGCTTCAAGGCTGACCGGCACGGTGATGACGTGGACGATGAAGTTGCCGGTATAGTCCTCGCGGGCCAGCGCTTGCCCCAGCAGCAGGCTGTTGGGGAAGGTGATCAGGCGGCCGGTCTGCTGGTGTGCATCGTGCTGCGGGCCGATCTCGACGATAGTGGTGGTCAGCACACTGATGTCCACCACCCGTCCGCGCAGTTCGCCAATCTCGATGCGGTCACCGATGTTGTAGGCCTTGCTCATGGTGCGGTAGAAGCTGCCCGACAGGCACAGGATCACCTCCTTGAAGGCAATGGCGATCGCCGAAGCGATCACCACCAGCGACACCGCCACCGTTTGCAGTTCGCGTGACCAGATGGCCACGATGCCGATCAGGCCGGCGATCAGCAGCGCATTGCGCAGGTTGACCGACCAGCGCCGGCGCATCTCGATCGAAATCTGCGGCTGGCGTGCCAGGGTGCGGGCGACCAGTACGCGCACGGCCACCAGGCACGCCAGCAGGATGCCGGTGCGCAGCAGGTCGTTGGCCGGCAGCGCGCGCCAGAGTTCGCCGAGGCTTTCCATGGTTACGACAGCTTGACCGCGTGCTCGCGGGTGGCGTGGAACACGATGGCCGGATGACGCTCGCTGGCCAGTTCCAGGTTGACCCGGTTCGGTGCCAGGTAGGCCAGACTACCGGCTGCATCGACGGCGAGGTTGTTGACGGCAGCGCGCTCGAACTCGGCCAGCTTGGCCCGGTCTTCGCAGCTGACCCAGCGGGCGGTCCAGATCGGGCAGGATTCGAACACGGCCTCGACGCCATATTCGGTCTGCAGGCGGTGTGCCACCACTTCGAACTGCAGTACGCCCACCGCACCCAGGATCAGGTCGGCGCCGTTTTGCGGCTTGAATACCTGCACGGCACCTTCTTCGCCCAGCTGTTGCAGGCCTTTCTGCAACTGCTTGATCTTGAGCGGGTTGCGGATGCGTACCGACTTGAAGATTTCCGGCGCAAAGAACGGAATGCCGGTAAAGGCCAGCTGTTCGCCTTCGCTGAAGCTGTCGCCGATCTGGATGTTGCCGTGGTTGGGGATGCCGATGATGTCGCCGGCAAAGGCCTCTTCGACGATTTCGCGGCTGTGGGCCATGAAGGTCACCACCGAGCTGGCAGCCACGTCGCGGGAGAGGCGCAGGTGTTTCATCTTCATGCCGCGCTCGAACTTGCCCGAGCACACGCGCAGGAAGGCGATGCGGTCGCGGTGCTTCGGATCCATGTTGGCCTGGATCTTGAACACGAAACCGGAGAATTTGTCTTCGTCCGGGCTGACCACGCGCACGGTGGCGTCACGCGGACGCGGCGGCGGTGCCCAGCCGATCAGGGCGTCGAGGATTTCCTTGACGCCGAAATTGTTGATGGCCGAGCCGAAGAACACCGGGGTGAGCTTGCCGGCGAGGAAGTCTTCAAGGTCGAATTCGTTGCTGGCGGCCTTGACGAGTTCGATCTCGTTGCGCAGCTGTCCGATTTCCAGCGGGAAGAGTTCGTCCAGCCGCGGGTTGTCGATGCCGTCGATGACATCGAATTCGTGCGGCAGGCGTTCGCCGCCGGCATCGAACAGCAGCACCTGGTCGTTGAGCAGGTGGTAGACACCGCGGAAGGTCTTGCCCATGCCGATCGGCCACGTAACCGGCGCGCAGCGGATCTCGAGGATGTTTTCGACTTCGTCCAGCAGCTCCAGCGAGTCGCGCACTTCCCGGTCGTACTTGTTCATGAAGGTGACGATCGGGGTGTCGCGCAGACGGCAGACGTTCAGCAGCTTGATGGTCTGTGCTTCCACGCCCTTGGCGGCGTCGATCACCATCAGGGCGCTGTCGACGGCAGTCAGCACGCGGTAGGTGTCTTCGGAGAAGTCCTGGTGCCCCGGGGTGTCGAGCAGGTTGACCACGTTGTCGTAGTAGTCGAACTGCATCACCGAGCTGGCGACCGAGATGCCGCGCTGCTTTTCGATTTCCATCCAGTCCGAGGTGGCGAACTTGCCGCCCTTTTTGCCCTTGACGGTGCCGGCTTCCTGAATGGCACCCGAGAACAGCAGCAGCTTTTCGGTCAGGGTGGTTTTACCCGCGTCAGGGTGGGAGATGATGGCGAAGGTACGGCGGCGCTGTGCTTCGCGGGCAATGAATTCGGACATGGCAGGTTCGGCAGTGGAAAACGGCTGAAAAAACAGCGGATTCTAGCGGATTTTGCCGGCCGGGCGAAACGCTTCGGCAGCGGTGGCGTCGCACCACCATGCGTTCAGCGTAGAATGGCCACCTTGCGCGTTAAAGAATCCAGAGGATAGGCGTCATGTTTACCGGCATCGTTGCGGGCACGGCCGAGGTGGTTGCCCTGACTGAAAAGACTGCTTTCCGTACCCATGTCGTCCGCTTGCCGGCCGGCCTGCTGCCCGGACTGGCCACCGGGGCGTCGGTGGCGCACAACGGCGTGTGCCTGACGGTAACGTCCGTTGACGGCGACCTCGTCAGCTTTGACCTGATGCAGGAAACCCTGCGGGTGACCAACCTGGGTGAATTGCAGGTGGGTGACCGGGTGAACGTGGAGCGGGCTGCCCGCTTCGGCGACGATATCGGCGGGCATGCCATGAGCGGCCACGTGATGGCTACTGCCGTCATCACCCGCGTCATCGATACGCCGGACAACCGGACCGTGTGGTTCCGCCTGCCCGACGAACTGGCGAAGTTCGTGTTTACCAAGGGCTACATCGGCATCGACGGTTGCAGCCTGACCATCGGTGCGGTCGAGCATGCCGGATTCTGCGTGCACCTGATTCCGGAAACGCTGGCCCGCACCAACCTTGGCTGGCGGCAGGCCGGTGAGCGCGTCAACATCGAAATCGATCCGCAGACGCAGGTGATCGTCGAGACGGTCGAACGGGTGCTGGCCGGCCGGGGTGACGGCCGGTGAACGCCCGTCCGGCACTGGTGTCGTGGAGTGGTGGCAAGGATTCGGCACTGGCCATGTGGCGCGCGCGCCGGCAGGGCTGGGAGCCGGTGGCGCTGTTCAACATGCTGGCGGCCCGGGAAGAGCGCAGCCGCTCGCACGGACTGGCGCCGGCGGTGCTGGCCGCGCAGGCGCAGGCACTGGGGCTGCCGCTGGTGACGGCCCGGGCCGACTGGTCCGACTACGAAGCCGTGTTCATCGCCACCCTGCGTGACGAGGCCCGCCGGGCGGAGGCGGTGGTGTTTGGCGACATTGACCTTGACGCGCACCGGGAGTGGGAGGAAAAGGTCTGTCATGCCGCTGGTCTGGAAGCCGTGCTGCCGCTGTGGCAGCAGCCGCGCCGGGCGCTGGTGGACGAGATGATTGCCACTGGTTTCGTCGCGCGCATCTGCGCCGTGCGCGACGGTGTGCTGCCGGCCGCGTTTCTCGGGCGGGTGCTGGACGATGGCTGTGTGCGCGAGCTGGAGGCGCTGGGGGTCGATCCCTGCGGTGAGGCCGGCGAATTCCACACGCTGGTGGTGGACGGCCCCGAATTTGCCGCGCCGCTTGAATTACGCACTGGTCATACCCATTCACACGGCGGTTGTACTTTTATCGATTTTTCACTGGCCTGAGCATCATGAGCATTTCCCCGATCCAAGACATTCTGGCCGACATCCGCGCTGGCAAGCAGGTCATCCTGATCGATGACGAAGACCGCGAAAACGAAGGTGACCTGATCCTGGCCGCTGATTTCGTTTCTCCCGAACACATCAACTTCATGGCCAAGCATGGCCGTGGCCTGATCTGCCTGACGCTGACCGAAGACCGCTGCCGCCAGCTCAGCCTGCCCTTGATGGTGCAGCACAACGGCTCGTCGCACGGCACCAATTTCACCCTGTCGATCGAAGCCGCCGAAGGCGTATCGACCGGCATTTCCGCTGCCGACCGCGCCCGCACGGTGCAGGCCGCCGTGGCCCGGCATGCCCGGCCCGAAGACATCGTGCAGCCGGGACACATTTTCCCGCTGATGGCCCAGCCCGGCGGCGTGCTGGTGCGTGCCGGCCATACCGAAGCCGGCTGCGACCTCGCCGGGCTTGCCGGCCTGACCCCGTCGGCCGTGATCTGCGAAATCATGAATGACGACGGCACCATGGCCCGTCTGCCGGAGCTTCTGGTGTTTGCCGAGCAGCATGGCCTCAAGGTCGGCACCATTGCCGACCTGATCGCCTACCGCAGCCAGACCGAAAGCCTGATCGAGCATGTCGCCGAGCGCGATGTCGATACGCCGTACGGCCTGCTGCGCCTGCATGCCTTCCGTGACACGACTACCGGAGCCGCCCACCTGGCGCTGGTCAAGGGCCGCATCGACGCGGCAGCCGAAACGCTGGTGCGCGTGCACGAGCCGCTGTCGGTGATGGACTGGCTGGACACCCGCGATACCGGCCACAGCTGGTCGGTACCGAAAGTGATGGCCGAATTCGAGCGCGCCGGCAGCGGCGTGCTGATCCTGCTGCACCGTGACGAGACTGCCGATGCCCTGCTGGCACGGGCTTTCCCCGGTGTGGTCAGTGAACCGGCACGCAAGTGGGACCCGAAAATCTACGGCATCGGGGCACAGATCCTCAAGCGCCTTGGCGTGGGCCGCATGCGGCTGATGTCCAAGCCGCTGAAGATCCCCAGCATGACCGGTTTTTCGCTTGAGGTCTGCGGCTATCTCGAGGCGGCTTCGCGCCAGTCCTGAGCCTTGTGTCCGGCGGCGGGAATCCGTCTTTGTCAGGCCGATCAGAGATTTGTTCTCGCCAAGCCGGGTCAACACGCTCTAAAATGCCGCCCTTTTTCAGGACATCTCCGACCCATACCCTTCGCTCCAGGAGCCACCATGAACCCTGACATCGTCAGTCTCGAAACCAACCTCAACGGTGAAGGTCTGCGCATTGGCGTGGTGATGGCCCGCTTCAACCTGCCGGTCTGCGAAGGGTTGCGCGACGCCTGCCTTGACGAACTCCTGGCGCTGGGCGTCGAGCCGACCGACATCACCTTCGTGACCGTACCCGGCGCACTGGAGATCTCGCTGGCGTTGCAGACCATGGCCCAGAACGAGGACGACAGCTACGATGCGCTGGTGGCGCTGGGAGCCGTGATCCGTGGGGAAACCTATCATTTCGAACTGGTTTCCAACGAAGCCGGCGCGGCACTGACCCGGGTCGGACTGGACTTTGACATTCCCGTGGCCAACGGCGTGCTGACGTGCGATACCGACGAGCAGGCCGAAGCCCGCATGGCCGAGAAGGGCCGCGACTGCGCCCGTTGCGCGGTCGAGATGGCCAATCTGCAGAAAGCGTTTTACGACTGATGAAGACCCCGAGACGACGCGCCCGCGAATTCGCGGTGCAGGGCATCTACCAGTGGCAGCTCAATGCCCTGACGCCCGCTACCATCGAAAAGAACCTGCGCGACAACGAGCAGTTCGCCAAGGCTGACGAAGCCCTGTTCCGCACGCTGCTGTACGGCGTGCTCAACGACCCGGCCCGGATCGAGTCCGCGATTGCCAGCCACTTCGAGCGTGCTCCGGAAGATGTCAGCCCGGTCGAACGTGCCGTGCTGCTGATGGCGGCTTTCGAGCTGACCCAGCAGGCGGAAACTCCGCTGGCCGTGATCATCAACGAAGCCATCGAGATCGCCAAGACCTTCGGCGGCGCCGAAGGGCACCGCTTCGTCAACGGCGTGCTCGACAAGTACGCCGCCGAAGTGCGCCCGGAAGAATTCGAAGCCGTGCGTTCACACCGCCGCAACAAGCGTCCGGCTGCCGACAAGCCGGTTGCTACCGACAAGCCGGCTGCTGCCGAATAAGCGCCTGCGGCCAGATCCGACACCCGCCCGGCGCGGGTGTTTTTGTTTGTCCGGCTGCGGTACCGGCGTATCCGCAAGTGCCTCTGTCCGGTACCGGAGGCCGGTGCAGGTCCGGCAGCCGTTGCCGCATGGTCAGGAAAAGCACGGCACCCAAGACTTGGCGCTTCTCGCCCCGCAGGTCACAGGGAATGGCCGGCAGGTGAGGTGATGAAGGCAGTCAGGTGCGCCTGAGTGTTGCGTCACCCCCGGCCACGCGGGTCTGGCTGCCGGCCAGGCAGCACCGGCTGGCCTGGTGCCGGGTTCCGTGTCAGCATCGCCGCGGCGGAGGGTGTCTGTCGTCGTGTCATCAGCTGGCCTGGCCGCCACCTGTGCCGCTTTTTGTTTCCGGGAACCGTTGCCGCATGAACGAATTTGACCTGATTGCCCGTTACTTCAGCCGCCCGGTGCGTACGGCCCCGCTGGGCGTCGGTGACGATTGTGCCATCCTGGCGCCGACACCCGGCTGCGAGTTGCTGGTCAGCAAGGACCTCCTGGTCGAGCACCGCCATTTCTTTGCCGATGTCGATCCGGTGGCGCTGGGGCACAAGACGCTGGCGGTCAACCTGTCCGACATCGCGGCCATGGGGGGCGTGCCGCGCTGGACATGGCTGGGCGCGGCCCTGCCGCAGATCGATCCGGCATGGGTGGCGGGATTTGCCGAAGGTTTTTACGCACTGGCGGAGCGGACGGGGGTGGAATTGCTGGGCGGGGATACCACCCGCGGCCCGCTGACCCTGTCGGTGACCATCATGGGGGAAGTGCCGGCCGGCACTGCCATCCGTCGGGACGGCGCCCGTCCGGGCGACGACATCTGGGTGAGCGGCCAGCTGGGACTGGCTGCTGCGGCCTTGCAGGCCCGGCTGGGCAGGCTGGTGCTGCCGGCAGACGTGGCGGATGCCTGCCTGCGCCGGCTGGAGTGGCCGGAGCCGCGCACCGGACTGGGA
>JAGPIM010000191.1 GCA_018055005.1 Laribacter sp.
CGGTTCTGGAGGGCTGTGATAGTATCAGTGTGTTAGTTGTTTCTGTTGTGGTTCCCCACCTTTTCCTACCGGATTTTCCGTACTGCCTGCTGATGGACATCCTGCAAACGCTGATCGAATTTTTTACGGGCTACGGCTACGCCGCTGTCTTTCTGGTGTTGCTGGCCTGCGGATTCGGTCTGCCGATTCCGGA
The DNA here is from genome assembly GCA_018055005.1 of Laribacter sp. Lineage (GTDB taxonomy): Bacteria > Pseudomonadota > Gammaproteobacteria > Burkholderiales > Aquaspirillaceae > Laribacter. The sequence continues at coordinate 194 of JAGPIM010000191.1, forward strand.
GGACATCACCCTGGTCGCCGGCGGCATCATTTCCGGACTGGGCTACACGCACGTGCACACCATGTTCGCCGTCGGCATGGCCGGCGTGCTGGCAGGCGATGCCACCATGTTCCTGATCGGCCGTCTGTACGGCCCGCGGGTGCGCCGGCTCAAGTTCGTACGCAAGATTCTCACGCCGTCGCGTTTCCGCATGGTGCAGGGCAAGTTTGCCCGCTACGGCAACTGGGTGCTGTTCGTGGCCCGCTTCCTGCCCGGCCTGCGCTCGCCGATCTTCCTGACTGCCGGCATGACCCGGCGCATCCCGTTCTGGCGCTTCCTGCTGCTGGATGGCCTCGCAGCGCTGATCAGCGTGCCGGTCTGGGTCTACCTGGGCTATTTCGGTGCCTACAACCGTGACTGGCTGATGGAAATGGTGCATCGCGGCCAGCACGGTGTCTTCGTGATCCTGGGCATCCTAGCCGTCGTGATCGCCGTAGTGTGGTGGCGGCGCCACCGCCGGGCGGCACTGCCGCCGGAAGCCTGATTCCGGGTTCCGGCTCCATGTCGAGCGCCTGGCTGGTCTCGCTCCTGAGTCCGCATGCGGCGCTTCTGGCCTTTGTCCTGTTGCTGGCAGGCGGGCTGGCCCTGCCGATACCGGAAGACGTGGTGCTGGTCAGTGCCGGCATCGTCACCGGCCTTGGTCATGCCGGTCTGGCCGACATGCTGGTCGTCACTTTTCTCGGCGTCCTGCTGGGCGACGTAACGATGTACGCCATCGGCTGGCACTGGGGCGAGCGCATCCGCCAGTGGCGCTTTTTCGACCGGCTGGTCGGCGCCGAACGCGAAGCCGGCATCCGCGCAGCCTTTGCCCGGCGCGGGACCTGGTTCGTGTTTGCCGCCCGTTTCCTGTGGGGCATCCGGGTAGCCGTCTATCTGGTCGCCGGCATGAGTCGCCAGATTACGCCCGCACGCTTCCTGCTGGCCGATGGCCTCGCCGTCCTGTTGACCGTACCGGTCAAGGTGGTGCTGGGATTTTACGGCGCCCATCACCGGGCCTGGCTGGAACAGGCACTGCACACCGAAGAAAGGGTGATCGGCATCCTGGCCGGCAGCGTCCTGCTCTTGCTCACACTCTGGTGGCTCTGGCGCCGCCGGATTTCACGGCAGCTCTAACGTTCCGGCCACACCGTCGCTGACCAGCGCACAGCCGCGGCCACGCCGCTTGCAGGCATACAGGCGCCGGTCTGCCAGTGCAATCAGCGCCTCCTGACTATCGGCCTCGTGCCGCAATACACCGCCGATGCTGATACTGACGCGGGCATCGACCTCGCGCCACTCCATCTCGGCCACTGCCCGCAAGAGTGCATGGACAAACGATGCCTGTCCGATACCGGCCTCCAGCACCAGGGCAAATTCGTCTCCGCCCAGCCGGTAGCACGCAACCGGCCACGGCAGGCTGTCGAGCCGGGCCACGATGCGTTGCAGCACGGCATCACCGAACGGATGGCCGAAACGGTCATTCAGACCCTTGAAGCGGTCAACGTCGAACAACAGCAGGCCAAAATCGCTGCCGGACTGCCAGCATCCGGACAGGTCGCGGTTGAATGCATGACGGGTCAGTGCACCGGTCAGGCAGTCGTAGTCGAGAGCCTTGGCCTGCAGGCGGAAACGCTCCGCCACCCGGCTGACCACGGCATAGTTTTCGCGCACGAAAAGCAGCCGTCGCTCCGGTGACAGCTCTGCGCTGGCATCCAGCTGGCCGTACTCCTCCAGCCGGTTGAGCACCGAGCGGATCATGGCCTGCTCATGCCGCAGGATGCGCAGCAAAAAGAAGAAGCCCCCACCCAGGAGCAATACCACACCGAACAGGGCCAGTGCACTGCGATGAAATGCCCACCACAAATGCGCCCGCAGCTGGGCACCGCTGGTGCGGATCTGCACGATCCACCCGGGTCCGGCGACCTGCCGCTCGATCCGGATACCGTTCAGCAAAGCCTGAAACAGGCCGTCGGCCCGCCCGGGAGCCATCAATGTCGAAGGCATGTCGATCGACAGTCCATCTGCCAGCATTGACTGAGGAGGTTCACCGCTCGCTGAAAGTATCTGCATCCCGCCATCGGTCATAAGCGACAGCGAGCAACCATCCGGCCGGCCCAGCGTACTGTTGAGATCCTGACGCAGGACATCGACAAAAAAATCCACCACCAGCAGCCCCAGCAGGCTGCCGTCATGGTCGCGCACTTGCCGTACCATCGAGACCACACTGCGTCCGTCAGAATATTCGGCATACGGACCAATCCACTGCACTCCGTCATGCCGTCCCTGCACGGCCTGGAACCAGGGCCGCATTTCCGGCTGAAAACCGGCATCACCCGGCCAGGGCGGAAAACTGTCGAGCCGCCGGTGCTTGATGTTGTAGAAAAAGACGAAATGCCGGTCAGGCTTGATCTCGGAGACATAGCGCCACGCCATGGTGACCGGGCTTTCACCGCGGCGCACCTGATCGAGGTCGAGCATCTGGTACAGCAGATCGAGCTGGCGCTCGCTGCGGTTCACCAGCGGCTGCACACGCCACAGCAGATAAGCGTCGAGCTGCTCGCGCATGCGTTGTTGCCGCTCGTCCAGCTGGGCGTGCAGGCTGTCCAGGGCCAGCCAGCACGCCAACCCCATGACCAGCACTGCCAACACGGCGCAGCCTGCCGTCAGCAAGGCCCGCAACGACCTCGGGCGAAAAACGGAATAAAACATCAGCAGCCTGGCTGTTGCTTTGCGTAAAAACCGCGAAGAATAGACCATTCACAGCAACTTTACCTGCAAATCGCTAGGCTGGCGGCCCCGGATCAGGCCCGTACCAGCGGCGCAGCGGTCTGCGGTCAGGCCGTCAGTCAATGCTACAATCGCGCCCATTCAGGCGCCTGCCTGCGCTCCCGAATCTTTGCCGCCCGCCCGCAAGCGTGGCGGCCAGATGCAAAAGGAATCTTCATGAGCCTCAAATGCGGCATCGTCGGCCTGCCCAATGTCGGCAAGTCGACCCTCTTCAACGCCCTGACCAAGGCCGGCATCGAAGCCGCCAACTACCCGTTCTGCACGATTGAGCCCAACGTCGGCATCGTCGAAGTGCCGGACCCGCGTCTGGATGAACTGTCGAAAATCGTCAATCCGCAGCGTGTGCAGCCGGCCATCGTCGAATTCGTCGACATCGCCGGGCTGGTGGCCGGTGCCAGCAAGGGTGAAGGGCTGGGCAACCAGTTCCTCGCCAACATCCGCGAGACCGACGCCATCGTCAACGTGGTGCGTTGCTTTGAAGACCCCAACATCGTCCACGTGGCCGGCAAGGTCGACCCGATCGCTGACATCGAGACCATCGGCACCGAGCTGGCCCTGGCCGACCTGTCGGCCGTGGAAAAAGCCCTCAACCGCGAAGGCAAGAAAGCCAAGGCCGGTGACAAGGACGCCCGTGCGCTGGTCGCCGTGCTGGAAAAACTGGTGCCGCATCTGGACCAGGGCAAACCGGCCCGTTCGCTGGAGCTGAGTCCGGAAGAGCTGGTCATCGTCAAGCCTCTGTGCCTCCTGACCATCAAGCCGGCCATGTATGTCGCCAACGTGGCTGAAGACGGTTTTGCCGACAACGCCCACCTCGATCGCCTGAAGGCCCTGGCCGATGCCGAAGGCGCTCCGGTCGTCGCCCTGTGCGCCTCGATCGAATCGGAAATTGCCGACCTTGACGATGCCGACAAGGCCGACTTCCTCGCCGAAATGGGACTGGAAGAACCGGGGCTCAACCGCCTGATCCGCGCCGGCTACAAGCTCCTCGGCCTGCAGACCTACTTCACCGCCGGGGTGAAGGAGGTGCGTGCCTGGACCATCCACGTGGGCGACACCGCCCCGCAGGCTGCCGGCGTGATCCACACCGACTTCGAGCGCGGCTTCATCCGCGCCCAGACCATTTCGTTTGCCGACTTCATCCAGTACGGCGGCGAAGCCAAGGCCAAGGAAGCCGGCAAGATGCGCGCCGAAGGCAAGGAATACATCGTACAGGATGGTGATGTTATGAACTTCCTGTTCAACGTCTAAACCGTATGCACTCGTGTCATGCCATCGCGTGACACCTCAAAACCCCAGTGTTTCCAAGGACTCACTGGGGTTTTTTTGTTGTCATTGCATTTCAATGCCGTGACATACCGGGTACAACCGGGCATGGCCATACCAGCCAGCAACAAATACCCATTCATTTATTAATTCGCCAAAGCAAATCTCATTACTCAGGACAGAATTACAAACCTCCCGGCAAGTAGCATGACTCTTCATGGAATTATCGAAAGGAACTTGCGTACATTGAAACCACACTCATCGTCTCCCTTCAGCGTACACAGCAAAACCTCCAGTAAAACGCAGGAATGTTAGTCCAATAAATACAGCAACAAAGACTCTTCCCCACCAAGAAAACAAGTCGATACATGCCAAATAAATATAATTATGGGGATATTAATTTCATTTCAAAACATCCAGCACTCATCTTGAAAATCTTCACCGCCAGGCAAACCAGTAACGCCAAGCGATTGATTTTATTTGATATTCAATCATTAAAAAATCAAATTCAATTACTATTACTGGCGATATAAAAAACAAGAACAGGGGGGCGCTGGATAATTCGCCAGTTTATCATGCATTGTTCATTGGCGACTTGCAATAAATCTATTTCAACTATTATTAATGATTTTTAATAAC
>JAGPIM010000046.1 GCA_018055005.1 Laribacter sp.
TCACCGGCCCGACCATGAACACGATGCGCTCCTTGAGAAGCCGCGAGTAGATGTCGTAGGCACGTTCGCCCCGTCCGCTCTGCTCGACCACCATCGGCACAAGGCCCAGCGCTTGCGGAGCCGGTTGCGACCACTGCCAATCCCGTACGTTTTGCATGATGTTATGCGTTCCCCATCAGTTCATCGAAAGACACTGCCTTTTCGTTAACTTTGGCCTGTGACAGCACAAATTCAACCACATTGTCTTCCAGCACCAGATTTTCCGGACCTTCGAGGCGCTCCGGGCTCTCGTAGTACCACTTGACCACTTCTTCCGGATGCTCGTAGCTGTCGGCCCATTCTTCGACGCGGGCCTTGATCTGCTCCGGCGAGGCCTTGAGTTCGTTGGCTTTGACGAGTTCAGCCAGGATCAGGCCCAGGGCCACGCGGCGGGCAGCCTGGTCACGGAACAGGTCGGCCGGCAGGTCCGGCAGGCTCTTGACGTCCATGCCACGCTGGGCCAGATCCTGCTTGGCCTGGTGCATCAGGCGGCTGATTTCCATCATCACCAGCGACTGCGGCAGCTCCAGCGGGTTGGCATCGATCAGCACCTGCATGACGGCTTCCTTGTTGCGGGCAGCCAGACGGCGGGCGATTTCGCGCTTGACGTTCTTTTCGATCTCGGCGCGCAGCTTGCTCACGTCACCGTCAGTGATGCCCAGGGCCTTGGCAAAGTCGGCGTCGATTTCCGGCAGGATGGCTTCGGCCACGTTCTTGACGGTGATGGTGAACACAGCAGTTTTGCCGGCCACGTCCTTGCCGTGGTAATCAGCCGGGAAGCTGACTTCCACGTCCTTCGATTCGCCTTCCTTCATGCCGATGACGCCGGCTTCGAATTCCGGCAGCATCTGACCCTGACCCAGCACGAACGGGAAGTTTTCGCTCGAACCGCCAGCAAAGGCTTCGCCGTCGATCTTGCCGGCAAAGTCGATGATCACGCGGTCAGTATCGGCGGCAGCGCGCTCGACACGGTTGAAGCGGGTGCGTTGCTTGCGCAGCACGTCGATGGTCTTGTCGATTTCAGCGTCGGTGACTTCGCACACGGCCTTCTCGACTTCCTTGCCGTCAAGGCTGCCGAGGGTCAGCTCGGGGTAGACTTCAAAGGTAGCGCTGAACTTGAATTCGCCAGCGGCCGGATCATTGTCGGCAGCCGGTTCGAAACGCGGGTAACCGGCGACGCGCAGTTTCTGCTCGGCCACAGCCTTGGAGAAACCAAGCTGGACCTGTTCGCCCAGCACGTCTTCGCGCACGGAAGCGCCGTAGTTGCGCTCGACCATCTTCAGCGGGGCCTTGCCCGGGCGGAAGCCGGCGATCTTGGCCGTGCGGGCCACGCGGGCCAGACGCTTTTGCACCTCGGCATCGATGTCGGTAAGCGGCAGTGCGATATCGAGGCGGCGTTCGAGGTTGCCGAGCGTTTCCAGCTGAACTTGCATGTCTGTTCCTTAAAATTCGTGAACCGGTGACGGTAGTCTAATGGAGGCTTGCACAGAGCGACCGCACCGGCGGCTCCGGCGACAACCGTCCGCCTTGCGATACGCGGCTCTGCGGCATGTGGGAAATTCAAAGTAGCCGATTGTAACCGAAGCCGAAGCCGCGTCAAAAAATGCGCGGCCGTCATCGTTACAGGACATTTGCCCTCAAAGGGGCCGGGGATGTTCAGCCTTTACCCACCGCCACTTGCCGGATGCTGTCACGCCCGGCCTGCTTGGCCTGATAAAGCGCGGTATCGGCAGCCTGCAAGAGAGAGGTGCTGGTCTGCCCAGCCTGCGGCACACAGCCGGCAACTCCCAGGCTGACCGTGACGACGCCCCACGGACTGCCCTGGTGCGGTAATGCCTGCTCGTGCAGCGCCATCCGGACATTTTCCGCCACTTGCCAGGCTGCAGGCGCCAGGCAATCGGGCAGCAACAGGACAAACTCCTCGCCGCCATAGCGCGCCGCCAGCTCACCGCCCCGGCGGGCCTGCTGCGCCAGTATCCGGGCCAGCACGATCAGCACCTGGTCACCGGCGAGGTGTCCGTAACCGTCGTTGTAGGACTTGAAGTGGTCGACATCGAGCATGACCAGAGAGAGTGGCCGCTGCCTGCGTTGCGCCCGTTGCCACTTCTGCTCGAGGGTCAGGTCAAAAGTGCGGCGGTTGGCAATACCGGTCAGCCCGTCGATGCGGCTCAGTTTTTCCAGTCGCCGGTTTGCGTCCTCCAGTTCCCGTGTCCGTGCCTCGATCGCCCGCTTGCGCACGGCCCGCTACCTGCGCCACGCCGGAAACCGTCGCCCCCCGGTTTTGTGGCGTCGGTAGCCCGGATTGCGAAGCTCCACCAGTTCGGGGAAGAGGACGAAATGCGGCCCGGCCTGACCGCCAGCTACCCGGCGCGCGAGCTGCTCGGGCTGACCGATGACGAGATCGGGCGGGTGCAGGAGGCGGTACTCAGGCATCTGCCCAAGACGTAGCCCGCTGCCATTCCATCGACGATCCCATGCAAAAAGGCAGCCGGAGCTGCCTTTTGCGGAGGAATGCCGGTCGAGGTTCAGAAGCGGTGGCTCAGACCCAGCGACAGGGTATGGCCTTTCAGGAAAGGTTTGTTCTCCAGTGGATGATTGCCAACCTTGAGATAGCCGGCGGCGGCCTGCAGTTCGGTGCGTTTGGAAAGGGCATAATCTACCCCCAGCACATACTGGTTGAGGGTGTAGCCCGTGTTGTCACCATAGGTTCCAGATTCGAACGTAGACGGTTGCCAGCCGTGCTGGTACTGAAAGTGCGGCGTCCAGCGCCCGAGGGTATAGGCCAGATTGACGCCGATGGCGCGTGCCTTGATCTCAACGGGGCTACGCTGCGTGCTCGATAAGGGATCAAAAAAAGCATCGGCACGCAAAAGTCGATTGACATACGTCAATGCCGCCAGCCAGCCATTGGCCTCGTAACCCACTTCAGCGTAGTGGATCCGCCCTTGAGCCGGAAGATCCCCCAGTCCCGGGTTGTTCGGGTCGACCGGGAACGACTCACCCCGAGAGGCGCTGTTGTTGGCGTGGGTATACGCATACTGCCCGTAGAAACCGGCCCGGGTATAGCGCAGGCCGATTTCATACAGGCTCTCGCGATTCCCTGCAATGGAACGTCCCTCGCCCGCTGCCGAATACAGCACCCGCCCCGTCAGGCCGTTCCATTCCGGAGAGGTGTAAGCCATTGCATTCCGGACACGACCTTGGGTAAAGGCCGCCGTGATGGCATTGTTGAACATGTACGACATGCCAATCCAGCCGGTCGCTTTCTGCGGATCCAGCCGCGAATACTGGTTCTGGAAGTTGCTCAGGTAACCCGCCTGCAGGGTGCCCCACTGGCCACTCAGACCGATAAAAGAATCTCGAGAGGCCCAGCCACCCGGTTCGCTGCCGTCCAGCGCAATGGCCTGTTCCACCTGCCAGATGGCTTTCAGCCCGCTGCCGAGATCTTCCGTACCCCGGAAACCCAGATAGGAGTCATAGCTGTCCACCTTGGTGGTGGTGCCAAGATCGTCGTCAGAATAGGCGCTTCTGGTGCTCTGGATGGCGCCGGTCAGTTTGCCGTAGATGGCGACTTCGGAAGCCAGGGCACTGCTGGAAGGCAAGGCGAGAAGGGCAAGGACAAGGCGTGTCCGCATGAAAACTCCGTATTGGTTGAGCAGGTTGGTTAGATATAAATACCGAGTCTATCAATTTGACTTATTTTTCGGGAGTTTTACCAGCCAAAAGTCATAATCACTGCGGGTGCGGATATGAGCCTCGCGTGGGGAATTTGCGTCGATCCAGTGCGAATTTTGATTATTAATGCAATAATCAAACAAACAGCAGGAGCGCACCATGAGCAAACTTTCTTCCCGTGGCGGCCATCGTCCCGGCGCCGGCCGTCCGGCTGGTACCGGCCGTATCGATACTTCCGAACCGCTGATCCAGATCCGGGTGCCGGTCGATGACAAGGATGCAGTTATCGCACTGGTGAAGTCACGGCAGACCGCCCGGCAGGCCAGTCCGGAAGAGCTGGCAGCCCGCTATCCGGGACAAGTACTGGTACCTGCCAGACTGGCACCGGTGCTGAGCGTGCCGCTGCATGCGGCCGGCGTCAGGGCTGGATTCCCGAGCCCGGCAGACGACTATGTCGAGGACACGCTGGACCTCAACCACTACCTGATCGACGATGCGCCGGCCACCTTTCTGGTCAGGGCCAGGGGCGAATCGATGATCGGTGCGCGCATCTTTGACGGGGACATCCTGGTGGTCGACAAGGGGCGCACGCCGTCCAGCGGCGACATCGTGGTGGCCGCCGTCGAAGGCGAATTCACCGTCAAGCGCCTGTGCCGGCGTGGAAGCCAGGTCATCCTGCAGGCAGACAATCCGGCATTTCCGGACATCGTGCCGACCTACGAGCAGGAACTGGTGATCTGGGGTGTGGTGACCGGCTGCGTGCGCAGGTTCTGACCCATGCCGGCCTTTGCCTTGGTCGACGGCAACAGTTTTTACGCCAGCTGCGAGCGGGTGTTCCGGCCGGATCTGGCCGGGCGGCCGATAGTGGTGCTGTCGAACAACGACGGTTGCGTGGTGGCCCGCAGTGCCGAAGCCAAGGCGCTGGGCATTTCTGGCTGCGTACCGTACTTCCGGATTGCCGGGCTGTGCCGGCGCCATGGAGTCGCGGTGTTTTCCAGCAACTATGCCCTGTACGGCGACATGAGCCGGCGCATGATGACCGTGCTGGCCGGCCATGCACCAGCGCAGGAGGTCTACAGCATCGACGAGTGTTTGCTCGATCTGACCGGCGTGCCGGAGCGCAGCACCGTGGCCCGGCAGATGCGCGAAGCGGTGTTGCGGCGGGTGGGGATTCCGACCTGCGTCGGCATCGGGTCAAGCAAGACGCTGGCCAAGCTCGCCAATTACGTTGCCAAAAGCCGGCCGGAATGGCGCGGTGTTTTCGACTGGGAGGCCGTGTCTGACCGGCAGCAGGAACAGTTGTTGGGCGAGATCGAGGTCAGCGAGGTCTGGGGCATCGGCCGCCGGCTGACAGAGCAGCTCAAACGGATGCAGATCCTGACCGCACTCGACCTGAAGCGGGCCGATCCAGGCCGGATACGCAGACAGTTCAACGTGGTGATTGAGCGCACCGTGGCCGAACTCAACGGCATGGCCTGCCTGTCGTTGGAGGACATCGCACCAGCCAGGCAGCAGATCATCAGCAGCCGGTCATTTGGCGAGCTGGTCGAAGACTTCACCACCCTGCACGCGAGCGTGACCCATCATGTCGCCCGTGCCGCCGAAAAGCTCAGACAGCAACACTCGGTAGCCGAGGCCATCGGCGTCACCATCCGTACCAACCCGCACCGGGAGCAGGACGGACAGCATCACGGCTGGCAGGTCGTCCCGCTGGTATACCCTGGATCGGACACTCTGACACTTACTGCCGCTGCCATGCAGGCGCTATGCCAGATCTGGCGGGACGGCTACAATCGCTCGACCGTACAGCGCGCCACGCGCTGCCCCTCGCGCTTGAGCTGACGCCAGACCTTGGCCGCACCATACACCTGGTGATCGACCTGCCCGACGCGGTCGATGTCACTGCTCGGTTCCTCGTCGCGGACGGTGCGATTACTGCGTAATGCCGGATTAATTTGTCGGGCTACCTGCCTGCGGCAGGCTGATGGGGAGACCTGCAACACGCGACAGACCGGCTCGACCCCTAAACGATCCCGATGGGCATCAATGAAAGCGTTTACGACTTGATGCGGCGGTCGAGCTCCGCCTGTGCGGAATACGCACTGGCCAGCCGCAGGATTTCATTGGCCTGTTTCAGCTCGCGGACTTCGCGTTCCAGTTCCTTGACCTGGATGGCCTCTGCACTGGTCGTTCCAGTACGCTGGCCAATATCGCGTTCCTGCTGGCGAATCCAGCGGCGCAGGAATTCGGGCGTGCAGCCAGTCTTGCCGGCGATGGAAACGATCGCAGCCCACTGCGATTCGTACTGGTCCTTGGCATCGAACACCATGCGAACGGCCCGCTCGCGGACTTCGGGGGAAAACCTGGTGGATTTTGTCATGGCTCCATTCTCTCAAGTGAGGGAGCCTCCGCGAAACCCGGGGGGATTCACATTGCGTGGGGCGATTCTGGGTCAATGGGCGTTGAAAAATAACAAAAATCCAGTAAAAACCAGACAAACAAAAAAGCCGTAAATCAAGGCAAACACCTGATTTCACGGCTTTCTGGTCATCAGACCCTTGTATTCTGGTGCGAAGGAAGGGATTCGATTGTCCACGCCAGGCGCGGATTTCAAGGGTTTTGGGTCTTTTTTGGGACAGCCGCAAAGCTCAATTTAGATATAACGCTATGGGTTTATGAGGAGAGCGCCAGTCTTTATAAGATGAGGCAGGCTATTCGTACTGCATGGCTGAAATAGTGCTTGCAATACACTCATGGAGTGTGTATATTAACGACATGGACAGCAAGAAAGCAGTCCACCGCCGGGGCGGAACCCCGAATCCTGAAAGGATCATCATCATGAAAACCACCACCAAGACCGTCTACTTCAACGAACAAACCGGCACCGCTTTCTTCTTCGTCGAGCCGGCCCCCGAAACCTTCATCGTCCAGCGCGTCGATTCCGGCACTTACGACTACTCACACTGCGGCAGCATCGAAGCCGCCGTGCAGGAAGTAACCGCCGAGTGGTTCACGGAAGGAAGTGACATGACCCGCGATGATGCCGAGAAGCAAAGCCGCGACACGCTCGAAAGCTACACGCTTGATGAGGCTATCGATGAAGCCTGCAAGTACAGCGGCGGCTTCCTGGAATCGCTTGGGTATATCGAGATGGTGGACGTGGAAGAAATCTGAGGGAGAGGCCGCGAAAGCGGCCTTTTGCCAAAAATGGAAAAAGACGCATCAGTCCATATAACCGTACCGGCAGACACAAAAGCACGCTGGGTACGCGCATCCAGGTCGGCCGGCCTCAAGCTGACCGACTACATCACTCAAGCCGTGGAGCACTACATGACACAGCAGATAGCCCGCCTCGCCATCCCGACAGACATCGACTTTGCAGACCTCAAGCTGTCGCGGGATGCAGATGGGCACGTCAGCTTTGACTGGCAGATCATCAAGCGCATATGCGACCACAGCCATGTACCAGTCGAGCTGCTGAGCGACGCGCCGGAGGACGGCGTGGCCGGCTTGCTTGTGTCGTGGTACATGATGCACAGGCAGCATGGCGGCACCCAAGACCCGGTGGCAGAGGACTTGATGGCAGAGGCGATGGCAGAGGATGCAGCCGGCCAGCCGTACAGCCACGCGCCAGGAAGGGCATGATGAAGCATCCAACCCCCGAAGAAATCCGCGACGCCCGCAAGGCTGTCGGCCTCACCCAGGCACAGGCAGCGGAGCTGGTGCATGCCAGCCTTAACGGCTGGCATCAATGGGAAAAAGGGCTTCGGCCAATGGGTCTGGCACACTGGGAGCTTTTCATGATCAAGACCGGGCAATCGGGAAAATAGCAGTCTAAATAACCACGTCAGCATAAAAACACAGCCCCGCGTGAAGCGGGGCTTTGCCATGGAGAGTGCCATGTATCGCATCTACTTGCGCGATGCGCAGCAGTATGTCTACCCGGAAAGCAAAACGAATACTCACAGCCGTGGAGTGGCGTTGGCTGCTTTTGGCGAGCTTATCGACCGAGCAGATCTGGTCGGGCAAAAGCTGGTTGCCATCATTAGCCACAGCAACAGGCAGCTGGCGGCGCATCGCTATGACCACCCGGAAGGAACCGCACAAGACTGGCGCGGGCGGCTGAGTGACGTACCGCACCCGGAAGGCAGCCATGACTAAGCCATCCACGAAAAGCCAGCCGCCAGCACCAGCGGAGATAGTGGCTGCCCGCGAAGCGGCAGGCCTCACGCAGTATGCCGCTGCCGATCTGGTGCATGGCGCATTGCGCACATGGCAGCAATGGGAGGCCGGAGGGCCAGTGGCCGGCGCATGAACACGGGCCTGTGGGAGCTTTTCAAGATAAAGGTCGCCTCGTCGCTGGCTGGCAATAATGTGCAAGTCCATGAATGAAAACGCATGCCGGCAGGCCATCACCATGCCACGCTCTGCCCCGCCACTGGCGGGGCTTTCCGCTTCTCATGCGCATGCATCAAAACTACTATACGAAGCGCGGGGGCGCGGCGGGGTCTCGTCGGCGCGCGTTGGGGGCTGGCAGCAGGTGTTTCGCTTTCGACGGCATGAGAAAAGCCGCCTCGAGGGCGGCTGTGACGTGGGCCTGTTCGGCTGTCATGGTGCGGGAGCCGGTTGCCCCATCGCGTAGGGGCCGAAGCGCACCACCTCCTCACCAATCATCCAGTTGATCTCGGCCAGCCGCGTCTGTAGCGGCAGGATCTCGTTCTGGTAGAAAACCTCGGCGGCCTTGCCGGCATCACCGAAGCCGCCCGTGTTGTTGGGGACGACACCCATCAGCTGCGGCGGTACCCGGTGGGCGGCCAGCACGTCGTCGCGGGTTACGTTCTTGATGTTGAAGAACTCATCCTTGGCGGACACTTCGCTGATCGGGATGATCTGGATGCCGTCCTTCTTGCCGTTCGGGGCATACATGAAAAGGTTTCGGAAGTTGCCCGGCCCCTTGCTGTCACGCAGGGCTTGCCGCAGTGCATCCACGTCACCATCATTCTGAGCAGCGTCGGTCATGTAGAAAACAAAACCGGCATGGCTGCCGTTCATGAAGTACTTGCGGCGGAACAGCGTGGCCGCCTCGTTGAGCCAGGCGCTGTTCAGCGCAGCCAGATACTCGGGCAGTCCATACACCTCCTGGTTGATGTCCGGCTCGATGACGTGGATCACCGGCCCCATCTCCACTTCCTGCTTCCAGCCAGGCACCCACCAGTAGCGGGTCAGGTCTGTCCCGCGCCGCACGAACTTGGCTGGTGCATGCTCCAGTGACAGCAGGTAGCCAAGCCGGTTTTTCACCGGCTCAAGATACGCATTACCGAACACCAGATAGTCCGTCACCAGCCGGGCAAAGGCCGAGCGGGACAGCAGACGGTGCGGCTCAAAGGTGCTGGCCAGCACATTGCGCTTCACTGCGATCGCGCTGTTGTGATGCACACTGGCCCGCCAGCTGCGGGATAGCCCCTCCCAACTGATCGGCGGCTCGTACCAGTCGCCGACCACCAGGCACTCAGCGTAGTCGAGGATCTCGCGCCGGTCCATCACCGGCACCGGGTCGCCAAAGGTAAACGCCTCAATCTGGCCGGGTGAACGGCGTGGCGGAATCGATCCGGGCATCAGAACATCTCCATCTTGCTGGAGTTGGATGCGGTCACCCCCTCCAGCGGTTCATTGAAAAGGGCATGCATGGTGGCCCATGCGAGGTCAGAGTGACTGGTCTCTTCCGAACGGCCAGCCTGGTAGGTCACCTGGCGCCCGCTGGGCGTGAGGGTTTTCTTGATCGCCAGAAAGCTGGCAGCGATGTCGGTCTGGCCGGCGTCGAACTCCAGCCGGCCGTTGTTGATGACGTCCAGCGCCTTCAGCACCATGCGGGTTTTAAGTTCGACGTTGTAGGTAAATCCAACTGCGTCAGGGCGAAACTGCCTGACCAGCTGGTACACGCCGACACCGAGACCGGACGTATCGATCCCGATGTAAGCGACGGTATAGCGGGTGCAGGTCTGGCGGATAAATTCGGCCTGGGCGGCAAAGTCGCTACCCTTGAACTGGTGGCGCTCCAGAATGCGGAACTTGCCTCCAGGAACTGCAGGCGGAGCCAGGACAACCAGTGCGGCGCTATCGCCGGTATTGCTCGGGTCGTAGCCAATCCACACCGGACGATTGCCAAACGGGCGCTGGGAAAAAGGCTTCCAGTCCTCCCATGCCTCCCAGCTGTCGACCATGCAGCGCTGCATCTGGCTGAAGCCGAAAACGCTGGCACCGTCGTCGATGAACATGCACATGAAGAGCTGCGCAAACTCCTCCGGGCTGTTCTCCAGCCGCAACTGCTCAAGGTCGAACAAATTGCATCCACCGGCCAGCGCATCCATGATCGTCACGATCTGGCGCCACTGACCATCCGGACAGTGCAGGCCGGCCATCAGCGCGTCATGGCTGATGTCCAGACGGATATGCTCGGACTTCGGCCGCCCCTTGTTGAAGGCCTCTCCCGTCCATACGGGATACGCTTCGTGGCTCATGGCCGACGGAGTGCTGAAGTACGTCATCCGGTACTGTTTCTGGGACGCCATGCCGCTGGCCAGCTTCTTGAGTTCCCGGTAGCGCGGTATCCAGAAATATTCGTCAACGTACAGATTGCCGTGGCGACCCTGGGCGGTGCGGCCGTTGGTACCGAGGAACATCAGCTCGGCCGCGTTGGGCAGCTTGATGACTTCGCCTTTCAGTTCGACATCGGCCACTTCCTTGGCGAAGTCGGTGATATAGCTGCGGAACTGGAAGGCCTGCGCCTTGCTGGCGGACAGGAAAATCTGGTTGCGCCCGGTCTTGAGCGCATCAATAAAGGCCTCGTGGGCAAAGTAATAGGTTGCGCCGATCTGGCGGCTTTTGAGGATGTTGCGGATACGCTCGACCAGGCCGGCCCTGTACCAGTGCTTCTGGTAGTCGAACATCCGGTCCAGGAAGGCATCCTCAAGCAGCTTCTGCTGCTCCTCGCTGATGGCATTCTTTTCAGGTTTTCGCTTCGGGCTGGCGTTGCGGTTGGCGATGTTTGGATTCAGGTCAGACTCGCGTCCGCTCTGCTGGTACTTGCCGACTCTTGCCAGGCGTTCGACTTGCCGGCCAAGCAGATCGATCTCCTTGAAGTCGACACCCTCCTTGTGATCCTTCATGACCAGCTGCTGCAGGCGAGCCTCGATCGTTGATGCGATGCGCTCGACAGGGTCGGCGTCATCCCATAAGTCACGCCGTTTCCAGCTGTGGACCGTGGCCGGTTTGACCGACAGGTGCTCGGCGATGCGAGCGATACGCCAGCCCTGCCAGTAGAGCATGCGGGCAGCCCATCGAGGATCGGTATCCGGCGTCGGTGTTGCGAGGGAAGTCGGGGTGGGTTGTGTCATGGGGGGCAGTCTGACGCGCACATGCATGACGTCAGATGCCGGGGTGATGTGCCATGAACCGGTACGGCGGATCGCGGTTGAGAGGGGGCGCGGCCAGCCGCCAGCATAGTCGGAGGATTCATCCACACGATACACAGCAAGGAACCCGCCATGCCAGGCAAGTCAAAGAAATTCCGCGTCGCCACCGAAGGCGCCACCACCGACGGGCGCGTTATCGAACGTGCCTGGATCGAGCAGATGGCGAAGAACTACGACCCGAAACGCTACGGTGCACGGGTCAACCTAGAGCACCTGAAAGGCATCCTTCCGGACGGACCTTTCAAAAGCTACGGCGACGTGGTTGAACTGACCGCCGAACCGGTGGAGGACGGCAAGCTCGGCCTCTTTGCCGTCATCGACCCGACCGCCGAACTGGTGGCCATGACCAAGGCCCGCCAGAAGATTTACACCTCAATCGAGGTCAATCCGGGCTTTGCCGATACCGGCGAAGCCTACCTGGTCGGACTCGCCGTTACCGACAGCCCGGCCAGCCTCGGCACCGAAATGCTCCAGTTCAGCGCAGGCGCGACCAACAACCCGCTGGCCGCCCGCAAGACCTCGCCAGGCAACCTGTTTACCGCCGCCATCCCGGTCACCATCGAGCTGGATGACGACACGCCCGGCCTGCTCGAAGGTTTCAGCGACAAGATCAAGGCCATGCTGGGCAAATTCGGCAAGCAGACCGATGCCAACACCGCCGAGCTGAAAGCGGCCGTCGAAGTCATCGCAGACAGCCAGAAAACCGTGCTCGAGAAACTCAGCCAGATCACGGTGAATCCGTCCGCCGAGGACATCACCAGCCTCAAGGCCGCGCTCGCCAAAACACAGGCAGATCACGCCGCCCTGGTGCAGCAGCTCTCCACCAGCCCCGCCACCCCGCCGCGTACGCCGACTGCCGGTGGAAACGGCCAGATCACCACCGATTGCTAAAGGGAACCCCATGCGTAACGAAACCCGCAAGCATTACCACGCCTATCTCTCGCAACTGGCCGCGCTCAATGGCGTGCCGCTGGATGCCGTCACCAGCAAGTTCACGGTCGCCCCGAATGTCCAGCAGAGGCTGGAAACCAAGGTGCAGGAATCCAGCGCATTTTTGCAGTCCATCAACGTCATGGGCGTGAGCGAGCAAGAAGGCGAAGTGCTTGGCCTCGGCGTCGGCGGCACCATCGCCGGCACGACCGACACCACCAAACAGGACCGCCAGACCAGTGATGTCCACGCGCTGGGCAGCGATGCCTACCGCTGCGAGCAGACCAACTACGACACGCACCTCCGCTATCCGACACTGGATGCCTGGGCACGGTTCCCGGATTTCCAGACCCGTGTGCGAGACAGCATCGTCCAGCGCATGGCACTGGACCGCATGATGATCGGTTTCAACGGTAACCGCCGCGCGGCGACCAGTGACCGCACGGCCAATCCGCTGCTGCAGGACGTCAACATCGGCTGGCTGGAGAAAATCCGCCAGAACGCCCCCCAACGCTGGATGAAGGAAACCACGGTAGACAGCGGCAAGGTCAGTGTCGGCGCCGCGCACGCATTCAAGAATCTGGATGCCGTGGTCTACAGCGTGGTCAACGAAATGATCGAGCCGTGGTTCCGCGAAGATACACAGCTGGTCGCCATCCTTGGCCGAGGCCTGCTGGCGGACAAGTACTTCCCGCTCGTCAATGCCATCCAGCCGCCGACCGAGCAGAAGGCCGCGCAAGATCTGATTACCAGCCAGAAGCGCGTCGGCAACCTGCAGGCCGTCAGCGTGCCGTATTTCCCGGCCAATGCCATTCTGGTCACCCGTCTGGATAACCTGTCGATCTACTGGCAGGAAGGGACGCAGCGCCGCAGCGTCATCGACAACCCCACGCGAGACCGCATCGAAACCTACCAGTCCAGCAACGATGCTTTCGTACTCGAGGACTACGGCTGCGCCGCCCTCATCGAAAACATCGAACTGGAAGCGTAATGAACCCGGCCCGCGCGCATTACCAGCGGGTCGTCGCCGCCATGGCCGCGTCAACGGCGGAGGGCGAAACCCATCCGGCCCATGCCAGCCAGTACGAGCTGATGCTGATGAAGCTCGCCGGAGACCGTCGCCGCCTGAAGCAGGTGCTGTCGATGGAAGGCAAGGCCGCGGTCAAGCGTCTGCTCCTGCCTGACTACACCCCATGGGTGGAAGGCGTCCTGCAGGGCGACAGCGGCACACAGGACGACGTGCTGATGACTGTCATGCTCTGGCGCATCGATGCCGGAGACTACATGGCCGCACTCGACATCGGTGACTACGCCATCCGGCACGGCCTGACCATGCCGGACCAGTATCAGCGCAGCACCGCGACCACGCTGGCCGAGGAAATCGCCGACGCAGCCAAGCGCGCCCGTGACGGCAAGGCGCAGTTTGACGTTGAAGTGCTCGTGCGTATCCAGCATCTGACGGTGGATCAGGACATGCACGACCAGGTGCGCGCCAAGCTCCTCAAGGAACTGGGACTCGCGCTGGAGCAGGCCGGACATTATCAGCAGGCCGTGGATCTGCTGGCCAGGGCCATGCAGTTGCACGACAAGGTCGGGGTCAAGAAAGACATCGAGCGCATCGAGCGCACCATCAGGAACACCGCTGCCACTGGCAGCTAACCGGGCGTACCCCGCAGCCGGGCGGCAGGGGGTGAGGGTGGGACGTGTCCAAACCCGAACCCCCTCCACCGCCCCAAAGGAGAGCCGCATGTTTGTGCATCCCGCCCCGCCGGGGCCGGCACCTGACCAGGCCGATGGCACGGCCATCCTCGCCAACCCTTTCTGGCCAGAAATCGATCCCGCCCATGCCCGCGCAACCATGCGGCTGGATGGCACCGTTACCGCTGCCCGCCTGCGGGCAGCACTGGTGGAAGCCATAGCCAGTGTCGGCAGCCAGCTCGCCGACTGGCGGCGCGAGCAGATGGCCGCCGGCCATGCATCGCTGGCCGATGTGCCGGATGACTCGGTCGATGGCGAACCCGTGCGGGTGCAACGCTGGAAGCGCGCAGTACTTGCGCTGGCCACGGCCAACTTGACCGAGCGGTACCGCAGCTTTGACAGCACAGGAGCCGGCAACCGGCAGGCCGATGCGCTGGACCCGGCGATTGACGAACTGCGCCGCGATGCCGCATGGGCGATTGCCGACATCCAGGGCCGGTCGCGCAGCGCCATCGAGCTGATCTGATGCGTGTCATCGCAAGCCAGGGCGACACGGTCGACCTGATCTGCCTGCGCCACTACGGCTACACCGCCGGCGTCACCGAGGCGGTCTATGCCGCGAATGCCGGGCTGGCCGACCTCGGGCCGATCCTGCCGCTGGGCACCACTGTCACGCTGCCGGCAGCGCCGGGGCCGGCGCCGGCCATTCGCATGATCCAACTCTGGGACTGAAACACCATGCTGGAACCGATAACCCCTTCCGCCGCCTCGGCCAGCCTGCTGGCCGTCGCCATCCTGACCCTGTTTCCGGGCATCGATGCCTCGGTGGTACTGGGTGCCTTTGCCGGATCGACGGTCTTTGTGCTCTCGAGCCGGGAACTCGGCCGCCTGAGCCGGGTGGGCTTCTTTGCCGCGAGCTTCCTGATCGGCCTCTTTGCCGCCGGGCCGGTGGCCGCGCTGATGAACACCCTGCTGCCTGCCACGGTCAACGACCACGTCGGATCGCTGTTTGCCTCGGCGCTGGCCGTGCGCCTGCTGCAATGGCTGATCGACATGGCAGCCGACCCGCTGGGCCTGCTGGCCCGCATCCGGGGAGGCAAGTGATGACTTCCGCCCTGCTCTTCCTGCATGCCGGTGCCGGCCTGCTGATGGCGGCATGCCTGATCCTGTTCCAGCGACATGACCACCGCCACCGGCCGTGGGTCAGCCTGCTGGCATGGCTGACGGCCTGTGCCGCCGTTTCACTGCCGGTGCGCATCCTTTTCGGCCAGATCAGGGAGGTGGATGCTGGCTCGGTACTGCTGCTGTGGGTGCTGCTGGTGGCCGTGGCGATTCGTCGCGGCAATCTGGGAAAACTCTTTAACCGGGGGCGATCATGCCGATCCTGAAAAAAGGCAGTACCGGCAGTGCGGTCACCGCGCTGCAGCAGCAGCTCAACCGGCTGGGCTTCGCCCTGGAGCCGGACGGCTGGTTCGGTGAAGCGACCCATGCCGCCGTCCGCGCCTTCCAGCGCCAGGCCGGCCTGCTGGATGACGGCAAGGTCGGGCCGGTGACCCGTGATGCCCTGCAGGGCGTCCTGCCGGTTCCGCGCCGGCTGGGTGACACCGACCTGCAGGCGGCAGCTGACACGCTTGGCGTGGATCTTGCCGCCGTCAAGGCAGTGATCGAGGTCGAAAGCCGGGGCAGCGGATTCGAGGTGACCGGACACCCGGTCATCCTGTTCGAGCGCCATGTTTTCTACCGGCAGGCCAAATCAGCCGGGCTGGATGCTGACGCGCTGGCCAGCCGCTATCCGAACCTGTGCAGCACCCGCCGGGGAGGATATGCCGGCGGCCCGGCCGAGTGGAGCCGGTACCGGAATGCCGAAAGCCTGCATCCGGACTGTGCCATCGAGGCCGCGAGCTGGGGTCTCTTCCAGATCATGGGTTTCCACTGGCAAGCACTGGGCTACCAGTCGGCCGCCGGCTTTGCCGGTGCGATGGAGGAAAGCAGCGCGCAGCAGCTGGATGCCTTCGTGCGCTTCGTCCGGCTGGACCCGGCCATGCTCAAGGCACTCAAGGGTCACCAGTGGGCAGCTTTTGCCCGCCGCTACAACGGCCCGGCGTACCAGGACAACCTGTACGACGTGAAGCTGGCCCGCGCCCATGCCCGCTACGCAACCGGGGAGGTGGCGGCATGAGTCGGGTGATACCCGCCCTGCTGCTCTACGGCGTGATGGCCGTGAGCCTGTTCTGGCTCGCCCGCGAGCGTGACGGTCTGCGGGATCGGATCAGCAGTCTGCAGGCCGATGTCCAGACCATGCAAGCCGACCGTGACCGGCTGGCCAGCCAGATCAGACAGCACGATGAGGCCCGCCGAAAATTGCAGGCCGACCTTGCTCACGCCGACAACCTGGCGGCCCGCCGGGACGCCAGACTGAAAGAACTCGAAGATGAAAATGCCGATCTGCGCCAGTGGGCTGATACCCGTCTGCCTGCTGACATTGAGCGCCTGCTCGAGCGTCCCGCACTCGACGGTGCCGGCGATTACCGTCAGTGGCTGTCCGGCCGTGACACCGTGCCGGCTGCCGGACAGCCGGCCGCAGACGATCCGGGACCTGCTGACTGAACTCGCAATCACCGAAGCGGCCTGGCATGCCTGTGCGGCCCAGGTAGACATGATCCACCGCTGCCAGCAGGAGCTGAGCCGATGACCGACCTGTACGACAGCGCCCAGC
>JAGPIM010000047.1 GCA_018055005.1 Laribacter sp.
GGCTCAGGCTGGCTGTTCGGATTTGCCACGCTGCTGTACCTGTTTTCTGCTGCGTCGATCGGCATTTTCATGGCAACACTGGCCAACAGCATGCCGCAGTTCGGGCTGATGTCGATCCTGGTGCTGCTGCCGCTACAGATCCTCTCGGGCTCGATGACCCCGCGCGAAAGCATGCCGGACACGATCTACTGGCTGATGTCGCTGGCGCCGACCACCCACTATGTTTCGCTGGCGCAAAGCATCCTGTTCCGCGACGCCGGGCTGGCGACCCTCTGGCCGTCCCTGCTGGCCGTTGCACTGATCGGCGCGCTGTTTTTCGTGCTGGCGCACTACCGCCTGCGCCGCACCATCGGCGCCATGCAGGGCTAGGACCGGCCGGTGCGCCGGAATGGCCGATCCCTGTGGCCACTCCGGGCGCGGACCGGAGCCGGCCGGAAAAGGATGCTGCCGGCATCAGGCCGGAACCTGCCGGGGGATGGCGGCCTTGCCTGGCCGGCCTGGGGACGGTGACGCCCGCCAGCGAGCGGGGCCGGTTGGGCATGAGACCGAATGCCGGCACATTGCCCCACCGGACAAGACAGCGGGCTGGTGTCCTGCTCCCGGCCAGCCGCCGTGGTTGCCGGGTCCGCCCTGCCGGATGACGTGGCCTGATGCCGGCCACGTCTGGCGGTCGGCTCAAGGATGGCAGGCTGCGTCAGCCACCGGCTGCCCGCTCGACGATGCGCCGCGTCAGCTGGTACGACTGCTCAAACGGGGTCAGTGGCAGGAACTCGTAAATCGAGTGGAAGTTGTGCGCACCGGTAAAGTAGTTCGGCGTGCACACGCCGCGCGGCGACAGCGCCGAGCCGTCGGTGCCGCCACGCATCGGGATCACTTTTGGCTCGATCGACAGGTCTTGCAGGCCGGCAAAGATCAGGTCGATGGCGCGGCGGTCGTCGCCCAGCGACTGAGCGATGTTGGCGTACACGTCGCTGACGCTGAAGCTGATGCCGGCGCGCGGGTGACGGGCCTGCACCAGCGCCACTACTTCCCCGATAAAGCGTTTGCGCGCCTCGAACGCGTCGCGGTCAAAATCGCGGATCGCCATCTTCAGCACCGCCTTGTTCGGGTTGGCCTGCATATCGGTAAACCAGAAGTAGCCGTCACGCCCGGCGGTATGCTCGGGGGTATCGGTGCGGTCGAAGTGCGCCATCAGGTCGGTCAGCACGCGGACCGGGTTGACCAGCACGCCCTTGGCCGACATCGGGTGCGCGGTAATCCCGGTGACCGCGATGTCCACCGAAGCGGCGTTGAAGGTTTCGTACACCACCTCGCCACACTCGCAGCAGTCGATGGTATAGGCAAAGTCGACCGGGAAACGCGCCAGATCCATCAGCTTGGAGCCGCGCAGACCGATTTCCTCGTCCGGCACAAACGCCACCACGATGTCGCCATGGCGTTCCGGCAGGTTGGCCAGCAGCGTCATCACGATGGCGATTGCGGCCTTGTTGTCGGCGCCCAGCACGCTGCTGCCATCGGTCACTACGATTTCGTCGCCCACGTACGGACGGATTTCCGGGTGCTCGGCCACGCGCAACCAGGCATTGGTATCGGCATTCAGGCAGATATCGCTGCCATCAAAAGTGACGACCTGCGGCTTGATGTCAGGCGAGAGACCGACATCCACCGTATCCAGATGCGCGACAAAACCGATGCGCGGCGCGTCCGGCTGGTTGCCGGGGCAGCGCGCGGTCAGGATGCCGTGCGCGTCGACATGCACGTCGCACAACAGGTCCAGCGTGGTCAGCTCGTCCGCCAGCAGGCGGGCCAGAGTTAGCTGGCCGGGGGTGGACGGTACGGTGGTGACGCTGGCGTCGCTCTGGCTGGAGATGGCGACGTAGCGCAAAAAGCGCTCAAGCAATTGTGTTTTCATGAGAAGCAATCCGGATCTTGAACAACTGCCACGCTGAGTGGCACGTGCAGCAGCCCCGCCCGGTGACGGGCGGAGCGGGTCAATGGCTCAAGGCTGCGGCGGGTACACGTAGCCGCTGTCAAAGCCCAGCGGGATGCCCAGTCCCCAGAACAGGTACAGCGTCGCGGTCAGCACTACCAGGAGGCCAACGGTGTACGGCAGCATCATCGAGCACAGCGTGCCGACACCCGAATCCTTGCAGTACTGGCGGCAGTACATGAGGATCAGCGGGTAGAACGCGAACATCGGCGTCGACACGTTGACCGCCGAATCCGAGATGCGGAACGCCGCCTGGGTGAGCTCCGGCGAGATGCCCACCGCCATCAGCATCGGCACGAACACCGGTGCCAGGATTGCCCACTTGGACGACGCCGAGGTGATGATCAGGTTCAGGCAGGCGGTCAGCAGGATGATGCCGAACACGGTGAAGCCGGCCGGCATGGCCAGGTCCTTGAGGAACTCGGCACCGGAAATGGCGATCAGCGTGCCGATGTTGGAGCGGCCGAACGAATACAGGAACTGGGCGCAGAAAAAGCCGAACACCATGAAGGAGATCAGCGAGCGGGTGATGTTCTCCATTGACGCGGTTACGTCTTTCGAGGTCTTGAACTTTTTCACCGCAAAGCCGAAAACGAGGCCGGGGATGGCGAAGAACAGGAACAAGAGCGGCACGATGGCCTGCATCACCGGTGCCTTCGGGCTGGTCAGGCTGCCGTCCGGCGCGCGCCACAGCGAGTTTTCCGGCACCAGCAGCAGCGCGAGGCCTGCAATCAGTGCCAGCATGGTCAGTCCGGCGTAGCGGAAGGCGAGGCTTTCTTCCGGCGTGATGTGGCGCAGGTTCTGGTCTTTTTCGGTGTCCAGCTCGGCGTTGAGCGGCATGCTGGCCTTCAGGCGCGGCTCGACGATGCGGTCAGTGATGAACCAGCACACGGCGATCACGCCGAAGGTGCCGCCGAGGCTGACGAAGTAGTTGCACAGCACGTTGACGTCGTACGCCGGGTCGATGATGCGCGCTGCACCCTGGGTGAAGCCCTGCATGATCGGGTCGATGGTCGAGGGCGTGTAACTGGCGGTAAAGCCGCCGGCCAGACCGGCGAACGAGGCGGCGATGCCGGCCAGCGGGTGGCGGCCGCAGGCGTAGAACATCATCGCCGACACCGGCATCAGCACGACGTAGGCCGAGTCGGACGCCATGTGGCTGACCACGCCGACGAACACCACGGCCGGGGTCAGGATGCGCTGCGGGGTGATGTTGAGCAGCTTTTTCAGCAGCACCTGGATGAAGCCGCTGCCCTCGGCGATGCCGATGCCGAGCGTGGCGACGATGGTGATGCCCAGCGGCGGGAAGCTGATGAAGTTTTTCACCATCAAGGTGACGAAGGTGGTCAGCTCGTCGGGCGAGAGCATGTTGACAACCTGGATCACGTCGCCGGTCAGCGGGTGGCGGTAGTCGAAGCTGACGTAAGACAGCGCCCACGACAGGCCCCAGCACACGAAGAGTGCGTACAGGAACAGCATGGTGATGTCGGGCAGTCTGTTGCCGATGCGCTCGATGGCATTGAGGAATCCCGTGGAAGGATTCCCGGGCTGTGGCGGGCTGGCTTCACTGATAGCAGTCATGGTTCTCCCTTGTGTATTGAAATGCCGGCAGAGCCGGGCAGGGCATCGGTGCGGGCACCGTGCCGTGCGTTATGGACATCGTGACGTACGATGTGACCAATATATTAGGAATCAATGGAATTCTGTATTTGACGCTGGTCAAGCATGTCTGGGCGTAAAACTTGTCTTTGTTAAATACTTCATAAAGCCGGCAGATTTCAGGACAACGAATTTGCGAAATGCGTGAAAGCCGCCAGGTCCGTGCCGGCAGGGATCATTTGCCGATAATGATGGGCCGTCAGGATATGAGCGCACCGGGCCCGACAACCCCTGCAAGCCCCCTCTGCGGGAGGCTTGCGTGACTACGGAAAACCATCATGCTGATCCGCCTTGCCGACCCTGCCGCTCCTTTGCCCTCCGAAATCACCCCGCAGTCGCTGTATCTGGACCGTCGCCGCTTTCTGGCCGGCGGCGCTGCCGCTGCACTGGGGCTGGCCATGCCGCGACTGGAAGCCGCGCCGCTCACGACCCGTCCGGGACCGTTTCCTTCGGGTGATACGCCCAACCGGCTGAGTGAAATCACCAGCTACAACAATTTTTACGAATTCGGCAGCAGCAAGACCGATCCGGCGCGCGAAGCCGGCCAGCTGGTGGTCCGCCCCTGGACCCTGACGGTCGGTGGCGCGGTCGCCAAACCGCTGACGCTGGATTACGACGACCTTTTCCGCATCGGTGATCTGGAAGACCGGGTGTACCGCCTGCGCTGCGTCGAGGGCTGGAGCATGGTCGTCCCGTGGGTGGGCGTACCGCTGGCTACCCTGCTCAAGCGTGCACAACCCACAGCAGCCGGCAAGTTTGTCGAGTTCGTCACGCTGGAGCGCCCGGCGCAGATGCCCGGCCAGCGCACCAGCCTGCTGCCCTGGCCTTACCGGGAAGGATTGCGGATCGACGAAGCCATGCACCCGCTGACACTCCTGGCCGTCGGGCTGTACGGCCAGACGCTGCCCAACCAGAACGGGGCGCCGGTGCGGCTGGTGGTGCCGTGGAAATACGGTTTCAAGAGCATCAAGTCGATCGTGTCCATCCGGCTGGTCGAGCGCGCCCCGCAGACGACCTGGAACCTGAGCGCACCCGGCGAGTACGGCTTTTTCGCCAACGTGAACCCGCAGGTTGACCATCCGCGCTGGAGCCAGGCCAACGAGCGGCGCGTGGGTGAATTCCGCCGGCGTCCGACCCTGATGTTCAACGGTTATGGCGATCAGGTGGCCGGCCTGTACCGCGGACTGGACTTGCGCAAATGGTATTGACGACGGGCTGGCGGCAACGCCTGCCGGTCTGGGCGCCGGCCGTGGTGTTCGGCCTGTGTCTGGTTCCGGCCGGGTTGACCGGTTTCACGCTCTGGCAAGGTCTGGCGGCCGATCCGGCCGATTACCTGACCCGCCAGAGCGGCTGGTGGGCACTGGCCATGCTGTTGCTGACCCTGCTGGTCCGCCCGCTGGCGCATCACCTGCACTGGCCGGCACTGATGCGGCTGCGCCGGCAGCTGGGGCTGTGGTCGTTTGCCTGGGCCGTGGTGCATTTTGCGGTCTATCTGGTGCTCAGTGGCGGTGAATGGCCGGTAATCGCCGACGATATCCGCAAAAGCCCGTACATTGTGCTGGGTTTTTCCGCATTCCTGTTGCTGTTGCCGCTGGCGCTGACCTCCACCCGTGCTGCCATGCGCCGGTTGGGCAAAAACTGGCAGCGGCTGCACCGGCTGGTGTACGCCGCTGCCATTCTGGCGGCCTGGCATTTCTGGTGGCTGACCAAGTCGGACTTGCGCGAGCCGGTGCTGTTTGCCGGCGGCCTGGCGCTGCTGCTGGCCTGGCGCATCTGGCGGTCGGGACGCAAGGTGGTGCAGGGCCGCGCGGGGGGCGTGCGGCAAAAGCCATAGGTTCAAGGGTCAATCTCCTGTTACCATTGGCATGTCTGGCGCCGGAATGCATGGCAGGCTGGCAGGGCAGGGAGCGTAGCGTTCCGGTGATGCCTGCCGGCAGCCATCTACCCCGCTGGCGTCACGGTTTTTGGCTTGTCACACGGCCGGTCCTGTTTTGGCGTAATCCGGCCGGCAACAGGTGCGCAGCCTCTGGCCGACGGCCTTGCCACCCTCTTTTACGGACGGGGTACGCTGTTTTCCCCGACCTTTCTTTTGCGACCTGATTGACCGTTATGCCTGCTTCCGCTCCTGCCGTTACGCCGTCCGTTTCCGTCTGGCAGCGGGTCAAGACCGGGCAGTTGGGATCCGCCTGGATGCTGGTGGCGTCAGCGCTGTTCGGTTGCATGGGCGTGTGCGTCAAGTTCGGCAGCAACGATTTTGATGCGCCGGCACTGGTGTTCTGGCGCAGCGTGTTCGGCGCCGTAGTGCTGGGCAGCCTGGCGCTGCTGCGGGGCAAGCCGATCCTGACGCCGCTGTGGACCTTGCAGGTCAAGCGCAGCCTCTTCGGCTTCTTTTCGCTGGTGGGCTATTTTTATGCGCTGACGCAGCTGTCGCTGGCCACGGCCGTCACGCTGAATTACACCTCGGCAATCTTTCTGGCACTGCTGTCCCTCGTGTGGCTGCGCGAGCGGCTGACTCCCCGCATCCTGCTGGCGCTTTTGCTGGGGCTGGCCGGCGTGTCGCTGCTGCTCAGGCCGGCAGTGGGCGACGGGCAGTGGCTGGCAGGACTGGTAGGACTGAGCTCTGGCCTGACCGCTGCCTGCGCTTATCTCCAGGTGCGCGAACTGTCGCGCATGGGCGAGCCGGAATGGCGTGTGGTGCTGTGGTTCAGTGCGGTCGGCTCCGTCTGCGGGCTGGTGTGGGTCTGGCTGGGAGATTCACGGGTCCTGCCGACCACGACGGCCAGCCTGTGGCCGTTGCTGGGCATGGGCCTGACCGGCATGCTGGCGCAACTGGCCCTGACGCGGGCCTATGCCGAGGGGCGCAAGTTCGTGGTGGCGTCGCTGGCCTATTCGACGGTGATTTTCTCGGCGCTTTTTGGCGCCTGGCTGTTTGGCGACCGGCTCGGGCCCGACAGTTTGCTTGCCATCGCCGTGATCGTTGGCAGCGGTATCATCGCCAGCCGGCGTTGACTTGACGCAACGCTGTTTTGCCAGGCTGCGCTAGGATGTGATGTAGAACAAAAGATTCCGGAAAAGGAGAACCTGATGATTTCGATCCGTGAGCAGGAATACGGGCTGGACGTGGCCATCTACAACGAGTTCACGCTGGCTGACTTCAAGGACTTTGAAGTGGCCCTGCTGGACTACAAGATGCGCAAGGGGCAGCCCAACGTGCTGCTCGACCTGTCGGAAGTCATGGACTTCACCATCGACATGGCCATTGAGGAACTGCGTTTCGTCCGGGCGCACCAGCACGACTTCGGCCGGGTGGCCGTAGTGGTGAAGGATGGCTGGATGAAACTCGCCACCCATATTGCCGACCTGCTGGCCAATACCGAAACCGCCCACTTTGAAGACGGCGACGCGGCACGAGCCTGGTTGCATGACATGGTCTGATCCGGCTCGATTCCGGATGCACAGCACCGCCGCCCGTTATCCGGGCGGCGTTTTTTCACTGGCCGGCTCAGGCGGCCTGTCATCATGCCGCAAGGCACATCAAGGGAACCCTGATGGATTACCGCTCGATCAAGGAAATCTCGCCGGCCCAGCTGGAAACCGCCATTGTCGAAGCGCTGGAAAAACTCGTCGGCAAGCCCTGCGACGTGCAGATCAACGTGCTGGAGTTTGTCGAAGAGGAAGACCTGCCGGACAACGAGGCGTTGCAGTTTGCCGTGCATGCCGTCTTTTTCGACCGGCCGGTGACCAGGCGCGCCGAGGACTTCATGCTCTGAGGACGCTGTCGTGGCGCCACCCGGCAAGATATTAGGGTAAGCTTACATACCTTTTTTCCCTTGAGTGTGAGTGCCTGACATGACGCGTAGCGAATCCCTGCCGCTGGCTGCCTCCTTGCTGGGTGGCGCCCTGACTTCTTCCGATCTGGCTCGCCAGACCGATGCCCAACTGGCCGACCGGCTGTTTGCCCTGGCCGAGGCCATTGAGCGCCGGGCGGCGCGTGCTGCTGGCAATCCGGCTGCTTCCAGGTCGTCAGTCAAGCTGGGCGGACTGCTGTCGGCCATCCACTGACAATTATCACTGGCACGGCAGCTGCCGTTGCATCCGGTCAAATCGGTGCGATGGCTGTCGTGCTGCCGGTCATGACGACCTGCATGGCTGGTGAGTCGCATCCGGACTGCGGGCGCGGATTGCGGGCAGGCTTCGACCCGGACGCGATTGCCATGCTGTGTGTGCCGGACGGCGAGTGCAGACGGACGCAGCTTCGCAGCGGCAAGGTTCCGGCTCCTTGCGCTGACGTTGCCCGGCGGGCTCTGCTAAAGTCCCGCCTTTCGCACGATTCCCGATTCACCATGTTGAAACCGATTGCCGAGCGTATTGCCGAGGAACTCAAGGTCCGCACCAGCCAGGTGGCCGCTACCGTGGAGCTGCTGGACGGCGGAGCAACCGTGCCGTTTGTGGCCCGCTACCGCAAGGAAGCCACCGGCGGGCTGGATGACACCCAGCTGCGCCAGCTGGACGAGCGCCTGCGCTATCTGCGCGAGCTGGACGAGCGACGCGACAGCATCCTCAAGTCCATCACCGAGCAGGGCAAGCTGACCGGTGAACTGGAAGCGGCACTCTATGCTGCAACCGACAAGACCCGGCTGGAAGACCTGTATCTGCCCTACAAGCCCAAACGGCGTACCCGCGCGCAGATTGCCCGCGAAGCCGGACTTGAACCGCTGGCGGAAAGCCTGCTGGCCCGGCCGGAGCAGGAGCCCGAGCAGGCGGCAGCGGCTTTTGTCGATGCCGGCAAGGGTGTGGCCGATGTCAAGGCCGCCCTTGACGGAGCACGGGCCATCCTGATCGAGCGCTTTGCCGAAGATGCCGGCCTGCTGGGACGGCTGCGCGACAAGCTGTGGCAGGAGGGCGAGCTGGTCGCCAAAGTGGTGCCGGGCAAGGAAACTGCCGGCGCCAAGTTTTCCGACTACTTTGATCATCGCGAGCCGATCCGGGCCATTCCGTCGCACCGGGCGCTGGCCTTGCTGCGCGGCCGCAACGAAGAAGTGCTGACGCTGGCGCTGGCCTGGCAGCCCGAAGATGTGCCGCTGACCCAGCGCAGCGAGTACGAGGCCATTATCGCCGCCCAGGTGGGCGTGCGTGATGGTGGCCGGCCGGCCGATAAATGGCTGCTGGATACCGTGCGGCTGACCTGGCGCGCCAAGATTTTCCTGTCGCTGGAACTCGACGCCATGAACCGCATGCGCGAGGCCGGCGAGGAAGAGGCGATCCGCGTGTTTGCGCGCAACCTGCATGACCTGCTGCTGGCTGCCCCGGCCGGGCCGCGCGCCACGCTCGGCCTGGACCCCGGCCTGCGTACTGGCGTGAAGGTGGCTGTGGTGGATGCAACCGGCAAGCTTCTGGATACCGCAACCATCTATCCGCACGAGCCGCGCCGGGACTGGGACCGCTCCATCGCCGTGCTGGCTGCGCTGTGCGCGAAGCACCGGGTGGAACTGGTGGCGATCGGCAACGGGACGGCCAGCCGGGAAACCGACCGGCTGGCTGCCGAGTTGATGCAAAAGCATCCGCAGCTGGGTTTGACCAGAATCGTGGTCAGCGAAGCCGGGGCTTCGGTGTATTCCGCCAGCGAACTGGCTGCCCGCGAGTTTCCCGAGCTGGATGTATCGCTGCGCGGTGCCGTGTCGATTGCCCGGCGCCTGCAGGACCCGCTGGCCGAGCTGGTCAAGATCGATCCCAAGTCGATCGGGGTCGGCCAGTACCAGCATGACGTGAACCAGAGCCACTTGGCGCGTTCGCTGGATGCCGTGGTCGAGGACTGCGTCAACGCGGTGGGAGTGGACGTGAATACCGCGTCGGCAGCGCTGCTGACCCGGGTTTCCGGCCTCAATACCACGCTGGCAGCCAATATCGTCAGCTACCGCGATGCCCATGGTGCGTTTGGCAGCCGCAAGCAGCTGCTCGAAGTGCCGCGTCTGGGTGACAAGACCTTTGAACAGGCTGCCGGCTTTTTGCGCATCATGAACGGCCAGAATCCGCTGGATGCCTCGGCCGTGCACCCGGAAGCGTATCCGGTGGTCGAGCGCATCGTGTTGCGTACCGGGCGTGATGTGAAGGCCCTGATCGGTGACAGCGGTTTCCTGAAAACCATCAAGCCGTCCGAACTGACGGATGAACGGTTCGGCCTGCCGACGGTGATGGATATCCTGCGCGAGCTGGACAAACCGGGGCGTGACCCGCGGCCGGAGTTCAAGACGGCGGCGTTTGCCGATGGCGTAGAGGACATCAAGGACCTGCAACCAGGCATGCTGCTGGAAGGCGTGGTCACCAACGTGGCCAATTTCGGTGCGTTTGTGGACATCGGCGTGCACCAGGATGGGCTGGTACACATTTCCGCACTGTCAAAATCCTTCGTTGATGACCCGCGCAAGGTGGTCAAGGCCGGTGACGTGGTCAAGGTCAAGGTGGTCGAAGTCGATCTCGGCCGCCGGCGGATTGCGCTGACCATGCGGCTGGACGATCCGCTGGATGGCAGTGGATCGTCGGCATCGCGGCGCAGTGCCGGAGGAGGGGGTGAGCGCCGTTCCTCCGGCGGCGGTCGTCGTGACGAGCGTGCCGGTGGCGGTGCCATGGCCGAAGCATTTGCCCGTCTGAAACGCAGCTGACTGTTACGCCAGACAAAAAACGCGCATTTCCTCTCGGAGATGCGCGTTTTTTTACATTTCATGACCAGGCAATGAAAAGCCGGAGAGGCTTATTTTTTCTGCTTTGCAGCCGTTTTGCCGGCAGAGGCCTTTTTAACTTTGTTGGTTTTGGCTTGCGTGCGTTTGGCCTTGCCGGCTGGCTGGGCAACCGGTTGTTTCCGGGGCACTGCCTTGGCCTTGCGGGTGGATTTCAGTGCCATGGCCTGTTTCTTGCTGGTACGGGCCGAGGCGGCCTTGCGGGTGACTGCGGGCTTGCCGGCCTTGTTGCTTCGCGCTGTGACAGCCTTGCTGGAACGGACGGATTGCTTGCCCTGTCTGGCATTGGCGTTCCGGGAGTTTTTCCGTACACCGGTTTTTTGGGCCTGCCTGTTTTTAGCGGCGGGGCGCGAAGTTGCAGCGCGCTTTTCGGCTTTGGGGGCCGGAGCCGGGCGAGCGGACCGGGTGGGCTTGGTATGTGCCGGCATGTAGTCGCCTGGCAATGGCAGGTCTTCGGTGTAAGCAAGAGGGCTGGTCGCCATCAAGGACAAGCTGATCAGGCCTGTGGCGATAAATCCCTTTAAATCAATGGTTTTCAGGATGTTTTGCATAAAATTGAATATTGGGCAGAAATTAATCCCGGAACTTTATTTATTTGTGCTTATTGAGAAATGAGCGAACTGGCAGTTATATTAGCACGCTTGAGATAGCCTGTTTTGCACTGGGTGGATCTCGTTTCATAGCGAAATCAGTGGAGGAATTCACATGCAGTTGTCACGTAGAAACTTGGTGCTGTCGGCTATCCTGTCGGCAGTGGTTCTGGCTGGTTGTGGCAAGAAAGAAGCCGCTCCCGAGGCGGCGGCTGCTCCGGAAGCGCCGGCCGTGAAGGAATATGTGGTCGGTACGGATGCGGCTTATGCTCCGTTCGAGTACGAAAACGACAAGAAGCAGGTCGAAGGCTTTGACATGGACGTGCTGTCGGCCGCGGCTGAAAAGGGCGGCTTCAAGGTCAGGTTCATCAATACACCGTGGGAAGGCATTTTTGCCAGCCTCGGCAATGGTGACCGCGACATCGTCGTGTCGGCCGTGACGATTACCGACGAGCGCAAGCAGACCATGGACTTCTCCGAGCCGTATTTCGAGGCCCGCCAGCTGATCGTGGTCGGCAATAATGACGCCGCCGGCATCAAGAAGTTTGCCGACCTGAAGGGCAAGAAGGTTGCCGTCCAGACCGGTACGACCGGCGACGAAGTCACCCAGAAGCTGCTGGGCAAGAGCAGTCCGGACATCAAGCGTTTTGAAAGCACCCCGCTGGCCCTGAAGGAGCTGGAAAACGGTGGTGTGGATGCCGTGGTGGCGGATAACGGTGTGGTGGTGAACTACCTCTCCAACAATGGTGACAAGGGTCTGGTGTCGGTTGAAGATACCGAAAGCTTTGCACCGGAGTACTATGGCATCGCCGTGAAGAAGGGCAACCAGGCCTTGCAGGAGCAGATCAACAAGGGTCTGGCTGCCATCAAGGCTGATGGTACCTACGACCAGATCTACGCCAAGTGGTTTGGAGCCAAGCAGCAGTAAGTCTGGCATCTCGTGTGATGCCCGTCTCCGGACGGGCATCGCTTTGAAGTACCCGGGAGAAGAGGGAGTAGTATGGACTTCCGGTTTTCGATGATTGTTGAATACGCCCCGTTGTTTATCGATGGCGTAAAAATGACACTGGGCATTACGGTGATTGCCGTGGTGCTGGGAACCCTGATCGGCCTTTTCATGGGGATGGCCCGGCTGGCCGATGCGCGCCATGGAATGGGCAAATATCTCCTGCGCTATTGCGTCAAATGGCCGGCTACGGCGTATGTGACCTTCTTTCGCGGTACGCCGCTTTTCGTGCAGATCCTGCTGGTGCACTTCGCACTGATGCCGACCTTGGTTCATCCGGTTGACGGTATCCTGATCAGCGGTGATCTGGCTCGGGAAATCCGCCAGAACTACGGCGCATTCTTTTCCGGCCTGCTGGCCCTGACCCTGAACGCCGGTGCCTATATCACCGAGATTTTCCGGGCCGGCATCCTGTCGATCGACAAGGGGCAGATGGAAGCCGCCCGTTCGCTGGGAATGAGCTATGGCCAGGCGATGAGGTTCGTGGTGGTGCCGCAGGCATTCCGGCGCATGCTGCCGCCGCTTGGCAACGAAGCCATCATGCTGCTCAAGGACAGCTCGCTGGTGTCGGCCATTGGTCTTGCGGAACTGGCTTTTGCCGCCCGGACCGTGGCTGGCGTGTACTCGCGCTACTGGGAGCCGTACCTGACCATCTCGTTCATGTATCTGGCCCTGACCATGCTGATGGCGTGGGGAATCGCGGCGCTGGAAAAGCGCTACCGCGTGGCCTCTCACTGACGCTGACCGTTGCTGCTGTCTGGCTGACGCTGCCTTGCTTCAAGGCAGCGTTCTTCATGGGCGCTTGGCAAAGGAGTGTGCATGCCTTGAGCCGGGTGAGCCTGGTCGTGGTTGTTCCGGCTCCGCTGGGATAAACGGTGTATGCAGCCTTCCGGCTGCGGGAAGGGTGCTGGCCTGTTTGTCGAGAAGACGTCAGGCTGGCAGCTGGCGAAGCGGGTGAGCCGCAGGACCCATGGCTTGGGCGAAGCAGCCCACCCGGAGACAGGCAGACGCAAAAAAGCCGCAACCTTCTGGTTGCGGCTTTATGCTGCCGGGAAAGCGGGTCAGGCCTTCTGGATGTTGGCAGCTGCCACGCCTTTCGGACCCATCTTGGTCTCGAAAGTCACGCGTTCGCCTTCGGCCAGGGTACGGAAGCCCTTGGTTTGGATTTCGGTGAAGTGAGCGAAGAGATCATCGCCGCCTGCGTCGGGAGAAATGAATCCGAAACCCTTGGTTTCGTTGAACCATTTTACCGTGCCGGTCTGAGTCGTCATGAGTCGGAAGTCCTGAACAATCACACAATTTGGCAGGCGTGCCTGTTACCGGAAAACGGTAGGAAAAGCATGGTGCCTGCCGCTTCGCAGCCCAAATGGGGAACCGAGTCAAGCGTGCGACGAGTGCGACTGAAACTTGCTGCCCTGCGGGAGGGAAGAAGACAGAAACAGACTGGAAGACTTGCTTGAAACGCTGCGACGCGATAGTAACCTGCCCGCACGGATAGCGGCAATACTGATCTGGGCATCAGGGGTATGGCTGGCGCAGGAACCCGCACTGTACGGGAATGGCCTCCTGGAACACGGTCTGCAAGGGCAGGCAAAAGCGCCCGGCCTGCAATTGCCAGCCGGTGCCGGGACCATGCTCCCAGTCAGTGTCAGTAGCCGGCCGGCCTTGCACATTGATGAAGGAAACCGCGGCCAGATCAGCACCGTCCAGCAAGGCTGCATGAGCGGTGGCGGCCAGCAGGTAGCAATCGCCGTCAGGCGTCAGGAACGCCTGCCGTGGCTGGAAATCTGCCGGAATACCGGTGCAGATGCGTCCGTCCGGCATCAGCCTGCCGGTCAGCGGGGCTGTTGCCAGACTGACAAATACACGCTGCGGCCCGTTCTGGAAAAACCACGCGCCGCGTTCGTCCGGCTGGTAATTGCGCAGGATGAATTCCAGTGTGGCTGCATGCTCCAGCCGTTCACCCCGGATCAGCCAGCCGCCCCGGCCGTCGCGCGCCAGCCAGCCATAGACATCAGGTACGTCCGGCCATCTGGCCATGGCTTGCTGCACGATGGCATCCATGTCAGTCAGCCAGCCAGATCAGCGATGCCATCCGGCCGGTGCGACCATCACGGCGGTAGGAAAAATAACGCTCACGCTCGGTCACGGTACAGGCATCGCCGCCATGTACTTCGGTGACGCCGCAGGCATTCAGGCGCTGGCGCGCCAGCAGGTAGATGTCCGCCAGATACTTGACGTCCGGAATGGCGGCAAAGGCGCTGGCTGCTGCCAGGTCATGCGCCATGAAGGCTGCCCGGACTTCCGGCCCGACTTCAAAGGCATCCGGCCCGATGGCCGGCCCGAGCCACGCCAGGATGTCACTGGCCGGTACGGCCATCCGGGCGATGGTGGCTTCGATGATGCCGTTGCACAGCCCGCGCCAGCCGGCGTGGGCGGCAGCCACGACGCTGCCGGACCGGTCGGTCATCAGCACCGGCAGGCAGTCTGCCGTCATGACGGCACATACCACGCCAGGCTGGCGCGTGAAGCCGGCATCGGCATCGGGAGGGACATCCGGTGCGTCTGTGCAGGTTTCCTGCACGCCGATGCCGTGAACCTGGTTCAGCCAGAATGGTTCGGCCGGCAGGCAGGCCCGCAGGCGGGCCCGGTTTTCGGCGACGGCAGCCGGATCGTCGCCCACATGCTGGCCCAGGTTCAGGCTGGCATAGGGTGCCAGGCTGATACCACCGTCGCGGGTCGTGACCAGGGTGCGGACGCGGGCAGGAGCCGGCCAGTCGGCAGTGAGTGTCTGCATGGCGTTACTCCTGCGTGTAAATGATTTCCCAGCCGGTCAGGTCGTCTTCTTCATCATCATCCCAGTCATCCGGCTGCTGGGCGTCGTGCATGACCGACAGTAGGTACTGCATGTCCTGCGGCAGACGGGTTTTCCAGCCGACCGGCTTTTTGCTTTCCGGATGGATCAGTGCCAGTTTGGCGGCATGCAGTGCCTGCCGGCCAAAGTCGTTGATGGCTTCCCGGACTTCCGGTGAGGCCGGCAGCCGCGGGTTGCCATAGAGCGGATCACCGGCCAGCGGGCAGCCGATACTGGCCATGTGCACGCGGATCTGGTGGGTGCGGCCGGTTTCCAGCCGGCACTCGACCAGGGTGTGGTGCTCGAACATTTCCAGCGGCCGCACATGCGTGATGGCCGGTTTGCCGCCAAAGGCGACCACGGCCATCTTCACCCGGGTCTTGGGATCGCGGCCGATGGCCTTGTCGATGGTGATGTCACCGGCCACGTTGCCGCAGGCGATGGCCCGGTAATGGCGCTTGACCGTGCGGGCCTGCAACTGCTTGATGAGGTCGAGCTGGGCGGCCACGGTCTTGGCCACCACCATGAGGCCGCTGGTGTCCTTGTCGAGGCGGTGCACGATGCCGGCGCGCGGGACGTGGGCCAGTTCCGGCACCCGGTACAGCAAGCCGTTGAGCAGTGTGCCGGACCAGTTGCCGTTGCCCGGGTGTGTGACCAGCCCGGCCGGCTTGTTGACGACGAGGATCTGCCGGTCTTCGTAGATCACCGGAATGTCGATGTCCTCCGGGGCAAAGGCCATTTCGTCCAGCGACAGCTGTTCGTCCACCTCGACCTGCTGGCCGAGAACGGTCTTGCTGCGCGGTACGGTGACCGTGCTGCCGTCCACGCGCACGTGGCCGTCCTTGATCCACTGGGTCAACCGGCTGCGCGACTGGTCGGGCATCAGGGCCGCCAGCGCGGCATCCAGCCGTTCGCCGGCCAATGTATCGGGAATCGTGAGGACACGGGTGTCAACGATATCGTTATAATCGTCGAACTTTGCTACGGATTCGGTCATGAAAAAAATCGCGGTAATGATGCTGATGGCGGCCTGGCTTGCCGGGTGTTCGACCACCTCCGAGCCAGCGGACGAGACGCGCGGCTGGACAGTCGAAAAACTCTATTCCGAGGCGCGCGACGAGCTGAATAGTGGAAATTATACGCGGGCGATCAAGCTCTACGAAACGCTCGAAGCGCGTTACCCGTATGGCCGCTATGCCCAGCAGGCACAGATGGACCTTGCCTACGCGCACTTCAAGGACCAGGAACCGGCCTTGTCGCTGGCCGCTGCCGACCGCTTCATCAAGCTGCACCCGGCGCACCCGAACGTTGACTACGTCTACTACCTCAAGGGACTGGTCAACTACAACGAAGACGGCGGCATCCTGTCCAAATACACCGGTCAGGACCGGGCCGAGCGTGATCCCAAGGCCGCGCGCGAGGCCTTTACCTCGTTCCGTGATCTGGTCGTGCGCTTCCCGGACAGCAAGTATGCCCCGGATGCCCGGGTGAAAATGCAGAACCTCGTCGACGGCCTGGCCGAACACGAGCTCTTCGTCGCGCGCTATTACATGCGCCGCAGCGCCTATCTGGCAGCCGCAAACCGTGCCCAGGGCATGATCAAGGAATTCCCGGATTCGCCGTTTGTCGAAGAATCCTTCGCCATCATGGTGACGGCCTACGAC
>JAGPIM010000192.1 GCA_018055005.1 Laribacter sp.
AACTGGGCCGGCACGGCATTCCCAAGCAGATTTTCCTCGGCATCCGCGAAACCGATGCCGGCCTGACCTACCTGCAAGCCTTCATGGCGCTGGCCCGCCAGCCCTTGCCCGCGATATGAGGCAGCCCGGCCAGACGCTTGTCTGCGTGCCGTCCAGTCCAGCCTGATGCCGGAGGCGGGTCCGCGAAGCCCTGACCGGCCACCCGCCCTCCGGCCACTGCCGGATGCCGGAACACCGGGCCCGGAGCAGCCGGCAAAGCCGCGGACGAGTACTGGCAAGATCCTGATCAGGCCTGCCCGAGCCGTAAGGGAAAAGGGTTTTGTCAGCGACGCTTACCCCGGATTGCCGGCAACCGGTCCGTCCTCATTCACCTGGTTGCAGCTTTCCTCCAGGAAATCCAGAAAGGCGCGCACGGCGGCCGACGGCGGGCCTTCGTTTTTGTAAACGGCAAACAACGGCCAGCTCAGCATGTCCCAGTCCGGCAGGATGCGCTGCAAACGGCCACTGGCGAGGTCGTCCTTGAGCTGGAGCGCGTAGTCAGCGTAGATGCCCATGCCCTGTCTGGCCAGCGCGAGGCAGGCCTGCGAATTGTCCAGCGCGATGCGACCCTGCGGTGGAATCTCGATTTCTTCGCCATCCCGGTAGAAATACGCCGGCCAAGCCTTGCGGTCGTAAGGCGTCAGGAAATCGATGCGCTGGTGCTGAAGGAGGTCAAGCGGATGCTGCGGCATGCCGGCACGCGCCAGATAGTCCGGCGCCGCTACCGGCACCAGGGCAAAGGCGCGCAGCCGGCGATAGCGCGCGGCGGGTTCGATCGGCTCGACCGTGCGCAAGGCCACGTCGATCGGCTCGCGGCTGAGGTTGGTGGCGCGCTCGCTCAGGTGGATGATGAGCGACAGGGCCGGATGGCGGGCCATGAACTGTGGCAGCCGTGGAATGACCACGGCGTTGGCAAAGCTCTCGGACAGCTCGACGGTCAGCACGCCGCGCACAGCCTGCCGTGACAGTCCAGGCTCCAGCACGCCGTCCATGGCCCGTACCAGCGGCCGCAGCCGGTCCAGCAGCTGCTCACCCTCCACGGTCTGCCGGACCTGCCGGGTATTGCGCTCGAACACCCGCAGGCCCAGCTGGCCTTCCAGCCGGGCAACCGACTGGCTGACGGCACCGGTGCTGAGTTTCAGCGCCCGGGCAGCGGCGGCAAAGCTGCCCAGTTCGGCCACTTTCAGGGCAATGCGGATCTGGCCAAGCTGGTCCATTGCTTATGTTTCCTGTGTATTGTCGCCATGACTGTTTGGTTTTTCTAAACAGAGCCGGCAGTCCGGCCGGGGGAATGAATCAGGATAATACGGACCAGTTTGCCGCTTTTGGCAGGATTCCGGACTTGTATTTGTATGCTGTGGCAGTTTGAAAAACCGATCGTGCGGGAATTCATGCACCTGGCCCTGCCGACCGTGCTGGCAGGCTGGGTATATACCGCTTATACCGTCGCCGACGGGGTATTCATCGGCCGCTTTGTCGGCGGGCAGGCGCTGGCGGCGCTGAACCTGGTCCTGCCGGTGCTGTACGTACCCTACGCCATCAGCCTGATGATCGGCATCGGGGCGGCCACGCTGATGGCCCGCCTGCGTGGCGAAGGAAAGCGCAGCGAGGTCCGCCGGGTCTGCGGGCAGACGCTGGTGCTGCTGCTGGCCGGTAGCATTCTGCTCAGTGGCGTGCTGCTGCTGTGGCCGGCGCAGATCGTGGCATTGCTGGGCGCATCCGGCACGCTGGCGGAGCTGGGCGAGGCCTATCTGCGCCAGTATGCGCCATTCGTGCTGTTTGCCTGTTCCGTACCGGCACTGGAACTGGTGCTGCGGGTGGAAAGCGCCCGGGCAGCACATCTGGGCCTGCTGGCCATGATCATCGGTGCGGCACTGAACATGGGACTGGACTATCTGCTGATTGCCCGTCTGGGCTGGCAGATGCAAGGCGCGGCACTGGCCACGGGCCTGAGCCTAATGGCCGTCAGCCTGATCATGCTGGCCTGGGTCTGCCGGCCACGGAGCGTGCTGCGCCCGCGGTTCCGCTGGCGCCGGTCACACGCCGGCATGATCTGCTACAACGGCCTGTCCGAGTTCCTGGCGGCCCTGGCGCCAGTGGTGACCATCTACGCCTTCAACCAGGCGGTGCTGACCCAGTTCGGTGCCAGCGGCCTTGCGGCGTATGCGGTGATCGAGTACATGACACTGGCGGCCACTGTCACCATGGTCGGGCTGGTGCAGAGCATGCAGCCGATGCTGAGTTATTACCGCGGCGCGCAGGCAGCGCGCTCCATCCGGCAGACACTGGTGATCGGCACGCTGGCGGTGGAAGGCTGCGCCATGCTGGTGGCAGCCGGCCTGACGGGGTTCGCCGACCAGCTGACCCTGCTGTTCCTGCCGCAAGGCGGAGAAGCACAGACCCTGATTGCCGTGGCTGTGCCATGGTATGCGCTGGCGTTCCTGCCTGCGGGCATCAATCTGGTGATTGCCGGCTACCTGACGGCCATGGAACGGCCGGGGCCGTCACTGGTGATTGCCCTGCTGAGAAGCTGGATCCTGTTGCTGGGGTTCCTGTGGGGCATGAGCTGGCTGGGCGGCATGGCGATCTGGCTGACCCTGTTGCTGACAGAACTGGCCACCCTGCTGGTGAGCCTGCCCTTGCAGTACCGCTACCGGATCGATGCCGCGGCGGGTTGAAGCGGCACGAGGCCGCATGACCTGCCAACCCGGACTTGCTGCATGCCCGGGATGGTCTCTGCCATGAAAATGACCATGCAGGGCATCTGAAGGGGCGGGATCAGGCCAACCGCTACCGGAGCCGAAGGTCACCATCCTCTGGCCGTGCCACCTGGACGGTTGCCGGCAGGCATGATGCAACCTTGGCGGCATGCGCCGGCTACGCTTGCGCATGCCACTGGCCCCGGACGATACCTGCCCGACCCAGGAGCAGGACAAGCCGGTTTGCCGCCGGCAGGATCTGGAATACAAATCAACGGCAAGAAAAAAGCCGGCAACCCGCAGCCTGCTGCGTCGTTACCGGCTTTTGCCTGAAATGGTGGCGTGCAATTTACTACCGAACGACTTGCTATTGGGGCCAATGAGCACTGCTGAGTATTTCTGCGGATGATTCTCGCTACTTCGACCACTCGTCTGACAGCGACTCCGCCTGCTTCAGTACCAGTTCAACCGCATCGGCCTGCTGGTCAGGCGGGTACTTCCATTTCTGCAAGCAGCGCCGCACCAGAATTCGCAGTCGCGCCCGGACACTCTCGCGCACCTGCCAATCCACCGTCGTGCTGGCCCGTAACTTTTCTGTAATCTCGATGGCGATCTTCTTCAGAATGTCATCACCCAGTTCGCGGACCGCGCTTTCGTTGTTGGCCAGCGCATCGTAGAAGGCGATCTCGTCCTGCCCCAAACCCAGGGCCGCCTCGCGCTCCAGAACCGCCTGAAACTCCTTGGCCATCTGAATCAACTCTTCGATGACCTGTGCCGTCTCGATGGCACGGTTGTGATACTTGCGCAGGGTCTCCAGCAGACGGTCGCCGTATCTCTTCTCCTGAACCACGTTGTTGCGTGCCCGCGCCTTGATCTCATCGCGCAGCAATTTCTCCAGAAGCTCCACGGCCAGGTTGCGGCTTTCCATCTGGCGCACGTCTTCAAGGAACTCATCCGACAGCAAACCAATGTTCGGCTTATCGAGTCCCGCCAGCGCAAAGATGTCTGCCACGCCGTCGGCAACGATGGCGTTGTCCAAGATCCGCTTCAGCGCACTGTTTTTCTCTTCGGTGGATCGCTTTTTGTCTACCGTGGTGAACTTGGTGATGGCCGCCTTGATGGCCGAGAAGAAAGCGATCTCCTTGCGCAGCGTGGCGGCCTCTTCCAGCGTGCCACACAGTGAATACGCTTTGGCTACCGCCACCATCGTGTCCAGTAAGCGCTGCTTGCCATCCATTAGACCCAGCAGATGGTTAGCACAGGGCACCAGCAATGCCGACGCCTTGGTTTCAAACCCGCTGTAGTCACAGCCGTGCATCATGCCGCGCACGATGTCCATTTTCTCGAGCAACACGGCCAGAGCTTCGGCTGCGTTGTGCGTAGGGTCGCCTTTGCCCTTGGCTTCGGTGTAGGTCTTGAGCGCGGCCTTCAGTTCGTTGGCGATGCCGATGTAGTCCACCACGAGGCCGCCCGGTTTGTTCTTGAACACCCGGTTCACCCGCGCAATTGCCTGCATCAGGTTGTGGCCCTTCATGGGCTTGTCCACATACATGGTGTGACAGCACGGTGCATCAAAGCCGGTTAACCACATGTCGCGCACGATCACCAGCTTAAGTGGGTCTTTGGCATCCTTGAAACGCTTCTCCAGGCGCTTTTTCACCTGCTTGCTGTACAGATGCTGTTGCAGCAGTTCCTTGTCGGCCGCCGAACCAGTCATAACCACCTTGATGGCGCCTTTTTCCGGATCGTCGTCGTGCCAGTCTGGTCGCAGGGTGGTGATGGCCTTGTAAAGTTGCGCGCAAATGTCGCGGCTCATGCACACGATCATGGCCTTGCCGTCCAGCGTCGCGCTGCGGGTTTCGTAGTGCTCAACCAAATCCTTCGCCACTTGTGCTAGACGCGGTTCCGCACCCACCAGTTTTTCCAGCGCTGCCCATTCGCTCTTGGTCTTTTCACGGCTGGCGATATCCTCTTCGTCTTCAACCACCTCATCGACCTGCTCGTTGAGCGCGTCGATCTCGGCCTGCTTTACGTCCAGCTTGGCCAGCCGGCTCTCGTAGTAGATCGGCACCGTGGCACCATCGTCCACGGCATCCTGAATTTCGTAGATGCTGAGGTAGTCGCCAACCACCGCGCGCTTGTCCTTGTCCTA